>NZ_JARWAK010000015.1:0-85230 GCF_031451675.1 Halomonas koreensis | reverse complement strand
TATCCTTGGCCTCGGCCTCGAGGTTACTACCCGCCTCGGCCGAGACGCTGCCGTCCATGACCTCCAGCGACAGGCTCGGCCCCGTGGCCTGTATCTCCTGGGGACGATCCGGCGCGACCTGCTCCTTGAGGTCGCCATAGCTCATCCCGACCATGCGCAGGTACTGCGCCTGAGCCGAGGCATCGAAGAGTCGCAACACCTTGTGGGAGGGGCCGGTGAAGAGCAGGTGCTGCAGGGTCTCCCCCCAGGCATCTCGCCGGCCCTCCAGGGCAGCGACCTGAATGTCTTCCGCCTCGAGGTAAGCGAAGAAGCGCTCGGGCTCGAACAGCCCGAGCACCTCGTCATGCCACTCGCCCTGCCACTCGATGCGCTGGCAGCCCCGGTCGGCGAGCCACTGCGCGAGCGCACTCTCGGGGGCCTCCCACAGCTGGGCGGGGAGCGCCCCATCGCCCGGCAGGCTTCTATTGAGGCGCTCATGCTCTTCCGCCGTCATGGCCAGCGCCGCCAACTGGTGCAGGCTCAAGTGACTGAGCGACTGGGGACTCAGCGGCGAGCTGAACTCGCGCAGCGGAAAGTCGTTGCGCACCAGCACGTCGACACTGCGCTTATTGCTTGAATTCAGGGATAGCCGAGTGCATGACGTGCGTTCTAGAAACCATATTTAGGGGGGAAGTTAGACAAAGGAGGCCCATGGCCGAGCCACTCGTCTTCGGCTAGCTCTTCAGCCTCTTGTCGTTCTTCATATGTTATATCATCTCTATTAAGACGAAGAAGAGACTGGGAGGCATTGCTTCCAGTTTCATGCTCAGCTGCATAAAAAATTGCCCAACCTTTGACTTTGTCTTGTTCGACAATACAAAAGTCGCCTCTTACTCCCGGGGAAAAATAGCAACTTCCCACATTCAGCCTTGCATCAAGAAAACCAGCTTCAGATGCTTTGACTAGCCAGCTCCACCCTTCCTTCACATCCCCTATATTGCTCAACAATGCAAACAAAGTATTCATAGCAGGAACATAATCTTGCTCGGCGGCTTTACGTGCCCACTCAATCGCAGCATCCGAACGGCGAGAATCGCTCCAGTAGAAGCCATATCCATCTCGAATCATGGTGCTCAACCGGTGCTGAGCCTCAGGGTTCCCTTCATTTGCAGCACGCTCCAGCCACTCATTACCTTCATCACTATCGTCCAAGGCTCCGTAAATATAATACAGAGCCAGCATGGCTTCGGTATCACCGTCCTCGGCACGAGGCAACTGCTCTGCCAGCGCCTTCTCTCGCCAGCCCTCTGCGTCCTCCGGGCACTCGTCACCGGCGACGCAGGCTCCACCTCCCCATAGACGCAGCATCGCATAGGGATCGTTATGCTCAGCGGCTTTCAGATACCACTCCAAGGCATCACTGGTCATTCCCATATGGGTTATACGATGAGACTCTCCCAAGTAGTACATGGCCTCCATATCGCCAGCTTCGGCAGCCACCTCCAGCTTGGGGATAGCATCAACGACATATCCAAGATTGTAGTCGATCATGCCAGCATCCTTGGCGGCCTGAAAATCAGCATCTAATCCCCAAGCAGGCATCGCCAGAAAAAGCAGGCAAACCAGAATTCCACCTAAAGCCTTATTTCTCACAATCTAGAAGCCATATCTCGGCGGAAATTTCGACAAAGGGGGGCCATGACTAAGCCACGTATCTTCTGCAATTCCTTCTGCCTGTTGGCGCTGCTCATAGCTGAGAAGATTTCTATTACGTTCCATAATCGACTTAGCGGTATTATCACCAATTTCTTCATCTACTGCATAAAGGGTGGCCCAACCTTTCACAACATCCTGACCAACAAAACACCCACCACCTTCCTGGCCATATTCTTCTGGATTAAGGTAACACCATCCAATTGTCAAGCGAGCCCCACGCGAACCATTCTCGGATGCCTTGACCAACCACTCCCAAGACTCTTCTTCTTGACCTTTATCAATTAAAAGACCAGACAAGGTATGCATGGCAGGCACATACCCTTGTTCAGCTGCTCCTCGAGCCAATTTTTCAGCCGCTTCGAGGCGACCTTCATCCGACCAATAGAATCCATATCCATCTTGAATCATCTTGGCCAGACGATCCTGAGCCTCAGGGTTACCGGCTTCTGCAGCTTTCTCCAGCCATTCATGCCCTTCATCGCTATCGTCCAGGGCGCCATAAATGTAATGCAACGCCAGCATGGCCTCGGGATCGCCAGCCTCGGCGCGGGGCAATTGCTCGGCTAGCGCCTTTTCGCGCCAGCCCTCGGCATCCTCGGGGCAGTAATCACCAGCAACACAGGCACCACCACCCCAAAGTCGCAGCATGGCGTAGGGTTCGCCCTGTTCAGCGGCTTTCAGATACCAGTCCAGGGCTGCTCGCGTCATATTCATCATGCGCTGACGGCGCTCGGCCTCTCCCATGTAATACATGGACTCTACATCTCCAGCATTAGCCGCCTTTTCCAGATATGGCAGTGCCGCTGTTGAATGACTGATATTATAAAGCCGCATACCCTCTTCCTTAGCAGCCTTGGCTTCATCATCCAGCCCCCAAGCAAAAGATGAAAACAAAAGCAATACACTTGATAGCAACAGCTTTACTCTTCCTGACACAGCCATGAAATCACCACCTATATAAAATCAAAACAACGGCACCAACAGTTACTCAACAGAAGCAAAGTGCCGACCAAGAGATAAGCAAAGCTGAGTGTAATCCATCCTCGAGTTTCTAGCGTCAGCAGCAAGCTGACCACTATTTCCCGAAGCCTCATCCATGAAAGAATTCAATCTTGATTTCCCTTCCCAATAAGCATCAAGCAGACGCTCTTCAGTTTTTTTCCCATCGCTCGCCATGCGCGCAACGCTCTTCTCGAAGAGAATCTGGGCCGGGTTGGGATCGGTATCCGAGAATCGATAGCACATGTCGTTATAGGCGCCTTTCGTCGCCCCTTCTACCAGCCACTGCAAGCAGTTGGTGATAGCGATCTGCTGGTAATCCCGGGCTTGGGCTTCGCTAAACCGATCACCGTCTGCATCGAAGGATTCCGGCCCGCTGGCCAACACATGCAGCAGGGGCCCCAAGGCTTCCGGCGGCAATTGCTGCACCCAGGCCTTCAACTGCTTCTCCCTCTCGGGGTTAGATGCCGTGTCGACGATGGCATAGGCTATCGGTCCGGCCCGCTCCGAGCGGGTAAAGTCGTCGTACAGGCTGTCCACGTAGTCCACACCCCGCAGGGCCAGCATGCCGACATCCACCAGCAGCATCGTCTGCATGAAGAACAGCTTGCTGAAACCCTCGAAGGCAGCGGGGGTGATCCAGTCGACCACCTCGTAGTCGTTGTCCACCAAGGCCTGATGCAGCATGCCCATCCAGGGGTCAAGCCGATCGGGATCGAGCTCGACGCTGAACTTGCCGCCGACGCCGCCCTTGAGCACCAGCCGGGCCTTGAGGGTCAGCACGAACTTGCCGTCGATCAGGCCGATCTGGAAGTCCGCCTCGGCGCCGATGCCTGCCAGGGCCTCGGCGGCCAGGGTCGCCTTGGACAGCTCGCCCCAGTCGTCGAGCGGCTCGCTGAGCATGCCGAGCTCGTCCAGGGCGGCATTGGCCCCGGGATGCTCATTGTCGCCAAGCTGCGGCATGGAGCCGGCACGCAGGATGGCGCCACCCTCATAGTCCAGCACCGGCAGCTCGCCCATCTCGGCCTTGACGCGATCGAGGCCACCGAGCCGCTCCAGCCAGCGATCGGAGAGAATGGTCAGCCAGTCGACGCCCTTGAGGCCTCGATGAAGATTCAAGGAGTGAGTTGTAAATTTATTAACTTGCAAGCCCGGGAAACGCTGGCCGAACTTGTATTCAAGCATCACTGATTCAGCACTTCGCGCATAACCATACGACCTTCCTAGCCAGAAGCCGGCATAACCGTGCTCGGGCTTGAGTTTATCGCACCACTGCTGAACCAGCGCGGGTAGCTTCTGCTGCCGTTCGACAAAGAAGTCAACAGGAAAGAGGCAATATAATCTGCTGACTTCCCCGGCTTCATCATGTGCGGGCAACTTCCCCAGGACAATAAAACCGTAGTCATTGGCGTCACTGCGTTTATTGCCGCCATGATAGACAAACTCCCACTCGCCGGAGCCATAAGTAGGCAGCCAGTCGAAGGGGATGATATAGCTATCGAACCCCTGGAGCTTTTTCCACTTGCCGGTGGTGGGATTGGTGGTCCAGGTGAGCTGATCGCCGGCCAGATCGCGATAGTCGGCGAGAATCTCCAGCACCGCCTGGCGCTTCTCCTCCTGTTGGGAGCCGGTAAAGAACAGCGCCACGCCCAGGCAGACCTTGAAGAGCACGCCCTTATCGGTCTCGACGGTCAGCACCTGGTCGAGCGGGGCATCCAGTACGTCGATGGTCGGCGCCCTTGCCATATCGGTTCCTTCGTCGTCAGGCGTCGGCGGCGTGCCAGGTGATGGCGGTGATCTCGGCGCGCAGCTCCACCACCGCATTGCGTTCGCCGGCACGGCCGCGCAGCCGCCAGGGCTCACCGCGCTCGATCAGTTCCAGCGTATGGAACATCGGTAGCAGCTTCTCCTCGGCCAGCTCCCGGTCGACGAGCGGCCAGCGTGCTCCCTCCTGGATATGCACCTGTGCCGGCTCCCGGGTATGCAAGACCATGGTGCCCGGCCCCCAGAAGGGGGTGATATCCGACTGCAGCGACCAGTCGCCGTCGCGGCAGAGTACCCTGATGGCCGTGTCGTCGACCTCTACCCGCTCCAGGTCGATATCGGGAAAGAGCTGACCGGGGAACCACGCCAGCGGAAAGTCCTCCCCCTTCGACGGCATTTCGCTCATGACGCATCCTCCTGCGGACTAAAGCGGGCCAACCAGGCCTGGTATTCCTGGGCGTCGAAGCGCTTCTCATGGCGATAGCTGGGCGACAGGCGCGGATGGATACCCGGATGATCCTTGATGCGTACCGGCTCGATGATCGCCGCGACGCGCCGATAGTCGGCCAGGGCGGCATTGGCCTCGGGATGCTCATTGTCGCCAAGCTGCGGCATGGGGCCGGCGCGCAGGATGGCGCCACCCTCATAGTCCAGCACCGGCAGCTCGCCCATCTCGGCCTTGACGCGATCCAGGCCACCTAGCCGCTCCAGCCAGCGATCGGAGAGAATGGTCAGCCAGTCGACGCCCTTGAGGCCTCGATGAAGATTCAAGGAGTGAGTTGTAAATTTATTAACTTGCAAGCCCGGGAAACGCTGGCCGAACTTGTATTCAAGCATCACTGATTCAGCACTTCGCGCATAACCATACGACCTTCCTAGCCAGAAGCCGGCATAACCGTGCTCGGGCTTGAGTTTATCGCACCACTGCTGCACCAGGGCGGGTAGCTTCTGCTCACGCTCGATAAAGAAATCAACCGGAAACTGGCAATACAAATAGCTAAAATCATTGTTTTTTAATACACCAAGAGCTACGAAGCTATGCTCATTAGCATCACTGCGCTGCTGGCCACCATGATAAACGAACTCCCATTCTCCCGCGCCATAGGTCGGCAGCCAATCGAAGGGGGTGATATAGCTATCGAACCCCTGGAGCTTTTTCCACTTGCCGGTGGAGGGGTTGGTGGTCCAGGTGAGCTGATCGCCGACTAGATCGCGATAGTCGGCGAGAATCTCCAGCACCGCCTGGCGCTTCTCCTCCTGTTGGGAGCCGGTAAAGAACAGCGCCACGCCCAGGCAGACCTTGAAGAGCACGCCGTTATCGGTCTCGATGGTCAGCAACTGATCGAGATCTTGCGGTGTTTGCATGGGATTACCTCCTTGATGACGTTACCAGGCCGCCGCGGTACCCAGGCCCAACCCACCGAGCGCCATGCCGGCCCCCTGCCGTATGGCCTGACCGCCCGCCGCCGCTCCAAGTCCGCCAGAGAAATAGGTCGCGGCGGCGCCGATGGCCACCAGGCCGACGCCGGCGGCCACGGTGCCCCAGGAAATACCCTGCTCTTCCAGTCGATCCTGATAGACCTCCATGGCCGGCTGGGTATCCGGTTCGTATTCTGTCTGGCGAGGGCCATCACATTGGCATTTCTCGGGGGTAAGCAAATGCAGATCATCATCGCTGCCCGCAATTTGTTCATAAGCCCTCTCTTGACCGTCTCCCCAGTCATCCGGCGGAAACTTGACCTCGACCACTCCCAATAGGTTGTCCTGGGTGGGCTTGCCATTGGGGTCACGCAGGGCCACAGCATCGGGAATGCGCAGCTCGCCTCGGGTATAGCCTTCCGATCGATTCTTCGCGCTTTCGCTCAGCAAGGCCCCATCGCGCTTCAAGCGGATGATGCGGTTGATGGCATGGCCGAAGTTGCGAATCGGCTCTCGGGTCTCTCGGCCTTCGGCGTCCTTGAGCAGTAGCGGCGAGGGCGGAGAATCTCCCATATAGTAGGGTACCTGCACGCGCAGGCCGGTGTCGCAGGCCTCGTTGAGCCGCTGAATGCCCACATCGACACAGCTCTGCTTGAGGTTGATGCCACCGCGGCCCTGATTGGGCACCTCGTTGCAGGTACAGACGAAGCTGCAGACGATGCCCAGGCGGCTCTCGATTTCGTTGTCCAGCGGACACTGCTGGGCGCCGGTCTCGCTCATGGGTGAGTTCCTTCTCGTGGCACTGGTGCCATCTGCGGTCCATCGGGCAGCCAGGCGGGATCATGATGCAAGCGGTCGGATAGCTTGCCGTAGGCATGGGCCTGCCAGTTGGCAAGGGTCGCCGTCAGGCCATGCCGCGCAAGATCATGTTGGAAGTCGTCGCGCCGCTCGGGGTGCGAGCAGCTGGTCACCGCCAGCAGGCAGAACCGGGCGGCCTCTTCGCGGCTAGGTAGGGCGCCGCCATTGAGTGCCGTCAGGCGATCGATGGCATCGGCGATCCGCGCTTCGACGCCTACGCCATCCAGATGCATCAGCCAGGCGCCTGCCTCGAGCAGCAGGCGCTGCCGGGTGTCATGGATCAATTCGCGGCGATACAGCGGTTGCAGCGCCTGCTGGTGCCGGGCATTCAGTTTCCACCAGGGAGGCGGCGGTAGCCGCTCCGTGAGAACGCCCTCCCGGGAGAGCTCGACGCGGTGCCAGGTGGTGAAGCCGGTGTCGGTTCGGCAGTGTACCGCCGAGAGCGGCCCGAACCACCGCTGATGCTCGCGCTCATCGAAGGCGCCGAGGAAATACGGCAATACGTCAGGATCATAGAAGCGGAAGATCACCTCGTTGCCCTGTTGATCGAGAATCGTCAGCCAGTGGCGAAAATGCGCGGCCAGCGCGTCAGGCGTCGCCGGGCTTTCCAACAGCAGCCCCCAGTTCAGGCTCGGCCGTTCGGCCATCAGCCAGTGCAGGAAGGGGTCGTCCGGTGCGGTACGGGCCACCAGCGGCGACACCTCGATCAGATGAGCGAAAGGTGTGCCGGCATACAGGGCCTCGCTGGCGGTGCAATAGGGTGAGCGCCGATACCACTGCTCTCGCAGATCGGGTAACGCCGCGTCGAGCAAAATGTGCGTGCAGGATGGCAATGCGCTCATCGTGAATCCCGTGATGAGGTCTTGAGCGTGTCGGCGCAGATATCGCACAGCGCCTTGCCGCTACTGGCGGCGCGCTGAAGGGCCATCGCCTGGCCCGTCGTTTCGGCAAAGGCGGTGGGCGCCATGGAGACCGGTGCAACCCGTTCGTGGACTTCCTCCCCTGCCTCGCCCGGCAACAGCGGCGCCTGGGCGCCCTGCCCGGTGCCGCTGCCAGGGCTGCCGCCGGCGTTGACTTTGACGCTGGGGCCGACGATGGTGATGCCGCCGCCGTCGACCTTGAGGAAGCTGCCGCCGGCCTTGAGCGTCAGCTCGCTGCCGGCCTCCAGCACCACCTTCTGGCCGGCCTGGATGTGCAGCTCGCGGCCGCTCTCGGTGAGCCAGGCCTGGCCGGCGCTGAGGTGCAGGCTGCCGTCGACGGTCAGATGCTGGGCGCCGTCGCTCTTCTCGCGGCGCTCGCCATGCACGGTGTGGTGGTCGTCGCGGTCGAGCTCCGCGATGCGGTCGCGTTTGATCCGGAGATCGCTGTCGCGGCGAATCTCCTCGGTGCGGTCGTTCTCGGTCAGCAGCTCCAGGTCCTTCTGGGCGTGCCACCAGATCTGCTCCTGGTCGCGCTGGTCCTCGAAGCGCAGCTCGTTGAAGCCCTCGCCCTGATGGGTCTGGGTGCGCAGCACGGTGCGCGTCTTGTGCTCCGGCAGCGGGTACGGCGGGGTGTTCACCGCGTGGTAGGTGCGCCCGGTGATCAGCGGCTGGTCCGGGTCGCCCTCCAGGAAGGAGACGATCACCTCGTGGCCGATCCGCGGGATCGCCATCATGCCGTAGCCGCCCCCGGCCCAGCCCTGGCTGACGCGAATCCAGGCGCTTGCCGTCTCATTGGGCTCCGCATAGCGGTCCCAGGGGAACTGGCAGCGCACCCGGCCGTGAGCGTCGCAGTGGATCTCCTCGCCCTCGGGACCCACCACGAAGGCCACCTGGGGGCCGTCGACCCGCGGCTTGGGTTGGGGTACCGGGCGCCAGGCGGCGTCGTCCGGGGTCAGGCTCAGGGTGTTGTGATAGCGGGTCATGCCGTCACGATCCCCGGCGGTCACGCCCACGGCGTCTTCCTCCAGCGCCTGGGGCTGCTCGCCCTCGTGGACCACCTTGACCACCTGCCAGCCGCGGTTGAACGCGTCGACGTCGTGGTCGGCCAGGGTGAAGCGCCTGCCCGGGGCGAGCTCGGGCAGGTCGCTCTCGCCGGCCAGGGTCAGGGCGTCGCTTCTCAGGTGCTCCAGGCGGTGGCGAGTGAAGGCCTGGCCCGAGGCGTCGGCCTTGTAGCGGCCCGGGTAGTCGTAGTGCTCGTAGTCCGCCCGCTGGCTATGCTGCTCCAGCCCCTGGCCCTGGTGGTCGTGCAGCTGGGCATAGGCCGGCTGCTTGAACGAATAGTCCTTGAGCTGGGCGCGGGCCGGGCGCACCCGGGCGGTCTGGGTCAGCCGCCGCAGGTGACGCCGGGGCGCGCTGCCGCCGGCACGGTGATGATAGGTCCGCTCGCCGAGGGCGGCGAGCACCTGGGGATCGTCGGCGAACACCAGCCGGTGGGCGCCGAGGTCGGCGTCCTCGAACTCATGGAAGTAGAACAGCCCCTCCTCGGCGGCCAGGCGCTCGAGAAATTCGAGATCGGTCTCGCGGTACTGCACGCAGTACTCGCGCTCCTCCGGCTCGCGGGTCACCGCGAAGGCCACATCACGCAGGCCGCGCTCCTCGCACAGGGTGTTGAGAATCGTCAGCGGCGAGACGCGCTGGAAGATCCGCGAGTTCTGGCGCAGCGAGAGCCGCCACAGCGACGGGCGGATCACCGCCTCGTAGTGGCTGCGGCGATGGCCGCGGTCGCCGCGGCCGAACTCGGCGACGATGCCGTGGACCCGGCGCTGGGCCACGCCGTCCTGCCACACGGTGAGGCTCGCCGGGCGGTCGAGCAGCGCCTCGGGCGAGAGGTCGCCGGTGCGGCTGGCGAAGCGCACCCGCAGGTGGAAGGGTGCCGACAGCGCCTCTTCATGGGTGAAGTCGATCACCGCCAGCTCGGCCTCGCCGGCCCCGGCGAGGCTCAGGGTGAACTGCAGTCCATTGGCCTGGGTCATGGCATCCCTCCTGGAGGCCGTGTCCGTTCCTGGTCCCGCCGGCGCGGAGCGGCCAACGGCAGGGGGTAGGTTACGCGAGCGCGTCGCCGAGACAAGGCGTCGGCGGCATGCGTAAGCGATCGCTTACAGAATGAATCGACAAACGCTGACGCATGCCGCCGCCAGGGCCGAAGCCCTGGCGGCGAACACGGTGCCCGCCGGCGCGAGCATTGGCTGGGGCACCGTCGGTGGCGCGGGGCCTCAGGCCTCGATCGGGGCGCGCCAGTCGTCGGAACCGGAGGTGCCGGCGACGGTGTGCTCCCAGTCGATCTTGCGGTAGGCCAGGGAGACGTCCATCAGCTGGGTGAATTCAGAGCTGTTGGAATCCTGGGCGTGGGGCATGCGCAGGTTGATGTCGACGATGGTGGCGTCGGTCAGCGCGGTGGTGAAGAAGTGCTCCTGCTTGCCCTCCACGGAGGTGCGGTACCACTTCAGCTCGACGTTGGGCAGCATCTCGCCGGAGGCCAGGGCGTTGTACAGCAGCGGTACGGCCTTGTTCAGGGCCACGGTGAAGATGAACGGCTTGTGGGCGCGCTGGCCGGAGGGCTGGCCGGACTGCGGGTCGGTCGGCACGGTGACGATGTGCTTGAATTCCTGCACCAGCATCTCGTCCTCGTGGCCCTCGACGTAGATGTTGCCGACGGACTCGGGGGTGAAGGCCCCGGCGGTGATGTTGCCCTGGGTCTGGCCTTCGATGCTGATATAACACGGGGTAGGCATGTGTCTGCTCCTTGACGATGAATCGTGGTGTCCGATGGACACTCACTCATAAAGCAGACCGCATGCCAAAAACATAAAAGTGATTACATATCAATTACTTGCATATATCGAAAGCCTCAGAACTCATGATGATTAGGCAAGATCTTGCCCGACACGAGCAAGATCTTGCCCGGCGGGCAAGTCGTTGCCCGCCTAGGCCCGCGGCGTGGCGAAGGCCATCACCTCGGCCACGCTGTCCTTGCCCAGCGCCAGTTGGAACAGCCGGTCGAGCCCCAGGGCCACGCCGCTTCCCGCCGGCATGCCGGCCTCGAGCGCGGCCAGCAGGCGGCTGTCCACGTCCACCTCGGGCAGGCCCGCCGCACGGCGGGCGGCATTGTCCTCGGCGAAGCGCTCGCGTTGCTCGGCGGCATCGGTGAGCTCATCGTAGCCGTTGGCCAGCTCGAGGCCCTGGCGATAGATCTCGAAGCGCGAGGCCACCCACTCGCCGTCCTCCGGATCCCGATGGCGGCGCGCCAGCGCCGCCTGGCTGGCCGGATAGTCCACCACCACGTCGATGCCGTCGCGGCCCAGGTGCGGCTCGATGACCAGGCTGATCAGCAGGTCGAGGCAGTCGTCGCGCTCGGCCTCGGCCATGTCGAGCCCGCCCCGCTCTCCGGCCAGGCGGCGCAGGACATCGAGGGGCTCGGTGAAGGGGTCGAGCTCCAGGTGCTCGCGGAACAGCTCGCGATAGCGGCGGCGGCGCACCGGGCCGGGATCGGCCGGCAGGATCCGGCGGATCAGCGTGCCGGTCTCTTCGATCAGGCCGTCGAGATCGAGCCCCGGGCGGTACCACTCCAGCATGGTGAACTCGAGGTTGTGGCGAGCGCCTACCTCGCCGTCACGGAAGCTGCGGGCGATCTGGTAGATGGGGCCGCTGCCCTCGGCCAGCAGCCGCTTCATGTGGAACTCCGGCGAGGTCTGCAGCCAGAGCCGCTCGCGGCCCGCCGGCGTCGTGGCCTCGCAGGCCAGCGAGGCCAGGTGCATGTCGGTGCTGCCACCATGGCCGAGCACCGGGGTCTCCACCTCGAGCACGCCGCGCTCGGCGAAGAAGGCCCGCACCTCGCCGAGCAGCCGGGCGCGCTCGCGCAGCGTCGCGATCTCGGCCGTGGGTCGCCAATCAATCGACATCGTGTGCTTCTCCACAAACGACGAAGGCCACGCATACACACGTGGCCTTGCGGGCGAGGCTCGCCCAGGTAGCGCCCTCTCCGAGCGGTGCTCAGACAAGGCGACTCCTGGGTAAGGCGGCGGAGTTTAGCGGCGCTAAATGAGCAAGCCGTCCCAGGAGTCAACGCCGTATGAGCGAGCGCAGGAAGGGCCCGGAATCACGCGCGGGAGACGTACTCGCCGGTCCGCGTATCCACCTTCAGCACCTCACCCTCGTTGATGAACAGCGGCACGCGCACCACGGCGCCGGAGGACAGGGTGGCCGGCTTGGAGCCGCCCTGGGCGGTGTCGCCCTTGAGACCGGGATCGGTCTCGGTGACCTCCAGCTCGATGAAGTTCGGCGGCGTGACGTTGATGACGTTGTCGTTCCACAGGGTCACGGTGTAGACCACCTGTTCCTTGAGCCACTTCTCGGTCTCGCCCAGGGCCTTCTTCTCGACCGGATACTGCTCGAAGGAGCCGTCGTTGAGCATGAAGTACCACATGTCGCCGTCGGTGTAGAGGTACTCCATGTCCAGTTCCAGGACATCGGCGCCTTCCAGGGACTCGCCGGACTTGAAGGTTCGCTCCCAGACCCGGCCGGTCATCAGGTTGCGCAGCTTGACGCGGTTGAAGGCCTGGCCCTTGCCCGGCTTGACGTAGTCGTTCTCGAGGATGGCGCACGGGTCGCCGTCCAGCATGACCTTCAGACCGGCCTTGAATTCGTTGGTAGAATAGTTCGCCATGATGATCGTTCCATATTCCAGCGCGCCGCCGGCCGAGGCCGGGGGCGCGCGCAAGCAAATGACTGTGGCCGAGGGGCAAGCCCTCGCTCGCATCGACGGGTGACCGCATGATAACCCGAAGCTCCATCCCTTTGCAGCGCCGGCCCGACGCGCCGTCGCCGGGCGCCTGGCAGCGCCAGCTCGCCGGCGCCATTCGCGACCCCCGCGAGCTGTGCCGACGCCTGGACCTCGCGCCGCGCTGGTGGCCCGGCGCCGAGACCGGCCACGCGCTGTTCGAGGTGCGGGTGCCCGAGGCCTATCTCGCCCGCATCCGCGCCGGCGAGCCGCATGACCCGCTGCTGCGCCAGGTGCTGCCGCTCGGCGAGGAGGCCGAGGCCGCCCCGGGCTACGTGGCCGACCCCCTCGCCGAGGCCGAACATACCCCGCGGCGCGGGCTGATCCACAAGTACGCCGGCCGAGTGCTGCTGATCGCCAGCCCCGCCTGTGCGGTGAACTGCCGCTACTGCTTCCGGCGCCACTTCCCCTACGAGGAGAACGCGCCCTCCCGGGCCCAGTGGGAGGAGACCCTGGCCTACCTGCGCGACGATGCCTCGATCCATGAGGCGATCCTCTCCGGCGGCGATCCGCTGGCGGCCAGCGATCGCCAGCTCGCCTGGCTGGTGGAGCGCCTGGAGGCCATCCCCCACCTCAAGCGACTGCGCGTCCACACCCGGCTGCCGGTGGTGATTCCCGACCGCATCGACGGCGACCTGCTCGACTGGCTGGGCGGCACCCGGCTGCAGAAGGTCATGGTGCTGCACATCAACCATGCCCAGGAGATCGACGCGGCGGTGGTCGAGGCCTGTCGGCGGCTGCAGGCGGCGGGCGTGACGCTGCTCAACCAGAGCGTGCTGCTGCGCGGCGTCAACGACGATGTCGATGCCCTGGCCGCGCTGTCCGAGCGGCTGTTCGAGGCCGGGGTGCTGCCCTACTACCTGCATGTGCTGGACCCGGTGAGCGGCGCGGCCCACTTCGACGTGCCCGACGACGAGGCCAGGGCCCTGGTCGACGAGCTGCGCACCCGGCTGCCCGGGTTCCTGATGCCGACCCTGGCCCGGGAAGTGCCCGGAGAGGCCAGCAAGACCCCCCTGTAAGCTATATGCTGTAAGCCGTAAGCGATAAGAAAAGGTCTTCGCAGATCAGCGTGAAGTCGCTGCACGGCTCAGCTTGGCATGGTGGGTGTGCTCTTCGTGGGAGCGATCTTCAGATCGCGATCCGCCGCGCAGCGGCGGCGATAGCGGCACCGCGGTAGGATCTCCCCCGGGCGCCTATCGCCCAATGAATTGGGCTCCCACGATGACCTGCGCGATGGCTCTGTCCCGCTGATAGGGCGCTTCGCGGGAGATGCTATGTTGCCCGCCCGGCCTTGAGGGGCTCTGAAGCGCCGAACCGAGTGCCCCACAATGCTATTCACGCCAAGGTGCGAAGAACCTAAGAAAACCCCCAAAGCTCAGTGCCTTGGGGGTTTTTAACTTACAGCTTAAAGCTTACAGCTCCCGAGCCCGGCGTAGCCGGTCAGGCGAGGGTGGCGGCGGTGACGTTGGCCGCCGGGGCCTCGGTGGAGCGCTTGCGGTTGATGGCGCTCATCACCCCCTTGATGGAGGCGCTGGTGATGCTCTCGTCGGTGCCCACGCCGAACACGGCCTCGCCGCCGACGCGCACCTCCACGTAGGCGATGGCCTCGGCGTCGGCGCCCTGGCCGCGGGAGTGCTCGTGGTAGTCGATGATCTCCACGTCATGGCCCTCGGCGGCCAGCGCCTTGACGAAGGCGGCCAGCGGGCCGTTGCCCTGCCCCTGGATGGTGCGCCGCGCGCCGCGCTCCTCGATGGTGGCCTCGAGGCTGACCGTGGGGCTGTCCGGCTCGGAGGACATGCGGTGGCTGACCAGGGCGAAGGGCTCGCGCTGCTCCAGGTACTCGTCGACGAAGGCCTGGTAGATCATCTCGGAGGTGATCTCCTTGCCCAGCCGGTCGGCCACGTCCTGCACCACCTGGCTGAACTCGATGGACAGCCGGCGCGGCAGCTCGATGCCGTGCTCCTGCTCCAGCAGGTAGGAGACCCCGCCCTTGCCGGACTGGCTGTTGACGCGGATCACCGCCTCGTAGCTGCGGCCCACGTCCAGCGGGTCGATGGGCAGGTAGGGCACCTCCCAGACGCCGTCCGGGTTCTCGCGGCGGGCGGCCATGCCCTTCTTGATGGCGTCCTGGTGGGAGCCGGAGAAGGCCGTGAACACCAGGTCGCCGACGTAGGGATGGCGCGGATGCACCGGCAGCTGGTTGCAGTACTCCACCTCGCGCATGATCGGTGTGATGTTGGAGAAGTCGACCCCGGGGTGCACGCCCTGGGTGTAGAGGTTCATGGCCAGGGTGACGAGGTCGACGTTGCCGGTGCGCTCGCCGTTGCCGAACAGGCAGCCCTCGACCCGGTCGGCGCCGGCCATCACCGCGAGCTCGGCGGCGGCGACGCCGGTTCCGCGGTCGTTGTGCGGGTGGACGCTGACGATCAGGTGGTCGCGCTTGGCGACATGCCGGCAGAACCACTCCACCTGGTCGGCGTAGTTGTTGGGCGTGGCGCACTCCACGGTGGCCGGCAGGTTGACGATCATCGGCTTGTCGGCGCTGGCGCCGTGGGTGGCCTCCACGGCGTCGACGATCTCCACCGCGAAATCCATCTCGGTGGTGGAGAACAGCTCCGGGGAGTACTGGAAGGTCCAGTTCGTCTCGGGGGCGGCCGCCATGTGCTCGCGGATGCGGGTGGTGGCGTCCACGGCGATCTGGATGCACTCGGCCTGGTTGACGTTGAACACCACGCGCCGGAACACCGGATCGGTGGCGTTGTAGACGTGGACGATGGCGTTCTTCGCGCCCTTGAGCGCCTCGAAGGTGCGATCGATCAGGTGCGGACGGGCCTGGGTGAGCACCTGGATGTGCACGTCGTCCGGCACCTTGTCGTCCTCGATCAGCGAGCGCACGAAGTCGAAGTCGGTCTGGGAGGCGGAGGGGAAGCCCACCTCGATCTGCTTGTAGCCGATCTTCACCAGCAGGTCGAAGAGGCGCTGCTTGCGCTCCTGGTCCATGGGATCGATCAGCGCCTGGTTGCCGTCGCGCAGGTCGACGGCGCACCACTGGGGCGGCGCCTCGATGCGCCGGCCGGGCCACTGGCGGTCGGGCAGGTCGACGGCCACGAAGGGGCGGTACTTGCTAGCGGGGTTATCGAGCATCATGGCGGCGTTCTCCCAGGGGCGGCATTCAGAAACGGCGACGCCCCGGCTGCCGGGCGGCAGACGGGGCGTCGTCGGAAGGGGCGGCGTCGACCACCATCGCCACGCGGCCCGAACGGACCACGCTTGCGACATGGGGGGCGACGATGTTCATAGGGGTGACACGGGCAGTGGTAGACATGGCAACCTCGATTCGACCGGTACGTAGGGGCGATGCAGGCGGCATCGCCCGGCGCGCTCAGCGGCGGGCTAGTAGTCGTAGGTCGAGGTGGCGCGATGTCATGTTCATGTCCCTAGAGAATCAGGCCGGCGACGGCTTGTCAACTCCCGCCGCCGATCCTGGCCGGCTCAGGCCCCTTCCTCCAGGTCGCCCTGCCGGTAGCCGATCAGGTAGAGCACGGCGTCCAGGCCCAGGGTCGAGAGGGAATGCCGAGCCCGCTCCCGGACCAGTGGCTTGGCGCGGAAGGCGATGCCGAGGCCGGCCGCGGCCAGCATCTTGAGGTCGTTGGCGCCGTCGCCCACGGCGATGGTCTGCTCCATGGCCAGCCCCTCGCGGCGGGCGATTTCGTGCAGCAGCTCGGCCTTGCGATCGGCGTCGACGATCGGCTCGCGGACCTCGCCGGTCACCTTGCCGTCCTCGATCACCAACTCGTTGGCGTGCACCTCGTCGAAGCCGAGCTTGTCCTGGAGATGACGGGCGAAGTAGGTGAAGCCGCCGGAGAGGATGGCGGTGCGATAGCCCAGGCGCTTGAGCTGACGCATCAGGCGTTCCAGGCCATCCATCAGCGGCAGCTCCTCGGCGATCTCGGCGAGCACCGACTCGTCGAGGCCGCGCAGCTTGCTCATGCGTTCGCGGAAGCTCTGCTGGAAGTCCAGCTCGCCGCGCATGGCCCGCTCGGTGACCTCGGCGACCTCGTCGAAGACGCCGTGGCGGCGCGCCAGCTCGTCGATCACCTCGGCCTGGATCAGGGTGGAGTCCATGTCGAAGCACACCAGCCGGCGATGGCGTCGCCAGATGGAGTCCTCCTGCAGGGCGATGTCCACGCCATGGGCCGCGCCCAGCGCCAGGGCCTTCTCGCGCAGCGCCTCCAGGTCGATCTCCTCGCCGCGCAGCCAGCACTCGACGCAGGCCCCCTGGATGGCGTTGTGCTCGCCCGGCACGCCGCCGTCCAGGGGCTCGCGCCCGGAGAGCCGGTGGATCAGTTCCACGGTCAGGCCGTGTTCGGCGGTCAGGGCCCCCACCTCGGCCAGGATCCCCGCCGGCAGGTGCGGCGCCAGCAGGGTCATGATCAGCCGCGGCTCGCCGGCCGCCACGCTCCAGCGATGATAGTCCTCGGCGCTGACCTGGATCGCCTGGACGTCCAGCCCCAGCTGGTCGCCGGCCGCCGCCAGGGCGGCCTCGAGGTCCGCGTCGTGATCGAGGCCCACCAGCGCCTCCAGCGACACCATGCCGAAGGTCACGCTCTGGTTGATGTCCAGCAGCCGGGCCCCGCTCTGGGCCAGGGCCCGGCCCAGTCCGGCCAGTTGCCCGGGCCGCGCCGGGCCGGTGGCGCGGATCAACAGTCGTCTAGTCATATAACCCCTAGATCGAAGAAGGAAGAACGGCGCTACGCGCCTGGAAGAAGGAAGAAAACCACTATACCCCACCTTCCGCCTTCCCTCTGCTATCTTCCTTCTTCCGTCTCGAGCCGGTCGACCTTCTGCAGCCCCCTTGGCAGCTTGCTGCCGCGGCGGCCGCGCTCTCCCCGATAGTAGTCGAGGTCGTCGGCCTTGAGCGTCAGCTTGCGCTTGCCGGCGTGCACCACCAGCGCCTGGCCGGGGGCCAGCAGCGCCAGGTCGCGCAGCAGCTCCTCGCGCCGGGCGGCCCGGGCGCCGGGGATATCGAGCATCTTGTTGCCCTTGCCCTTGGCCAGCTCGGGCAGCTGCTCCAGCGGGAAGACCAGCAGGCGGCCCTCGTTGGACACCGCGGCCACGCTGATGCCCTCGCCCTCCGGCACCGCCAGCGGGGGCACCACGCTGCAGCCCTTGGGCACCGTGAGCACCGCCTTGCCGGCCTTGTTCTTGCCGGTCAGCGCCTCGAGCCGGGCGACGAAGCCGTAGCCGCCGTCCGAGGCCAGCAGGTAGCGGGTGTCGGGCGGCGCCAGCATCACGCCGGCCATGTGGGCGCCGGCCGCGACGTTGACCCGGCCGGTGACCGGCTCGCCCTGGCTGCGGGCGCTGGGCAGGTTGTGGGCGGTCAGGGTGTAGGCGCGGCCGGTGTCGTCGAGCAGCACAAGGGGCTGGTTGGTCTTGCCCCGGGCGGCGAGATGGAAGCGGTCGCCGGCCTTGTAGGACAGCCCCGCCGGGTCGATCTCGTGACCCTTGGCGGCGCGGATCCAGCCCTTCTCGGAGAGCACCACGGTGACCGGGTCGGCGCCGAGCAGTTCGACCTCGGACAGCGCCTTGGCCTCCTCGCGCTCGACCAGCGGCGAGCGGCGCGCGTCGCCGTAGTCCTTCGCGGCGGCGCGCAGCTCCTCCTCGATCAGGTCGGTGAGCGCGGCCTCGGAGCCCAGCAGCTCCTCCAGGCGGGCGCGCTCGGCCTCCAGGTCGTCCTGCTCGCCGCGGATCTTCATCTCCTCGAGCTTGGCCAGGTGGCGCAGGCGCAGCTCGAGGATCGCCTCGGCCTGGCGCTCGCTGAGGCCGAAGGCCTCGATCAGCGCGGCCTTGGGCTCGTCCTCCTCGCGGATGATGCGGATCACCTCGTCGATGTTGAGGTAGGCGACCAGCAGGCCCTCGAGGATGTGCAGCCGATCCTGGACCTTGCCCAGGCGATGCTCCAGGCGCCGGCGCAGCGTGCTGCGGCGGAAGCGCAGCCACTCGCCGAGCAGGTCGGGCAGCGGCATGACCCGCGGCCGGCCGTCCAGGCCGATCACGTTCATGTTGATGCGGATGTTCTTCTCGAGGTCGGTGGTGGCGAACAGGTGCGCCATCAGCGCCTCGATGTCGACCCGGTTGGAGCGCGGCTCGATGACCAGCCGGGTGGGCTCCTCGTGGGTGGACTCGTCGCGCAGGTCGGCGACCATGGGCAGCTTCTTGGCCTGCATCTGGCCGGCGATCTGCTCCAGCACCTTGGCGCCGCTGACCTGGTAGGGCAGCGCGCTGATCACCACGTTACCGTCCTCCAGGCCGTAGCGGGCGCGCATCTTCACCGAGCCGCGGCCGTTCTCGTAGACCTTGCGCAGCTCGGCCCGCGGGGTGATGACCTCGGCGGCGGTGGGGAAGTCCGGGCCCGGCAGGTACTCGGCCAGGTCGGCGGTGGTGGCCTCGGGATGGCGCAGCAGGTGACAGGTGGCCTCGACCACCTCGCCGACGTTGTGCGGCGGGATGTCGGTGGCCATGCCCACCGCGATGCCGGTGCCGCCGTTGAGCAGCACATGGGGCAGCCGCGCCGGCAGCACCACCGGCTCCTGCATGGTGCCGTCGAAGTTGGGGGTCCAGTCCACGGTGCCCTGGCCGAGCTCGCCGAGCAGCACCTCGCTGAACTTCGACAGCCGCGCCTCGGTGTAGCGCATGGCGGCGAAGGACTTGGGATCGTCGGGGCTGCCCCAGTTGCCCTGGCCGTCCACCAGCGGGTAGCGGTAGCTGAACGACTGGGCCATCAGCACCATGGCCTCGTAGCAGGCGCTGTCGCCGTGGGGATGGAACTTGCCGAGCACGTCGCCGACGGTGCGCGCCGACTTCTTGTGCTTGGCATTGGCGTTCAGCGCCAGCTCGCGCATGGCGTAGACGATGCGCCGCTGGACCGGCTTCATGCCGTCGCCGATGTGCGGCAACGCCCGATCGAGGATGACGTACATCGAGTAGTCGAGGTACGCCTTCTCGGTGTACTCGCGAAGGGACAGGCGCTCGACGTCGCCCTCTTCGACAAAAATATCCATGGTGATCAATTCCTTGCTGTACGCCGGCCGGCAACGCAATGCCCGGCTCCCCCACGCGCGCGGGGGGCCGGGCAAGTGAACCATCCTAGCATTCCCGCGTTATCGAGACATCTCTCGCGGGCAGCCGGGTCGACCGACGCCTGGCAAGGGCCGATTCGTCAGGCGTGCTCCGGCAGCGCCGCGATATCGCCCGACCGACGGGTAACAGGCCGGGCGGACGGAGCGGCGTCGTCCGAGGCCTGGTAGAAGGCCCCCATCAGCTGGTTCAGGCGGCGCGCCTGGGCGGCCAGTCCCTGAGTCGCCCGCGACGCCTCACTGACCAGGTGGGCATTCTGCTGGGTGACCTCGTCCATCTGCGACACCGCCCGGTTGATCTCGTCGACGCCATTCGACTGCTCCTGGGAGGCCTGGCTGATCTCGCGGATGCGCGACGTCACCTCCTCGATCGAGGCCACGATCTCCTGCATCGCGCGCTCCGCCTCCTGAGCCTGACGACTGCCGGTCTCGATCTGCTCGGTGGTCTCCTTGATCAGGGCGTTGATGTCGCTGGCCGAGGCCGCGCTGCGCGAGGCGAGCTGGCGCACCTCGGTGGCCACCACGGCGAAGCCGCGGCCCTGCTCGCCGGCGCGGGCCGCCTCCACGGAGGCGTTCAGCGCCAGCAGGTTGGTCTGGAAGGCGATGTTCTCGATGACGTCGACGATCGAGGCAATGCGGCCCGAGCCCTCGCTGATGCTCTGCATCGACTGCGTCAAGTGTTCCACCCGCTCGCTGCCGCGCTTGACGCGCTCGTAGGACTCGGCCACCCGCCGATCGGCTTCCTCGGCGTTGGAGGCGTTGCTCTTCACGGTCGAGGCGATCTCCTCCATCGTGGAGGACGTTTCCTGCAGCGAGGCCGCCTGCTGTTCGGTACGGCTCGAGAGCTCGTTGTTGCCCGCCGCCAGCTGGTCGGATTCGCCGGCGATCGCCCGCACGGTGTCGTTGGCCTCGTCGAACAGCGCCTTGAGCTTGGTGGTGTAGTCGTTGACCGCCATGCCCAACTGCCCGATCTCATCCTCGCGCACGATGTGCAGCATCTCCATGCTGCCGCCCTCGCCAAGCCCACGGATGCGCTGAGTGGTGATGCGGATGCGGCGCAGCAGCGTCCGCCCGCCCAGCCAGCCCAGCAGCAGCGCCAGGCCGGTCAGCGGCAAGATGAAAGACAGCAGGTTCGCGGTCAGCGATTGGGAGAGCGCCGTGATGCGCGATATCGGCGTGACGATGCCGATCGTCCAGCCGGTGCTCGGCATCTCGAACAGCTGGACCGAGGCCGGCGCCTCCAGCGTGCCGGCCGAGTCGACCTCGATCGCCTCCCCGTCCCGTCCGCCGGAGACGGCGTCTGCCACCGGGGTCAACCAGGACTGTCGGGCGGCCAGGTCGCCCAGCGACGGGATGCCGTCACCGCCGCCCTGCAGGCCCGGGAAGTGGATGACGTTGCCGGCGGCGTCCAGCGCGAACGCATAGCCACCGGTCGCGCCGCCATGGCCGTCGAGGAAGTCGGCCATGCCATCGAGCATGAGGTCGATGGTCACGACGCCCGCGAACCGGCCATCCCGCTCGTAGGCCACGCTGCAGGTCACCATGGACACGCCGGTCGTCGGGTCGCGATAGGCCTCGGACCAGGCACAGTGACCGGGGGCGGCATCATCGGCTCCGGTGTACCAGCCTGCTCGTTGGTAGGGGGAGGCATCGGCGGCGTTGTACGCCTCGGAGAACGTCAGGTCCCCGGCGCCGTTGCGCGCCCAGAAGAAGCTGCGTTTCTCGACGTCGGGCGTGAAGGCCCCCGGCTCCGGCCAGATGCCGCCGCCGGCGATGGCCGGGTTACCGTGGTCGTCCACGATTCGCGGCGCTACCTGCTCGACCAGGTCGACCCGGGTCGGCAGCGTCTCGGCCAGCCCCGCGAGGCTGGTCGTGATGCCCTCGACCCTGGTCAGGCGCGCGTCCAGCGCGTTGACGATCGACTCACCGGTCGCCGCGACCTGATGGCGACTGGATTCGACGACCATGGGCTGGCCACGCCAGGCCATGACGAGATAGATTCCCAGCGCCACCAGCAGCATGAGGGCCAGCGCCCCCAGAGTGATCTGACGCGAGACGGAGCGGAACAGTCGCATAGGGCATCACCGTTGGAATGATGAGTTCACTGACTCCTCATATATCGGCCGCCCCCGTGCAACATTGAGCCTTCGGCGAATGTTTCGCGCCGGGTCGGCTCAAACCTCGATCTCGGCGAGGTTGCCGTAGTCCTCGAGCCAGCTCTTGCGGTCGGCGGCGCGCTTGCGGGCCAGCAGCATGTCCATCATCTCCAGGGTGCCATCGCCCTCCTCCCGGGTCAGCTGGACCAGCCGACGGGTGTCGGCGGCCATGGTGGTCTCGCGCAGCTGCAGCGGGCTCATCTCGCCCAGGCCCTTGAAGCGCTGGACGTTGGGGGTGCCGCGCTTGCCCTCGAGGCGCTTGAGGATCGCCGCCTTCTCGCTCTCGTCCAGGGCGTAGAACACCTCCTTGCCCAGGTCGATGCGGTAAAGCGGCGGCATGGCCACGAAGACGTGGCCGGCATCGACCAGGGCCGGGAAGTGACGCACGAAGAGCGCGCACAGCAGGGTGGCGATGTGCAGGCCGTCGGAGTCGGCGTCGGCGAGGATGCAGATCTTGTGGTAGCGCAGCTTGCCGAGGTCGTCGCTGCCCGGCTCCATGCCGATCGCCACGGCGATGTCGTGGACCTCCTGGGAGCCGTAGATGTCGTGGGCCTCCACCTCCCAGGTGTTGAGGATCTTGCCGCGCAGCGGCAGGATCGCCTGGGTCTCGCGGTCGCGAGCCTGCTTGGCGCTGCCGCCGGCCGAGTCGCCCTCGACCAGGAACAGCTCGCTGCCCGCCGGGTCCTGGCCCGAGCAGTCGGCCAGCTTGCCGGGCAGCGCGGGCCCCGAGGTGACCTTCTTGCGCGCCACCTTCTTGGCGCTCTTCTGGCGCCGCTGGGCGGCGCTGATCACCAGCTCGGCCAGCGCCTCGGCCTGGTCGACGTGGTGGTTGAGCCACAGCGAGAAGGCGTCCTTGACCACCCCGGAGACGAAGCCGGCGACGGTGCGCGACGACAGCCGCTCCTTGGTCTGGCCGGCGAACTGCGGGTCGAGCATCTTCACCGAGAGCACGAAGGATACCCGCTCCCAGAGGTCCTCGGCGGTCAGCTTGACGCCGCGGGGCAAGAGGCTGCGGTAGTCGCAGAACTCGCGCAACGCCTCGAGCAGGCCGGCGCGCAGGCCGTTGACGTGGGTGCCGCCCTGGGGGGTGGGGATCAGGTTGACGTAGCTCTCGAGCAGCGGCTCGCCGCCCTCGGGCAGCCATTGCACGGCCCAGTCCACCGCCTGCTCGTCGTCGGCGAAGTGGCCGACGAAGGGCGCGGCCGGCAGCACCTCATAGCCATCGGTGGCCTGGGCCAGGTAGTCGCGCAGGCCGTCCTCGAACTGCCAGACGCTGCGCGTGCCGTCGGCCTCGACGAGGGTGACCTCGAGCCCCGGGCAGAGCACCGCCTTGGCGCGCAACAGGTGCTTGAGCCGCGGCAGCGAGAGCCGCGGCGAGTCGAAGTAGCTCGCCTCCGGCCAGAAGCGCAGGACGGTGCCGGTGGCGCGCTTGGCGGCGCTGCCGATGATCTCCAGCGGCGAGGCCAGCTCGCCGTGCTCGAAGGCCATGCCGTGGCGGCTGCCGCCCTTGAGCACCTCGACCTCGAGGCGCTTGGACAGGGCGTTGACCACCGACACGCCGACGCCGTGCAGCCCGCCCGAGAAGCGGTAGCTCGAGTTGGAGAACTTCCCGCCGGCGTGCAGCTTGGTCATGATCAGCTCGATGCCGGAGACGCCGTGCTCGGGGTGCACGTCGATCGGCATGCCCCGGCCGTCGTCGCCGACCTCGATGCCGCCGTCCTCGAACAGCCGCACGCCGATCTTGCCGGCGTGGCCGGCCAGCGCCTCGTCGACGCTGTTGTCGATGACCTCCTGGACCAGGTGGTTGGGGCGCGCGGTATCGGTGTACATGCCGGGGCGCTTGCGCACGGGTTCGAGTCCGGCGAGCACCTCGATCGAGCTGGCGCTGTATTGGGTCATGGCGTCGTCTGTGTTCCTATGCGTGTTCGAATCCGTGCCTCAGTCCCGCGCCGCCACCCGGCCGGGCGGCAGGGCGTGCCCGCCCTGGGCGAGGATCGCCGGCAGGTAGTCGGCCAGGGCCGAGAAGCCGTGATCGCCGCCGGGGTGAAGGATGGTCCTGGCCCCCCGGTAGAGGGCGAAGGCGTCGCGGCCGTCCAGGGTCTCGTCGGCGGTGCCCAGCAGCAGCAGGTAGCGCCCCGCCGTGACCGCCGCCGGCGTCATCGCCTCCAGCGCCCGACGGTGGGCCTGCTCGACCACGAAGCGCTCGCCGCTGTAGCGATTGACGAAGGTCTCGCCGACCCAGTCCGCCACCAGCCGCCCGGGCGCCACCGCCGGGTTGATCAGCGCCCCCGGCAGGTCGTGGCGCTCGGCGAGCAGGGTCGCCAGGAAGCCGCCCATGGAGCTGCCCACCACCAGCGGGTAGTCGCCCAGTTCGCCGAGCCGCGCGGCGGCGGCGTCCAGGGCCTGGTCCGGGCGGTGCGGCAGGTCCGGGGTCACGCAGGGAAGCCCGAGCCCCGCGCAGGCCTCGCGCATCAGCGCCGCCTTGGGCGAGGCGCTACCGCTGTTGAAACCGTGCAGATAGAGCACCCCGGTGGTCGGGACCCGCGGCAGACCGGCGCTCAGCATACCCGACCCCCTGTATAAATGGCCAGCCTCCGGATCGACGAGGGCGGATCACGCCTCATGGTCTCGGCTCCGGCTCGGCGGCCCAGACCGCCTCGATCAGCCCGCGGGTGGAATCGTCCATGTCCTCCGGGCCCGCCTGGTGCTGGAGGATGCGCCGAGTCTCGCCGGCCAGGGTCTTGCCCAGCTCCACGCCCCACTGGTCGAAGGGGTTGATGTCCCAGATCGTCGCCTGGACGAACACCTTGTGCTCGTAGAGGGCGATCAGCGCGCCCAGGGTCTGGGGGGTGAGCCGGTCCAGCAGCAGGGTGCTGGAAGGCTGGTTGCCTCGGTAGTGGCGATAGCCGGGCCGCGGGCCGTCGTCGGCCACCGCGGCGTCGCCCAGCATCAGCGCCCGGGACTGGGCGAAGCAGTTGGCCAGCGTCAGGCGATGCTGGTCCATCAGGTGGTCGCGGGTGGCCGGGTCGGCGACGTCGTCGTAGCGCACCTTGGGGGCGATGAAGTCGCACTCCACGGCCTGGGTGCCTTGATGCAGCAATTGGTAGAAGGCGTGCTGGGCATTGGGGCCCAACTGCCCCCAGAGCACCGGGCAGGTGGAATAGCCGACCGGCGCGCCGTCGTGGGTCACCGACTTGCCGTTGGACTCCATCTCCAGCTGCTCCAGGTAGGCGGCGAAGTACTCGAGCCGGCCGTCGTAGGGCAGGATGGAGTGGGCGCGGATGTCGAGGAAGTTGACGTTCCAGATCCCCGCCAGCGCCAGCAGCACCGGCAGGTTGTCGGCCAGCGCCGCCTCGCGGAAGTGGCGATCCATGGCGTGGGCCCCGGCCAGCAGGGCCCGGAAGTGGTCCATGCCCACCACCAGGGCGATGGGCAGGCCGATGGCGCCCCACAGCGAGTAGCGCCCGCCGACCCATTCCCAGAACGCCAGCTGGTGCTCGTCGGCGATGCCCCATTCCCCCATCTTCTCGGGGCTGGCCGAGACGCCGATGAAGTGCTGGCGCATCAGCAGCGCCTCGTCGACCCCTTCCTGGCGGGCGCCGCCCAGCAGCCGCGCCTTGAGCCAGTCCCGGGCGGTTCGGGCGTTGCTCAGGGTGTCGATGGTGGTGAAGGACTTCGACGACAGCACGAACAGCGTGGTCTCGGGATTGAGCCGCGCCAGGTAGTCGGCCAGCTGGGAGCCGTCCATGGTCGAGGCGAAGTGCACGTCGAGGCGATGGATGCCCTCGGGACGGTAGTCGGCCAGGGCATGGGTGACCATCAGCGGGCCCAGGTCGGAGCCGCCCACGCCCAGGTTGACCACGTCGCGGATCGGCTTGCCCGTGGCGCCCCGCCACTGGCCGGCGTGGAAGCATTCGACCATGCGCTCCATGCGCGCCAGGGTGGCGTGCACCGAGGGCACCAGGTCCTCGCCGTCCACCTCCAGGCGGGCCTCGGCGGGCAGACGCAGGGCGGTGTGCAGGGCCGGGCGATCCTCGCTGCGATTGACCCGCTCGCCGACCAGCAGCCCGCGGATGGCCTCGGGGACGCCGGCGTCCCGGGCCAGGTCCAGCAGCAGCTCGAGGGTCTCGCCGGTCCAGCGCTGCTTGGAGAGGTCGAGGGTCAGCCCGGCGGCGTGCCGGGTGAAGGTCGCGTGTCGTCCCTGGTGCTCGGCGAAGAGCTCGCGCAGATGGCGGCGCCCCATGCCCTCGGCATGGGCGGCCAGGGCGCGCCAGGCACCCCGCTGGTCGACGGGGAGATGGCTCATGGTGCCTCCTGGAGGTCCTGTCGTGCAGCCGCTGGCAGGGAGGCGTAGAATGCGGGGCTTCCAGCCCGAACACCTGCCCTGCCCATGAGTGACGCATCTTACCGTGACGCCATCTTTTCGACACCCCTGGACCGGGTGGCGCGCTTCTCCTTCGACGAGCGGGTGGTGGCCTGCTTCCCCGACATGATCCGCCGCTCGGTGCCCGGCTATGGCCAGATCCTGGCCATGCTCGGCCCGCTGGCCCGGCGCCACCTGCGCCATGGCGGCCACGTCTACGACCTGGGCTGCTCGCTGGGCGCCGCGGGCCTGGCGCTGGCCGGCCAGCTGCCGCCGGCGGCCTTCCGCTACACCGGGGTGGACCTGTCCCCGGCCATGGTCGAGCGAGCCCGGGAGACCCTGGCCGCCGAATGCCCCGACCACGCCATGGCGGTGCAGGAAGGCGACATCCGCGCCCTCGACTACGCGCCCTCGGGAATGATCCTGCTCAACTTCACCCTGCAGTTCCTGGCCCCGGAGGACCGCGACGCCGTCATCGCGCGGCTCTTCGAGGCCCTGGAGCCCGGCGGGGTGCTGGTGCTCTCCGAGAAGATCCGGGCCGCCGACGAGCAGGACAACGCCTGGCTGGTGGAGCGCTATCACGACTTCAAGCGCGCCAACGGCTACAGCGAGCTGGAGATCAGCCAGAAGCGCACGGCGCTCGAGAACGTGCTGGTGCCGGACACCCTCGAGGCCCATCAGGCGCGCCTGGCCCGCGCCGGCTTCACGCGCTCGCTGGTGTGGTTCCAGTACCTGAACTTCGCTTCCCTGATCGCCTTCAAGGAGGCCTGACGTGCCGATTCCCGCCGCCCATCGCCCGCTCTACCGGGCCTTCCTCGACCAGGGCCTCGACACCTGGCTGGCCCGGCTCCCCGAACAGTTGGCCCGGGGCCTGGACCGCAAGCGCTACGGCGACCTGCCGGCCTGGGAGAAGGCCGTGGCCAAGCTGCCGCCGTTGCCGGAGGGCCGCGAGGTCCGGCTCGACGCCGACACCGTGACGGTGGAGGCTGACCTCGACGCCTCGCGGCGCCGCCAGGGCGAGAACCTGCTGCGCGCCCTGGCGCCCTGGCGCAAGGGGCCCTACCGGCTGGGCGGCGTGACCATCGACACCGAATGGCGCTCCGACTGGAAGTGGCAGCGGGTGGCCCCGCACCTGGCGCCGCTGGCCGGCCGCCGGGTGCTCGACGTGGGCGGCGGCAACGGCTATCACGCCTGGCGCATGGCCGGCGCGGGCGCCGGCTTCGTGCTGGTGATCGACCCCTCGCCGCGCTTCTACTGGCAGTTCCAGGCGGTGCGCCACTTCGTCGGCGAGGCCGACGGCGGCGCGGTGCACTTCCTGCCGGTGGGCATCGAGGACGTGCCGGCGGATCTCGGCTTCTTCGACACCGTGTTCTCGATGGGCGTGCTCTACCATCGCCCCTCGCCCCTGGAGCACCTGGCCCAGCTCAGGGCCGCCCTGCGCCCCGGCGGCGAGCTGGTGCTGGAGACCCTGGTGGTCGAGGGCGACGCCACCACCGTGCTGCTGCCGGGCGAGCGCTACGCCGCCATGCCCAACGTCTACTTCCTGCCCTCCTCCGCCGCCCTGGGCACCTGGCTCGAGCGCGCCGGCTTCGCGAACGTGCGGGTGGTGGACGAGGCCGACACCTCCCTGGACGAGCAGCGCGCCACCGACTGGATGACCTTCCAGTCGCTGGCCGACTTCCTCGACCCGGACGACCCGACGCGGACCCGCGAGGGCCACCCGGCGCCGCGCCGGGCGGTGCTGATCGCCGAGCGGCCGCGCTGATACTGCACGGCTCCACTACGTCGGGGCAGGTCGTAGAGGGGTTTTTTGGTTCTTCGCACCTTGGCGTGAATACCGCTGTGGGGGACACTCGGTCCGGCGCTCCAGATCCCATCAAGGCTTGACGGGCGACATTGCCTCTCCTTTGAGGAGCCCCCTCAGCGGATCAGAGCCACCGCGCAGGTCTTCGTGGGAGCCCAATTCATTGGGCGAAAGGCGCCGATAGGCGCCCGGGGGAGATCCTAAAGCGGTGCCGCTAGCGCCGCCGCTGCGCGGCGGATCGCGATCTGAAGATCGCTCCCACGAAGGGCACTCCCAGCATGCCAAACCGGGCTAGGCAGTGGCTTCACGCTGATCTGCGATGAACCTTTTTTTGGCCATGGATGGCTAAAGTAGCGCCCAAGGACGGGTTTATAGCGCCCCTCGGAGACCGGTCCCGGCGGTCTTCCTTCAGACTCTCCAGCCCCATAAACGACGAGGCCCCGCCGCTTGCGCGACGGGGCCTCGCGTTGCCCGCAGGGCTCGGGAGATCAGCGGCCGAGCAGCTGGCTGATGTCCTTGGCCTCCCAGTGGGGGAAGTACTTGCGCACCAGGGCGTTGAGCTCGACCTCGAAGCCGGCCCAGTCGACCTCGCCCGGCGCCAGGCCCTCGGCCTCGGCGGCGCCGCGGATCATGCCGGCGCCCACGGTGACATTGGACAGCCGATCGATGACGATGAAGCTGCCGGTGCCCGGGCTGCGCTCGTAGGCATCGATCGGCACCTCGCCGGTCAGCGCCAGCCGGCAGCGGGCGATGGCGTTGAGCTCCAGGCGCTCGGCCGGATGGCGCTCCAGGGTGTTGACGTCCACCTGGTGGTGGATGGTCTCGACCTGGCCGGCCACCGAACGCCCGGCGAGGCGGATGTCGACCTGGCGGCCCGGCTCGAGCGCCTGCTCGTTCATCCACACGATGTCGGCGTCGAAGGCGCTGGCCTCGGTCACCTCGGCGTCGGCGGCGACGATCCAGTCGCCCCGGGAGACGTCGATCTCGTCGGCCAGGGTGACGGTGATCGCCTGGCCGGGCCAGGCGGCGTCCAGGTCGCCGTCGAAGGTGACGATGCGCTCCACCGTGGAGGCCTTGCCGGAGGGCAGCACCTTGACGGCCTGCCCCGGGCGCAGGATGCCCGCCTCCAGGGTGCCGGCGTAGCCGCGGAAGTCCAGGTTCGGCCGATTGACGTACTGCACCGGCAGGCGCAGGTCGGTGAGGTTCTGGTCGTGGCGAACCTCCACGGTCTCGAGCAGCTCGAGCAGCGCCGGCCCCTGGTACCAGGCCATGGCCTCGCTGCGGTTGACCACGTTGTCGCCCTTGAGCGCCGAGAGCGGCACGAAGCGGATGTCGTCGGCGCCCAGCTGCTCGGCGAAGGCGCGATACTCGGCGACGATCTCGTCGAAGCGGGCCTGGCTGTAGTCGACCAGGTCCATCTTGTTGACCGCGATCACCAGGTGGCGGATGCCCACCAGGTCGGCGATGAAGCTGTGCCGCCGGGTCTGAGTCTGCACGCCATATCGCGCATCGATCAGGATCACCGCCAGCCCGGCGGTGGAGGCGCCGGTGGCCATGTTGCGAGTGTACTGCTCGTGGCCCGGCGTGTCGGCGATGATGAACTTGCGCTTGTCGGTGGAGAAGAAGCGATAGGCGACGTCGATGGTGATGCCCTGCTCCCGCTCCGACTGCAGGCCGTCCACCAGCAGTGCCAGGTCCACCTCCTCGCCGGTGGTGCCGCTCTTCTTCGAGGCCTGGGTGATGGCCGCCAGCTGGTCGTCGAAGATCATCTTGGAGTCGTGCAGCAGCCGCCCGATCAGGGTCGACTTGCCGTCATCGACGCTGCCGCAGGTGATGAAGCGCAGCAGGTCTTTGTTCTCGTGCTCGTGCAGGTACTGCTCGATGTTGTCGGCGATCAGTGTCGATTGATGTGACATGACGGAACCCTAGAAAAAAGAGAGAAGAGCGAAGAAGGAAGAAACCCCATCAGCCCGTGCCGAAGTCGGCCTGCTTGCGAATCAGGCCGGTCAACATGGCAGCGATTTCCCTGGTTTCGGTCGCCCAGTGTTGGCCCTTCTCACGCTCGATGTAACCGATCTCCATGCCGATGTAGATCTGCGTCCTGAGTTCGGCACAGGAACCCTTGGCAACATAGAGAAACTTGATGCGATCCTTGATGGTTGGCCTGACCATGCCTTCAGTGATGTTGCTCGGCACGGACAAGCCGGAACGTGTGATCTGATCCTTGAAGCCGAAATCTCGGGAGTCGGCAAGATACCGGTACAGATCGGCGGACAACCTTGCCGAACGCTTCCAGACGTCCAGACGCTCGAAATCCATGCCGTCTTCCCTCTTCCGACTTCCCTCTTCCGTCTTTCTAACGCGCCGGAGGCGCGTTAGAAGTACCCCTCGCGCTTCTTCTTCTCCATCGAGCCGGCCTGGTCGTGGTCGATGGCGCGGCCGCTACGCTCGCTGGTGCGGGTGAGCAGCATCTCCTGGATGATCTGCGGCAGGGTGGCGGCCCTGGATTCCACCGCGCCGGTCAGCGGGTAGCAGCCGAGGGTACGGAAGCGCACCCACTTCTCCTCGGGCACCTCGCCCTCTTCCAGCGGCAGGCGCTCGTCGTCGACCATCACCAGCATGCCGTCGCGCTCGACCACCGGGCGCGGCGCGGAGAAATACAGCGGCACGATGGGGATCGACTCGAGGTAGATGTACTGCCAGATATCCAGCTCGGTCCAGTTGGAGAGCGGGAAGGCGCGGATCGATTCGCCCTTGTTGACCCGGGCGTTGTAGAGGTTCCACAGCTCCGGCCGCTGGCTCTTGGGGTCCCAGCGATGGTGCTTGTCGCGGAAGGAGAACACCCGCTCCTTGGCGCGGCTGGCCTCCTCGTCGCGGCGCGCTCCGCCGAAGGCGGCGTCGAAGCCGTACTTGTCCAGGGCCTGCTTGAGGGCCTGGGTCTTCATCACGTCGGTGTAGCCGCTGGAGCCATGATCGAAGGGATTGATGCCGGCGGCCCGGCCTTCCTCGTTGATGTGCTCGATCAGCTCCATGCCGGACTCCGCGGCCATGCGGTCGCGGAACTCGATCATCTCGCGGAACTTCCAGGTGGTGTTGACGTGCATCAGCGGGAAAGGCGGCGGCCCCGGGTAGAAGGCCTTGCGCGCCAGGTGCAGCATCACCGAGGAGTCCTTGCCGATAGAGTAGAGCATCACCGGGTTGGAGAACTCGGCGGCCACCTCGCGGATGATGTGGATGGACTCGGCTTCCAGCTGCTGCAGGTGGGTCAGCCGCCGCGGCGTCAGCCCGGGGGTCGCGGAGCCCCCGGCGGAGACGGCGCTCTCGCGTGTCGGTGCATGAAGACTGTTCATGGCCCGGCTACCTCGCATGACATGGGCGGAATGGAATCATGGGCCAGAGGGTACCGCCCCGCCCATAATAACACAAAAGAATTAATATCTATCTTTTTATTCAAAAAGGAGCTATCAGACCTCGACCCGCTCGATCCAGGTCTCGATCGCCTCGCCCCTCAGGTCGATGACCCGGAACCCGGGCCGCGAGGCCTCGTCCACGGTGAAGTGCTCGGCCCCGGGCAGGAACTGGTCGCTGGTGGCGGGACAGCCATGCACCGGGATCCCCCCGGCCTCGGCGGGCCCCCGGCCGAGGAAGGCCTGGTGGATATGGCCGCAGAACACCGCCTCGACGTGATCCTGGCCGGCCAGGACCTTCCAGAAGGCCCCGGCATCGCTCAGCCGCAGCGCATCCATCCAGGCGGAGCCCACCGCCAGCGGCGGGTGGTGCATGGCGATCAGGGTCGGTCGCGCGTCCCCGGCGAGCCGCGCGGCGAGCTCGGCCAGGCGCGCCTCGCCGAGCTCGCCGTCCTCGCGCCCGGGGCATTGGGTATCCAGCAGCAGCAGGCGGCGCGCTCCCAGGTCCAGGCTCGCGTCGAAGGCCCGGCAGGCGGCCATGGCGGCGGGCTCGTCATGGTTGCCCGGCAACCAGGCCCAGGGGCAACCGAACGCCGACAACAATCGGTGCGCCAGCTCGTAGGAGGCCGCGCTGCGATCCTCGCTGACGTCGCCGGTGACCAGCACCCGGTCCGGGCGCAGGGCCGCGGCCGCCTCGATCACCCGGGCGAGCTGGCGGTGGGGCAGGCCGGTGCGCGAGCGTGCCGCGGGATCGGCATGCAGGTGGCAATCGGTCAGCTGGATCAGGCGCATCGCGGGGCTCAGGGCAGTTCGGGCAGGTCGAGGGAATGGCCATGCGCCAGGCCGTGATCCAGCCACTCGCCGAGGAAACGATTGAGCTGGAGCTTCTCGTCGGGCTGGTGCATGCGGGCATTGGGATACCGATAGCGGCCGTCGAAGTGGCGCTGGCGCTGGAAGTCGGTGACCTCGGCCATGCGCACGTCGTGGTAGAGGTGCACGCGCATGCGCGGGGTCTCGATCAGGCCGTCGAGGACGCCCCGCTGGGAGACGCGCACGATGCTGGTGTAGGGCGCGCGCTCCTGGAGCTCGAGGCACAGGGCGCCGAGCCGGCGGCCGTGGTTGACCAGCTCGACCTCGCGGGTCCCGCCGGCGTCCAGGTCCCCCAGCAGGCGCACCAGCCGCACGTAGTTGGCGGTGCACTCGCCCTGCAGGGTCTTCAGGTCGGTGACGTAGGCGTTTCTCGACACGCTAGCTCCTCGCTCGCAAAGAGGCCCGCTCCGCCGCCAGCCAGTGGAAGGCGATCAGGCACATGGCATTGTCGAGTCGCCCCGCCAGCAGGAGTTCCCAGGCGCGGGCGAACGACAGCACATGCACGCGAATATCCTCGTGTTCCTCGTCGAGCCCGTGCACGCCGCCCAGGCCGTGGCTGTCGATCAGGCCGCAGAACAGGGTCACCCGCTCGTCGCAGGCTCCCGGGCTCGGGTAGTAGCGATGCAGCTCGATCAGCTCGCCCACCGGGCAGCCGGCCTCCTCCAAGGCCTCGCGACGGGCCACCTCGGCGGGCGACTCGCCGCGCTCGACCAGCCCGGCGACGATCTCGAGCTTCCAGGGAGAGTCGGGATCGTCCAGCGCCCCGGGGCGAAACTGCTCGACCAGGGCCACGGCATCGCGCTCCACATCATAGAGCAGCACTCCCACGGCGTCATGGCGATGATGCACCTCGCGGACCAGGGGCGCGCTCCAGCCGCCCTCGAACAGCCGGTGGCGCAGATGCAACGCCTCCAGGCGAAAGAACCCCTGGTGCAGGCAGCGACGCTCGAGGACGTCCACGTCCCCGGGGCCGAAGGGCGCGGCGTCCAGGGCATCGGCGGGGGGCGTGCGGTCGGTCTGCGACATGGAGCCTCCGGGAATCGCGAAAGGCCCATTATCGTGTTCGGGGCGCGGGCTGCCAAGCGTCGCCCGGCGCGGCCCGGATCACGGCTGCAGGCGGACGACCAGACGGCGGGCCCGCTCGCGCAGCGCCTCGTCGGAGGCCTCGCGGCCCTCCCGGGCACGCCCCGCCACGGCGCGCCGGGCATGTTCCAGGGCCGCGTCGGTGCGCCCCTCGTCTTCGAGGTAGAGGGCGTAGTAGGTGTTGACGTCGATGCCGTCCGGGCGGATCGCCAGGGCGCGCTGGAACATCCGCTCGGCGGTCTCGTCGTCGCCGAAGGCCACCGGCCAACCCGGCGCCCGGTCGTAGAGGGCTCCCAGGGTCACGTAGGCCGAACCGCGATGGCCCTCGGGATCGAGCTCGACGGCCCGCTCCAGCACCCGGCGGGCCTCCTTGGCCGCGCCCAGGGCGTCCAGGCCGCCCGCCTCGCGGGCCAGGGAGGCCAGGACGATACCCTGCCAGATCAGCACCCTGCTGGTCTCCGGATGCGCCTCGGCCAGGGCCGCGGCTTCCTCGGCCAACGCCTCCAGGGCGGCTTCCCGGCGCGAGGCCTCCAGGGCGGTGGTGGTGTGCTCCCAGCGGCTGCGCAGCTCGAAGAGCTCGTCTTCCCAGGCGGCGGCCTGGGCGGCCGGGGCGGCGAGCAGGCCGAGGCTCAGGATGGTGGCGAACAGCGGGCGTTGGCGCATCGGGGGTCCTCCCGGTTGTGATTGTGATATGGGCCTGACATGCAATGTAACGAACGTTTGATTTATCCGCCACTCCGCGACGGATTGGCCCGCGACCCGGGAATGGCGTATGTTCCCCACGAGTCCACGAGGAGGTCTGTCACCGCATGAAGGGCCGCAACATGACCCGCTGGCGCGATCCCGCCAAGGATCCCCGCCAGGAGCCCAAGAGCAACCTGATCACCGCCGAGGGGGCCGACCGCCTGCGCGGCATCCTCGACCACCTGTCCCGGGTCAAGCGCCCCGCGCTCTCGGCCAAGGTGGGCGAGGCGGCCGCCCTGGGCGACCGCAGCGAGAACGCCGACTACACCTACAACAAGAAGGAACTCAACCGGGTCATCGCCCGTATCCGCTACCTGACCAAGCGCCTCGACGAGCTGCAGGTGGTGGACCGCCTGCCCGAGGACACCGGGCGCGTCTTCTTCGGGGCCTTCGTCACCCTGGAGGACGAGGACGGCGAGGAGATGCGCCTGCGCATCGTCGGCCACGACGAGACCGATACCTCCCGCCACTGGATCAGCGTCGACGCGCCGCTGGCCAAGGCGCTGCTCGGCAAGGAACTGGACGACGAGGTCACGGTGGCCGCGCCGGGTGGCGAGACCACCTACCTGATCACCGACATCGCCTATCGCCCCCCGTCGGCCTGATCAGCGCGCCACGGCTCGATAGACCCGGAAGCGGCGGTCGTCGGCGAGGATCTCGAAGCCGCCGAAGGCCTGCTCCAGCAGGGCCGGATAGGGCAGGAAAGCGTTGGCCACCAGCACCAGCTGCCCTCCCGGGCGCAGGTGCGCCGGCGCCTCGCGGATCAGCCGCCCGGCGGGCCCGTAGTCGATGGCCCGTTCCTGGTGGAAGGGGGGATTGCTGACGATGGCGTCGAAGCGGCGTCCCTCGAGCCCGGCGAACACATCGCCGTGGCGCGCCTCCCCGCTCAGGCCGTTGGCCGCCAGGGTGCGCCGCGTGGCCTCCACCGCGAAGCCGTTGACGTCGACCGCCGTGATGTCCAGGCCGCGCCGCGCCAGCCAGGCGGCGAGGATGCCGTCGCCGCAGCCCATGTCCAGCGCCTCGCCCTCGGAGGGCAGCACCTCGGGCAGGCGCTCGAGCAGCAGCCGCGTGCCGTCGTCGAGCTTGCCGTGGCCGAACACGCCGGGATGGCTGGCCAGGGTGAGCCCCTCGGCCTCGAAGGCGGTCCAGGCCGCATCGGGCGCGATGTCCAGCCGAGCCAGGCGCGAGGCGAACAGGGTGCAGCGCCGGGCGCTGTCGACCTTGCGACAGCCCAGCCCCAGCGCCGCCAGCACCTTGAGCACCCGCTTGATGCCGCCCTGGTTCTCGCCCACCACCTGCAGCGGCGTGCCCGTCGGCAGCCGGGCACATAGCCACAGCAGCCACCATTCTCCCAGGGCATGGGCCTTGGGCCAGAACAGCACCACGCCGGGCGGCGCCGGGTCGGCGGCCTCGAAGGGCGTGTGCGTCGGCCGGCCGCGGGCCGACCAGGCATCGAGCACCGCCCGGTCGGCGGCGAGCAGCTCGCCCTCACCGCCCTCCAGCCAGCGATCGCGGGGCGGCGCCACCCACAGCCAGCCGCGATAGTCGGCATCCTGGCGTTCCAGCAGCTGGCAGACGGGGGTCTCGGCACTCATGACGCGGGCTCCTCGGGACGAATCAGGGTATACAGCAGATAGCGGCCCAGCCGCCAGTGGGGATCGACGCGGCTGTAGCGCCACTCCAGCTCGAGCAGGGCCTCGCGCTGGGCCTCGTCTTCCGGCGGGCGCTGCAGGTAGTCGTGGAAGACCCGCAGGCCGGCCACCGCGGCCACCTCCAGGCCCTGCTCGTCGGCCCAGCCGGTGATCTGCCGGTGGGTGAGCGGCGAGATGGGGGTCAGGCGCTTGCGCCGCCCCTGCCCCTCCAGGCGATCGGCCAGGGCCTTGTCCAGGTTGCCCTTGACGACGTTGGACAGGCGCAGGGCATCGCGATTGAAGACCATCAGCGACAGCTGCCCGCCCGGCGCCAGCAGGCCGGCGAGGGTCGCCAGCGCCGCCCGGGGATCGGCCAGCCACTCCAGCACCGCATGACAGCTGACCAGCGGCCAGGGCCCCGGGACCTGCGACGGCAGGTCCTGCAGCGGCGCCTGGCGGCAGGTCACCGCCCGGCCCTCCAGGGACCGCCGGGCACGGGCCAGCATCTCCGCGGCGGGCTCGGTGAGGGTGACGGGATGGCCGCGGTCGGCCAGCCAGCCGGCCAGTTGACCGAGCCCGCCGCCGACCTCGAGCACCGGCTGGGCATGGAGCTCGAGCATCTCGGGCAGCAGGCGGTCGAGCAGGGCCAGGCGCAACTCGCCGCGCAGCCCCCCGTAGAGGCTCGCGGCGAACTTGTCGGCGAGGCCGTCGAAGTGACGATCGCCCGCCTGGGAGAGGTAAGAGGAAGAGTCAGACATGCCGGGTGCCGCTTGCATCGAGGCGACCCATTCTAACCGCTAACCGCGGCCGGCGGCATGCCGCACGCGGCTTTATCTCGCCCGCTCAGGCGCTTATACTAGCGCCCGTTTCGCCCTCTTAGCTCAGCCGGATAGAGCAGCCGCCTCCTAAGCGGCAGGTCGCAGGTTCGAATCCTGCAGAGGGCGCCAAGACTGTCCCGCAGTGCTCGGCCTTCGCCCGTCGACGAACCGCCGTCCCCCCTCCACACACCACACCGCTGCATGGCTCGATATACGGTTTGGGAGCCCCCCCTTCCAAGCGATGTCGCCACGTCATCGGTACGCCCATTTCCCTCCCCTCACCCCCGGTAATTCTTCTCTCCGAAGGACCATTTCCAACATACAACCGCGACTCATTGCGCGATGGCGACCAACCGCGGATACGGGGCCCGGCACCTCTCCCGCAAAGCGACACGCTCTGTCGCACTACACTGCCATGCTGGTCGACATCCAAGACAGGCAGCGGAGTCGACATGGAAAGGATGACGGTCCCGAGCAAACAGGAGTGTGATCATGGCCAGGCGTTCAGGCGACAGGCCTCGACGCTGCGCCTATGGCGTGACGACCGGCAAGCCTGGCAAGAAGAGCAGCCTGCCCTGGCGTTTCTGTCCGCACCAATGCCCATCGAAGCGGCCTGCCCCACCGAAGTGAGAACCGCCACCACGGATGGAGAGCGGCTGCTGGTGAATCCTGCCTGGAGCGCCACCCTGGATGAGACGACGCGACGCTTCATGCAAGCGCACCTCGCGCTGCACTGCGCCGCAGGCCATCTGAGACCGGCGAACGCCCTGGACGAGCGACGCTGGCACCTGGCCTGCGACCATCAGGTGAACCTTCAGCTGCTGATGCTGGGGCTGAAGCTCCCTCCCACGGCCGTGCTGTTTCCCGCCCAGATCGGCCAGCCATTGGCTCAAGTCTACGACTCGCTGGCCGAAAACCCTCTGATCAAGAATGAAGAAAGCCTGGATACGCCCCCTTGGACCAATGGCCTGCAGCGCGGCGATGTGCCGTCGAGCTCGCCGGGATTCACCTCTCGGACGCCCTTGCAGCATCACTGGCGACAACGCGTCTTCCAGCTGGTCCGCTCTCATCTCGGGGAACCCGGCCTGCCGGCATCGGTCGCCTCCTGGCTGCTGGCCCAATGGTCCCGCTGATCGGAAGCGCTGAGGCGCCGGCGACATCCGGCTCATGACAAGGAACGTTCATGTCCGATACTCGCAACACATTGTTTCGCTATCTCGCCATGCTGCAGCTGATTCCGCGCAGCCCGGGGCGCATCAGCACGCCGGCGTTGCTGGAGAAGCTCAATGAGCGCGGCTTCCATGTCGACGCCCGCTCCCTGCAGCGCGACCTGCGTGATCGGCTCTCGCTGCATTTCCCGCTGATCTGTGACGACACCGAGAAGCCGTTCCGTTGGTACTTCGACAGGGATTTCCATTGCGACCTTCCGGCCCTGGACACCTCCAGCGCCCTGACCCTGGTGCTCGCCGAAGAGTACCTGAAGGGACTGCTGCCCCCGGTGGTGGTGGGTCAGCTCGCCCCGCAGTTCCGGAACGCCAGGCGTTTGCTGGATGGGCTCGCCGATAACGGGCTGAGCCAGTGGGCGCAACGGGTTCGCGCCATTCCCAACGGCAAGGCGCTGATCCCCGCGCCCCTGGATGAGTCGATCTGGCAGGCGGTTTCCCAGGGGCTGCTGGAGCGGACCCCGCTCGAGGTGACCTACCTGTCGCGCAGCGCAGGCGAGGAGAAGACGTTCACCCTCCACCCACAGGGCCTCGTCAGCCGGCATAGCGTGACCTATCTCCTGGCCACGGTGAACGATTATGTCGACATCCGACAGTTCGCGGTTCACCGCATCAAGCAGGCCACTCTGAGTGGCGCCCCCTGGCGAGAAACCGGTGCCTTCGATCTCGACGACTACATTCGTGGCGGCGCCTTCGGCTACCGCCAGAGCCAGGCCGACGTGGACTTGGTGGCCAGGGTCTCGCCTCACGTCGCCTGGCTACTGGCCGAGACACCACTCTCCACCTCCCAGTCGCTGACGCCCCTGGACGACAGCGACTGGCAGCACCTGACGGCCCGGGTACCCGACGACCAGGAAACGCTCTGGTGGCTGCAAGGCATGGGCGCCGGCATCGAGGTGCTTAGCCCCTCCCACTGGCGCGAGCACCTGCTCGATTGCGCTCGGCGGGTGCTCCAGCTTTACGCTCGGGCCGACTCGACGTCGATCGCGGCCCCCTGATCCCCGACGACGGACGCGACGCGCCCGATCCCCCTTCCAACTGTCGATGATGCACGCCCTCCGGGCTACGACACGGCATGTCGCACCGAGACCGCAGAATGGAAGGGCCTCAATGAACAGGGAGATCGCCATGCGCTGGGCCTCTGTGCTGCCTCGCCACCTTTCGCATCGGGACGAAGATCGGGAAGATCCCCACGAGACGCTGCTGGCACAACTCGTCACCGTTCGCCTGCTGTTGAGCCTGGGCCAGGAGGCCGGCCTGGACGAGGACGAATGGCAGACCGTGCTGGCCTGGTTGGCGATCCGCGCGCCGGAAGATCCCGCCAGCAGCCGGCATTTCGCCGACTTCCGCCCCCTGCTCAAGGCCTGGCTGCGCGATGCCAGCGCCTCCCTGGAGGCCGATGCGCCGATCGACTGCCGTCTGGCCACCCTCGGCGATCGCATCGCCCAGGCGCTGCAACTCGATGCTCCCGAGCGAGACATCCTGCTGCTGGCCTGGCTGCGCCTGCGCCACCAGCCGTTCAACCAGGTGCTGGTCAACCTTCAGGCCAGCCATATCGGCAAGGCCATCACCGGCCTGTTCGGCCATGACATCGAAGCCGTCCACGAGGCGCTGCGGGAAGATGGGCGGCTCAAGATGCTCGGCCTGCTCGGCAGCAACGCCCACCGCTTCCTCGACCTGGAAGACGCCCTCTCCGGCGGCCACCTGCTGCACAAGCTGTCGCCCCTGCTGTCGGGCCCGGCCCGGGGGAGCGCGATATTGACCGAGCGCATCAGGGAGCGGCTGATGGGCCTGTGCCCCGCCCAGCCCGCGGGGCGCTTCACGCTGGTCACCTTCGAGGGCGTGCCGCTGCGCCAGCTGCTGGTGGATTACCTCGAACGGGCATTGAAGCAGGGCCATGCCGGCGCCAACGTCCTGATTCATGGTCAGCCGGGGGTGGGAAAAACCGAGCTGGTCCGCACCCTGGCCTCCCGATTGGGCGTGCCGCTCTACGGCGTGCCGGTGGCCGAGGAAGACCACCAGCCGCTTTCCCCCGCCAAGCGGCTGGGACGCTATCAGGTGGTCCAGCAGCTGCTCGACCGGCATCCGGCCCTGGTGATGTTCGACGAGATCGAGGACGTGATGGCGGATGAGGAAGCCCTGCCCAAGGGCTGGACCAACCGCCTGCTGGAGGCCAACCCGGTGCCCGGAGTCTGGATCAGCAACAGTGTGCACTGGCTCGATCCGGCCTATCTGCGCCGTTTCGACCTGATCATCGAAGTGCGCGCCGACATGAGCGACTCGGCGCGCCAGCGACTCCGTCGCCAGTTGGAGGCACTCCCCGTCACCACCGCGGCCCGGGGCCGGCTGGCCGCCCAGCCCTGGATGACACCCGCCCTGGCCGGCCAGCTCGGCCGCCTTGGCACGCTGCTGGACGACCGCGCCCCCCTTCGCAACGAGCAGCATATCGAGACGCTGCTCGGGGAGCGCCTGCGCGCTCAGGGACAGTCGCCGCAAGGCCATATCTGCCGCGCGCCGCGCCTTGCGCCATCGCCGACCATGCCGGCCTATGACATCGACTGGCTGCACACTCGTCCGGGCCTGGAATCGATCGTCGCGCGCCTGACACGCCGCGGACGCGGCCGACTGTGCCTTCACGGACTTCCCGGCAGCGGCAAGACGGCCCTGGCCGATCACCTCGCCGAGCGCCTGGGCCGCGAGCTGATCCGGGTCTCCGCCAGCGATCTGCTGGACCGTTACGTGGGAGGGACCGAGGCGAAGATCGCCGAGTGCTTCCAGCGGGCCCAGGAAGGCGGCGCCGTGCTGCTGCTCGACGAGGTCGACAGTCTGCTGACGCATCGTGCTGGTGCACAGCACCAGTGGGAGGTGACGCAAACCAACGAACTGCTGGTACAGCTGGAGCGCTTCGACGGCACCCTGCTGGCCACCACCAATCGGGTGGACAGCCTGGACCGCGCCGTGATGCGCCGCTTCGACCTCAAGGTGGAGTTCCTGCCGCTGGCCCCGAAGCAGCTACGCAGCCTGCTCCAGGCCGTGCTGCCCCAGCGCGATCACGCCCGACTGGCCTCGCTTCCGGAAAACCACCTGGCAAGCCGCCGGCTGACGCCAGGGAACCTGCGCACCGCCCTGGACCAGCTCGACCTGCGGGGCTTGCCGCTGCGACTCGATACGCTGATGGAGGCGCTGAGCCAGGAAGAGCTGGAGCAGCACGGGAACCGTCAACCCGTGGGCTTTTTATGACATCACGCAAGCCCGCTGCTTCTCGGCAGCCGTCGATCGCGCTAAATCGGGCGACACCCTGAAAAATGCAATGGGCCCTCAAGCTACAGGGGGCGCTTCATGGTGCTAACCCCTTGATATAAGATTGATGGCATTGCTCAACCAGAATGACGAGACCGCCCTTAGGCGGCCAGGGAGCTGCAGGGAGCCGCATCATGGAGATCATCGACAACGTCAGCCGGCTGCTCGGCGACGACCTGAAGGACACCCTGCGGCCCGGTGCCCGTCTCAAGATCGCGGCCTCCTGCTTCTCGATCTACGCCTTTGAAGCACTCAAGGATGAGCTGGAGGCGCTGGACTCGGTCGACTTCATCTTCACCTCACCCACCTTCGTCCCTGACCAGGCCTGCGACAAGTTCCGCAAGGAGCACCGTGAGTTCCACATCCCCAAGGCGGAGCGCGAGCGCAGCGTCCACGGCAGCGAATTCGAGATCCAGCTCAAGAACAAGCTGACCCAGCGGGCTATCGCTCGGGAATGTGCCGATTGGATGCGTCGGAAGGCCCGGTTCCGCTCCAATCGAGGGCAGGCCACGATGCAGCCTTTCGCCGGCATTGCGGCCTCAGGCGGCGACACCGTCTATATGCCCCTGCACGGCTTCACGGCGATGGATCTGGGCTACCAGCAGGGCAACGCGGTCTCCAATTTCGTCACCCGCTTCAGCGAGCCGGCCCACACCTCTCAGTTCATGGACCTCTTCGACCAGCTGTGGCAGGACGAAGAAAAGGTCGAGGACGTCACCGAACGGCTGCGCGAGCATATCGCATCGGTCTACCGGGAGAGCCCACCGGAGCGGATCTACTTCCTGATGCTCTACCACATCTTCCACGAGTTCCTGGAAGACATCAGCGAGGACGTGCTGCCCAACGATCGCACCGGCTACCAGGACAGCGTCATCTGGCAAAGGCTGTTCAACTTCCAGCGCGACGCCGCCACCGGCATCATCAACAAGCTGGAGACCTACAACGGCTGTATCCTGGCCGACAGCGTAGGGCTCGGGAAGACCTTTACCGCCCTGGCGGTCATCAAGTACTACGAGCTGCGCAACCGCTCCGTGCTGGTGCTGTGCCCCAAGAAGCTCGCCGACAACTGGCTGACCTACAACCGCAACCTGACCACCAATGTGCTGGCCCGGGACCGCCTGAACTATGACGTGCTCTGCCATACCGACCTGCAGCGCACCCGCGGGGAGTCCTTCGGCATGCCGTTGGATCGCGTCAACTGGGGCAACTATGACCTGGTGGTTATCGACGAGTCGCATAACTTTCGCAACAACGACGTCTACAAGGATCGCGAGACCCGCTACCAGAAGCTGATGAATCAGGTGATCCGTGCCGGGGTGAAGACCAAGGTGCTGATGCTCTCGGCCACGCCGGTCAACAACCGCTTCACCGACCTGAAGAACCAGCTGGCGTTGGCCTACGAGGGCGAAGCCGAGAACCTGACTCGCCATCTCAGCGGCGCCCAGGACATCGAGGGCATCTTCCGACGCGCCCAGGCCACCTTCAACGAGTGGTCGGCCCTTCCGCCCGAGAAGCGCACCACGGGCGCCATCCTGCAGGCGCTGGACTTCGACTTCTTCGAGCTGCTGGACAGCGTCACCATCGCCCGCTCACGCCGGCATATCGAAACTTTCTACGACACCCGCGATATCGGCAGCTTTCCGGAGCGCCGCAAGCCGCTCTCGTTTCACTGCCCGCTCACTCACCGAACCGATGTGATCGGCTTCAATGAGATCTTCCAGCAGCTCTCCCAGCTCAAGCTCTCCGTCTACGCCCCGATCAGCTACATCCTGCCCAGCCGCCTCAAGAAGTACGAGGAGATGTACGACACCGAAGTGTCCAGTGGAGGCGGTAGCTTCAAGCAGGTGGACCGGGAGAAGAGCCTTCAGGCCCTGATGACGACCAACCTGCTCAAGCGTCTGGAGAGCTCGGTGGCGGCGTTTCGCCTGACCCTGGAAGGGCTGCAGGATAGCTACCAGACCATCTTGGATAAGATTGCAGCCTTCAAACAGACTGGCCGTTCGGAGAGCTTCGCGGATATCACCGCGTCCTTCGAAGATGCCGACCCCGACGACGACAGCATCCCCATGCCGGGTGATGCCACGGTGGGCAAGAAGGTCCAGATCAGCCTGGAGGACATGGACCTGCCGTCCTGGGAGCATGACCTGAGCACCGACCTGGTGTGGATCGAGCTGCTGCTGGAGGAAATGGCTAAGGTCACCCCGTCCGACGATGCCAAGCTGCAGCACCTCAAGACGCAGATTGCCAGCAAGCTGGCCTCGCCGATCAACCCTGGCAACCGCAAGGTGATGATCTTCACCGCCTTCGCGGACACCGCCAAGTACCTCTACGATAACCTGGCGCCGATTCTGCTCGAGAGCCAGGGCGTGCACACCGGCCTCGTGACCGGCAGCGACGCCCCGATATCGACCGTTGGGGCCATGCCCAACAGTCGCCAGCACTACGACTTCCAGGGTCTGCTGACGCTGTTCGCCCCACAGGCCAAGAGCAAGGACGTGGTATACCCCAACGAGCCCCGCGAACTGGACATCCTGATCGGGACCGACTGCATCTCGGAAGGCCAGAACCTGCAGGACTGCGACACCCTGATCAACTACGACATCCACTGGAACCCGGTACGCATCATCCAGCGCTTCGGGCGCATCGACCGCATCGGCTCTCCCAACGCCAGCATCCAACTGGTGAACTACTGGCCAGACATCAGCCTGGACGAGTACATCAACCTCAAGGAGCGCGTCGAGAACCGCATGGTGATCGCCGACGTCACCGCCACCGGCGACGACAACGTGCTCCATGCCCAGTCCAACGACGTCGCCTACCGGCGCGAGCAGCTGCGTCGACTACAGGATGAAGTGGTGGAGATGGAAGACCTCAAGTCCGGCGTATCGATCACCGACCTTGGCCTGAACGAGTTCCGCATGGACCTACTGGGCTACATGAAGGAGAACGGCGACCTGAGCCGTATCCCCAACGGCCTGCATACCGTGGTACCGGCCCGGCCCGAGAAGGGCCTGGAGCCGGGGGTCATCTTCACCCTGCGCAACCTCGATCAGCGGGCAGGCCCCCAGGGGAGTAGCCTGCAGCAACAGAATCGCCTGCATCCCTTCTACCTGGTCTATATCAGCGATACCGGCGAGGTGATCAGCGATTACACCGAAGTCAAGCGCCTGCTGGACCTGGCCCGCACCGCCTGCAAGGGGCTGAGCGATCCGGTCGAAGCCGTCTATCGACCTTTCAACGAGGAAACCCAAGATGGCCGAGAGATGCACGCCTATTCAGAGCTGCTGGATCAGGCCATCCGTTCGATGATCGAGGTGAAGGAGGACAAGGAGATCGACAGCCTGTTCAGCGGCGGCGAGACTACGGCACTGCTCGACACTATCGAAGGGCTCGATGACTTCGAGCTGATCACCTTCATCGTCGTTCGTGAGGCAGGCTCAGCCACAGATGTGGGGACGGAGCGTCATGCGGTCAGCGGAGAAAGCGAGAAAGAAGCATGACGGCACCGCTATACGAGTACCCCACCAAGACGCTGCTCGGCCGTGTGGTGGCCAAGCAACGCATCCTGGCGCATGTGCGGGCCTGCACCAGGCTCAGGGAGCGACTACGAGACGACGTCGCCCAGATCACCTGGCATGCCAAGCTGGCCCATGGCACGCTCAATCTACCAGGCACCGACGAGGTGCCGGAACTGCAGGTCTTCGTGATCACCCTCAAGGGCGAGGACCTGCACCGTGACGTACTGCGGGCCATCGACCACGCCATCCCCTTTCCGATCCTGTTCGAGCTCCACGGCGACCGCGGTATCCGAGTCACCGCCGCCTACAAACGGCCCAGCCAGGCCGACCCCAGCAAATGGGTGCTGGATAACCACTACGCCAGCAGCGACTGGCTACCCACCGAGATACCCCGGCAACCGCTGCCCACGGCCATCGACCTGAAGCAGCTCTACCAGCAGTTGCTGCGCAGCCTGCTTCCGGCGCCGGCGCGCCAGGGCGAAGCCCTGCCGGATCAACTGGAGCGCTTGAGGGCCCTGGAAGCCCTCAAGAAGGACGCGACCAACCTCGAGAAGCGCCTGCGCAACACGAAACAGTTCAACCGCAAGGTCGAGATCAATGCCGAACTGCGCTCGATCCGCGAGAAACTTGCCGACTATGTCACCTGATCACGACCACAAAGGTCCGGAGCCACGCGACACCATGGACAAGCTGAAGATGCACTCTCCCAATCTCACCGAGGCCAACATCGCCAAGCTGGCCGAGCTGTTCCCCGGCTGCATCACCGAAGCACGGGATGAACAGGGGCGGGTGAAACAAGCCATCGACTTCGACCAGCTACGCCAGGAGCTCTCCGAGCATATCGTCGAGGGGCCCCAGGAGCGTTACCACCTCAACTGGCCCGGCAAGCGGGAAGCCCTGCTGGCGGCCAATGCGCCGATTGCCAAGACACTGCGTCCATGCAGGGAAGAGAGTGTGGATTTCGACACCACCAAGAACCTTTTTATCGAGGGAGATAACCTGGAAGCCCTGAAGCTTCTTCAGGAGACCTATCTTGCCAAAGTAAAGATGATCTACATTGATCCTCCATACAACACGGGCAACGACTTTATTTATCAAGACAATTTCTCCTCCTCTGTCGAAGAGTATTTTTTTTCGTCTAATCAAGTCGACGAGACACAGGGTAAGTTAGTCGCAAACCCTGAAAGCAATGGGCGTCGGCACTCTGATTGGCTATCGATGATGTATGGGAGGATAAGACTTGCAAGAAACCTGCTTCGTGATGACGGGCTAATATTTATATCCATTGACGACAACGAACTTGCAAACCTAATAAAGATTTGCGATGAGATTTTTGGAGAAGAGAATCTCGTCGCAAACTTCGTATGGGAAAAAAGAACCAACAGAGAGAACAGAAAGGTTGTTTCTTCAAGGCACGACTATTTGGTTTGCTATTGTAAGAATGTTAGTCATGGTGGTCGTGTCCTCAAACAGCTCCCTATGAGCGAGAAGGCGCTTGCAAACTATAAAAACCCAGATAATGACCCTCGTGGACCATGGAAGTCCGACCCTGCTACGGCACAAGCTGGCCATGGCACTAAGAGTCAGTTTTATACTTTTGTGGCCCCAAATGGGAAAAGGCACGAGCTCGAAAGTGGGCGTTGCTGGCTTTATACAGAAGAAACCATGAACAAAGCGGCAGCAGAAGGTAGATTGTGGTTTGGAAAGGAAGGAAATGGAGTCCCGAGAATCAAAACTTATCTAAATGATAAGGAAAGGGGGCTTACACCTGAATCCATTTGGTTCGCTCAAGATGCCGCGACTAATGAGCAGGCAAAGAACTACCTTAAAAATCTTTTTGATGGGAAATCAATCTTTGATACGCCCAAGCCGATTGACCTTTTAGAAATTGCTTTAAAGGTATCTACAGAAAAAGATGATTTGGTTTTAGATTTTTTCAGCGGCTCAGCAACCACAGCTCATGCACTGATGAGGCTAAACAAGTCAGACTCAGGTAGCCGCAAGTTCATTCTTGTTCAGCTCGACGAACCCTGCTCAGAAAACAGCGATGCTTACAAGAATGGCTACAAAACCATTTCAGAAGTGGCTTTAGATAGAATCAAGAGAGCTGCAAAAGAACTATCATCTGACTTATGCGACAGCCATAGGCTTGATTTTGGAGTCAGAGTTCTAAAAATTGACTCTTCAAACATGAAGAAAACCCACTATGAGCCGGAGGCTCTTTCACAAGAATATCTAGAAGGGTTGGTCGACAATGTTCGTAACAATGTTCACCCTGAGGATCTTTTGTTTCAAGTTTTATTGGACTGGGGCGTCGATCTCTCGCTCCCCATCTCTCGCCAGGAACTTGACGGGAAAACCATCTTCTTCGTAGACGGATCCGAGAAGTACATGGCCCTGGCCGCCTGCTTCGACCTCGATATCGACGAAGCTTTCGTCAAGCAGCTCGCCGAATACGAGCCGCTGCGAGTGGTGTTCCGCGATGCCGGCTTTGCCAACGATAGCGTCAAGGTCAGCGTCGAGCAGATCTTCGCTCAGAAATCGCCCAATACCGACGTCAAGGTGATCTAGGCCCATGAGCATGGACGAGCGGGCGCTGAAGCAGTTGCTGCACTCCCTTGTCGAGCGCTGGGAGAGCGAGGTGGTCGAATTCAAGCGCGGTGGCAAGGGCTTCTCCACTTCGGATCTCGGCAAGTACCTCTCGGCACTGGCCAACGAGGCGAATTTGCGTGCCTGCGAAAGCGCCTGGCTGGTCTTTGGCATCGACGACAAGACACGGCGCATCCTGGGCTCCGAGTTTCGCCAAGTCCCCGGCGAGCTCGACAAGCTCAAGATGCAGATAGCCGACGGCACAGAACCCAGCATCACTTTCCGTGACGTCCACGAGCTGGAAACGCCGGAGGGCCGGGTGCTGCTGTTCGAGATTCCCCCCGCACCGATGGGCATGCCCATCGCCTGGCTAGGGCATTACTATGCTCGCGCCGGCGAGAGCTTGACCAGCCTTGGCCTGGACAAGCTGGATACGATTCGGCGACAGACCGACGTCACCGACTGGTCCGTGCAGCTGATACCGGAAGCCACGCTCGACCATCTCGACCCCGAGGCGGTCAGCAAGGCCCGAGAGTCCTTCGCCAAGAAGTACGCCAACCGCTTCGAGCCCGGCGAGGTCATGGGGTGGCCGCTGGCCACCTTCCTGGATCGTGCCAAGCTGACACTGGACGGCAAGGTGACCCGAGCGGCGCTCCTACTGCTCGGCAAGGAAGAGGCGGCGCCGCTGCTATCTCCCCATCCCGCTCAGCTGACCTGGAAGCTGGAGGGACCGGAGCGGGCCTACCGCCACTTCGGCCCGCCGTTCCTGCTGGCCACGACGCGGCTCTACCAGCAGATTCGCAACGTGCAGGTACGAATCCTGCCGGAAGACCAGCTGCTGGGTGTGGAGCTGGCCAAGTATGACCAGCGGATCGTGCTGGAGGCGCTGCACAACTGCATCGCCCACCAGGACTATACCCGCAACGGCCGGGTCCTGGTCACCGAAGAGCCGGATCGGCTCATCCTGGAAAACGCCGGGGGCTTCTTCGAGGGCAGGCCGGAGGACTACGTCACCGGCCACAAGACGCCGATGCACTACCGCAACCCTTTCCTGGTCAATGCCATGGTCGAGCTGAACATGATCGACACCATGGGCTACGGGATCCACGAGATGCACCTGGGGCAGGCGAAGCGTTACCTTCCCATGCCGGACTATGACGTGAACGACCCATCCCGGGTGCGGCTGACAATCTACGGCAGCATCGTCGATCCGGCCTACACGCGCATGCTCATCAAGAAGACCGAGCTCTCCCTGCAGGAGATCCTAGCTCTGGATCGCGTACAGAAACAGTTGCCGCTCGATAAGGAGATGGCGAGTCGTCTGCGCCGCGCCAAGCTGATCGAAGGCCGACAGCCCAACCTGCGCGTCTCCGCCGAGATCGCTACCGCGACGGCGACCAAGGCTCAGTACATCCACACCCGCGGGCAGGATGACGCCTTCTACGCCAAGCTGGTGACCGACTACCTGGCCAAGTTCGGCTCCGCCAGCCGCCAGGAGGTCGACACCCTGCTGTGGGACAAGCTCAGCGATGCCCTGGATGAGCCAAAGAAGAAGGCCAAGGTGGGCAACATTCTGACCAAGCTGCGCCGAGCCGGCCAGATCCGCAATGTCGGCAGCCGCGGTGCGCCGGAATGGCGGCTGGCGGCCGATGCAGAAAGGTCTGCAGAAAGAAACGGCGGCACTGCAGAAAGAGACTGAACGAAAATATCTTCAAGTTATTGATTTTAAAATTAAAGCATCGGGAGCCCTTGCTGCAGGCTCCGATGCCGATGCAGAAAGGAAGGCCATGAAGCTTAAGTTCAAGACTCAGGAATACCAGACGCGGGCAGTCGAGGCGCTGGCGGACTGCTTTGCTGGCCAGCCCTTCAGCAGCGGAATCCGCTACCGCATCGATCCGGGCGAGGCCGCACCCTTGGCACGGCCGATGCAGCGTGACATGTATGCCTCACCAGATTCCGACGACGCCGGCTTCAAAAACGCCGCGCTGGAGCTGACGGAGCTTGAGCTGCTGAACAACATCCGCACCGTGCAGCGCCGCCAGAACCTGCCGCTCTCCGACGGCCTGAAGAAGGACAACAGGACCGGCTGTCCCTACAACCTGGACGTGGAGATGGAGACCGGCACCGGCAAGACCTACGTCTACCTGAAGAGCATGTTCGAGCTGAAGCAGCGCTACGGCTGGAGCAAGTTCATCGTGGTGGTGCCCAGCATCGCCATCCGCGAGGGTGTCTACAAGTCGCTTCAGATCACCGCCGACCACTTCCTGGAGAGCTACGGGGAGAAGGCACGCTTCTTCGTCTACAACTCGAAGCAGCTGCACAACCTGGAGAGTTTCTCCTCGGATGCCGGCATCAGCGTGATGGTCATCAACGTGCAGGCCTTCAACTCTCGAAGTGCGGCCAACCTTCGCATCTACGACGAGCTGGACGACTTTCAGTCACGCCGCCCCATCGACGTAATTCAAGCAAATCGCCCCATCGTATTTGTCGATGAACCACAAAAGATGGGCACCGATACCGCGCTCAGGTCACTCGGTAAATTCAATCCGCTGTTCATCGTGCGCTATTCGGCCACTCACAAGACAACTTACAACAAGATTCACCGCCTGGACGCCCTGGATGCCTATAACCAGAAGCTCGTGAAAAAGATCTCTGTCCGCGGTGTCACCACCAAGGGCCTCACCGGCACCGATGCCTACCTTTACCTGGAGAACATCGAAACGTCCAGAAACAAGCCCCCGGTGGCCTGGGTCGAGTACGAGGAGAAATCGGCCAGCGGCGTGAAACGCAAGCGCCGCAAACTGGGCAAGGGCGACAACCTGCATGAGCTGTCGGGTGGGTTGGATCAGTACCACGGCTTCGTCGTCTCGGATATCGATGCCAGGATCGATCAGCTCAGCTTCACCAACGGTGTCGAACTTACCGCAGGAGAAGTGACTGTCGATGTCACCGAGAAGGCGCTGCGCCGGATCCAGATCCGCGAGGCGGTCAAAGCGCACTTCAAGAAGGAACAGCTACTGTTTTCCCAGGGGATCAAGGTGCTCACCCTGTTCTTCATCGATGAGGTAGCGAAGTACCGCCAGTACGATGAGAGCGGTGAGGCGCTAGGCGAATATGCCCAGATGTTCGAGGAAGAATACAACCAGGAGCTCAACCAGATACTGACCCTGGAGGATGGCGAGTATAACCGCTACCTGAGAGGTATCAGCGCCTCGGATACCCACAACGGCTATTTCGCCATCGACAAGAAGACCAAGTGCCTCGTCGACCCCAAGACCACGGCCCGCTCCACCGAGACGGATGATGTCGATGCCTACGACCTGATCCTGAAGGACAAGGAGCGCCTGCTCTCCTTCGAGGAGCCCACGCGGTTTATCTTCTCCCACTCCGCACTGCGGGAGGGCTGGGACAACCCCAACGTCTTCGTTATCTGCACGCTGAAGCACAGCGACAACACCATCTCCCGGCGCCAGGAGGTCGGCCGTGGCCTGCGCCTCGCAGTCAACCAGCTCGGGGAGCGGATGGACGACCCGCTGACGGTGCACGACATCAACGAGCTGACGGTGGTCGCCAGCGAGAGCTACAAGGACTTCGTCACCGCCTTGCAGCGTGACATCAGCAAGGAGCTTTCCGAGCGCCCGCGGGTCGCCGACGAGGCCTATTTCACCGGCAAGCTGCTCGTGTCTGATGAAGGCGAGGTAGAGGTCTCGCCCGCCATGGCCAAGGAGATCTACCGCTACCTGCTCAAGCACGACTACACGGATAGTGCCGACCACATCACCGAGGCTTATCACCAGGCCAAGGAGGATGGCACCCTTGCCGAACTGCCGGAGTCACTGCAACCGCACGCACAACAGGTCTTTCGATTGATCGACAGCATCTTCAGCGACGTGCAGTTACCAACGCCCGAAAATGACCGGAATTCAAAGCTGAACCCGCTCAACGACAACTTCCACAAGAAGGAATTTCAGGAGCTTTGGGAGCGTATCAACCGAAAGGCAGCCTACTCCGTCAGCTTCGATTCCAACGAGTTGATCGAGAAATGCGTGGGTTACCTGGACCTGAAGCTCAAAGTGAAACGCCTGGAGTATCAGGTGGAACGCGGCACCCAGAAAGCCGAAACCAGCTACCAGGACCTGACCAACGGACAGGCCTTCACCGTCAACGAGAGCAAGCGAATCAAGCATGATGGCTCGCTTCACTCGGCAGTAAAATACGATTTGATCGGTCGTCTGACCGAGACCACGCAGTTGACGCGGCGTACCATCGCGGCGATTCTCTCCAAGATCCAGCCGAAGACCTTCAAGCAGTACCAGATGAACCCGGAAGACTTCATGGCCCAGGCCGCCAAGCTGATCAACGAGCAGAAGGCCAGCATGGTGGTCGAGCACATCAGCTACGACCCCATCAACGAGCAACACAGCCAGGAAATCTTCACCATCGAGAAGCCGGAAAACCAGCTGGACCGGGCTTACAAGGCCAACCGTCATATCTACGACTACGTGGTGACCGACTCTAGAATCGAGCGGGACTTCGTCGAAGAGCTCGACACCGGCAAGGAGGTGGTGGTCTATGCCAAGCTGCCGAAGAGCTTCTTCATCCCGACACCGGTAGGCAACTACAACCCCGACTGGGCCATCGCCTTCAACGAGGACGACGTCAAACACGTCTACTTCGTGGCCGAGACCAAGGGCAGCATGTCATCGCTGGAGCTGCGCGAAATCGAGAAGGCCAAGATCAAGTGTGCCAATGAGTTTTTCAACACCATCGCCACAACTAAAGTGAAATATGATGTTGTGGACTCCTATGACAAGTTGATGGATCTTGTTCGTTAGAAACATGAAGGCCAGGCCTTTAAGGCCTGGCTTTTCCGGAACACACCCGGCTCAAAAGCAACCCCACACATCCATCCTGACGATCCAGAACCTTATATTTTAGCCATCGCTCCAACATCCCTTTTCAGGTCAATATCGCCCCAACCCCCTTTCTCTCTCACACGAACCGACCTGCAAAGCTCAAAATCAACATCCAGATCTTCCAATATAGAAAACCTGCTTTCCAAAAAACACCTGAAATACACGGAAATTGCAAGCTTTGGCCATCCCTCTACTTCTTTAACCGCTTCATACATGGAATCTCTCACAACATCTGGCACCTCATAAACCTCAACCTTATTTTCTAATACACAAGGGCATTCTCGCACAAGCATATCGACAAGCGGCTGATGCTTGACGACATGCAAGGCGATCATAGCCAGCATATCTTCCACGCCACGCTCGACACTTGGCACCCACTCGTAATACACCGGCTTCCTGTTTGGCTTCGCCAGATAATTCACATTGTCATGCAATATGATGCGTGGCCGGCTGTTCTCGGAGATCTGAACCATCCACTCGGGCCGTATCCCACCATCATTGGGATGGCTTTTCCCGATAAGGATTTGTGCCGTCATTGTCCCCATACCATCTCCCCATAGTACCAATTGGCTCATTTCATCAACCTGAAATCACTAACTAACATCTTGAATACCGCACGCAAAGTGCTCTTGCCCAATAGCAGTGGGCACCGACCTATGCGATCAATCTTAATTCCGGGCCTTCCGCCAACTAGGATTTACCCCCGGCTCGATGTCCTGACACAAAAGAGCGGGAGCATCAAAGTCTTCAGTAGGCTATTGAGCTCCCGGGATAGTGCAGAACCATTTCTACTCTTACCACCCAATAAATTGGGTGGTAAGAGGCCTGCCCCAATTCTCAGCGCACTGCCAGGGCGTTTCGGAGGCTGGTGAGCGCCTGACGATCCGCTTCGAGAGTTCGCGTGTCTTCTTGCGCCTGGCCAAGAGCTTCATCGAGCTGATCGCGAGCCGGTTGCAGGGCCTGCCGCAAGGCGACGTCGATGCCGCTCCGAGCGGAGGCCTCGTACTCATAACCGATCCGGCGGGCGGCATCTCGTACCTGTTCCTGATAACGTGCGAACCGTGCCGCTTCTTCCTTGCGACTCTGTTCCGCTCGGTAGTATTGGTAAAGCCCCGTCACCAGCTGAACACCAACCTGCACAAGCGGATGCCCCCCCAGCCGAGTGCCTTTCAGAATCTTGTCGGCCCATCGTTCCATGGTCTTGGGCCCAATGCCCTTGAACAGCTTCGGCAACAGATCCTTGGCGATCTGCATTGCCTTGACCAGATGCTCGGAACGGATTTCCTTCATCAGCATCTGCAAGGTCCCCGGTGGCAGAAGCGACGAAGCCTTCTGCTCGTCGCTAGACGCCCCGGCCGTATTAAACTCCACATCCTCAAGACTCGCTTCCGTCGAAGCCACAACCGAAACCGGGTCCAGCTCATCCACAACGGCTTGCAGGTGCTGGCTGGTGCGCGCCAGCTCTTCCTCGAGCCGCTGCTCCAGCGCCGAAGAGAGCTCTTGCACCAGCGAGTTCAGCTGTTGCTCGATCCGGGTTTCGGATACCTGCTCAGGGTCCTCCATCCATTGACGAAGCTGGCTCGACAGAGTCTGTCGCTGTTGACGAATCAGCTCCGACATGGCGACAGAGATTCGCTGTGTTTCGCTATCCAGGCGAGTGGCGATTCGCTCGAACTTGGCTTCACCACGCTCACTCTGTTGCCCCTGGATCACCTCCAGAGCCTCGTCGATGATCCTCCGCACGTCTCCGGCAAGACGCTCGATCAGGTCGGCCTTGTCCGTTTCCTCGATGAAACGGCCCAACGCTTGTTCCAGCTCCGGCAAGCGGCTCTCCCGCAGCAGGAGTGGCTTGTCTTCCATCCGCCCGCGACGGGCGCTACGAGCATCCACCCAGTGGATAGGGATATGTTTCAGTAACTGAGCGATCTCGATGCGCGATTCGGCAGCCTTTTGCTGCAGCAGTGAGCGCACCTCGTCATTGACCGCATTGCAGGTCGCGTCATTCAGATGGCCTTCGGTATTATTGAGGATCAGCATCACCCGTCGCCCCTCATCCACCAGCTGGATGACCGTCTCATAGGTGTGCTGATCATCCACGGCACTAGCGCTGTTGATGACGAACAGGATCAAGTCGCTGCGCTCGAGCTGCGCCTGCGTCGTCGCCTCATGGTCCGCCAGAGCGTCCACGCCAGGGGTATCCAGCAATTCATAGGCTCCCCAACGATAGCGATCGATCGCCGCCGTAGTGGGCACCACACCCTCCTCCGCGACCATGTCGCCCACCAGGGCATTGATCAGGGTGCTCTTGCCGGCATTGAATAGGCCGTAGACCATGATCACGGGCGTGCAGCTTTGCTGGCGTTCGTGAAGGTGATCCGCAAGCGACTGGATACGGGCATCTTCCAGATAACGAGCCAACCGGGGTCGGGCCCGATCGAATAATGCCTGGACAGGGCGTGGAGTACGGGGCATGCGGGTATCCCTGGATTCCGTGTTGGACGTGTTTTCAGGCTGCATCCTGCATCTCCTTGATCATCGACTGTAGGTACGCTTCAAAGCGCTCCATCTCCGCACGACTCTCGCTGACGGTCTCTTGCATCACTTCGAGCGCACCGCTCAGGGGTTGCACGTAGAGCTGCTGGATGGCCCGATCAATGTCACGGCCGAAGGCCTCGCGCGCCGACTGCTCTATCTGGTCCCGGTTGTCGCCACTTAAATAGTGCTCGGTTTTGGTGTCGGCCAAGGCATTGCCGATTCGCTCGCCAGCCCAGGCACCAGCGGCAGCGCCCACTGCCGCGCCTATCGGCCCGCCCAAGAGTCCAAGAGCCCCTCCCAGAAGCCCCCCCGAGCTGCCGCCGATGGCACGGCGCTTGCTCGCATCACGATAGGTGCGCTCGGCATACTCGTGCTCGAAACCTGGCAGGCCCTCGGCACCGGTGAAGATCAAGCCTTTGGCCACTGCTCGGTCCACTTGCTGTAGTTGCTCGTACAGGGTCGACGACACACGCTCCTGGACGACTGGTATCAGCCCTTCTCGCACTTCACGTGCCAAGGACCGGGTGTCCCCCTCGAAAGTCTGCATCGCCCGATCTACCTGTTGATGCAGCACGAGCTTCAGTTCCGCAGATAGTGCCTGGCGACGGTACTCGACATCTTCCTGAAGTGGCTTCAGGGCCTGTTCCAACGTCTGCTGGCTCTGTTCCAGCTTTTCCGACGTACCACCTAGTTCTCGGCAGAAATGCATGAGGTTATGACGCGGTGTATCGCGCTTCATGCGCACACTGTCGCTCTCGATCCGCTCCCGCAGACATTGCATGAAAGGCGCTATGCCTGCCGTCTTCTCGTCCCCGGTAGCTTCGGCATAAGCCACCGAAAGCGGCAACACCTCGCATTGATCCAGCTTATCGCCGAAGCGTTCTCTCAGGGTGTCACTAACATAGCGGACCTGCTGCTGCTGGTCGCTCTCGGGCATCATCACCCGGCGCAAGACGAGCTCGCCGTCGACTTCATCCGGCTCTTCCCTATCGGCGCGGGTAAGTGCGAAGACCACCGGCTTACTCATTGCCAGTAACTGCTCGATCTCCTGCATATCAGTATCGCGCCCGGGGTTGGCCGAGTTCATCACATACACGATGAGGTCGGCCGCTTGAGCATAACTCTTGGCCAGTTCGCCGTTCTCCGGGGTCTTGGAATGCAGGCCCGGCGAGTCGACCCAGCCCAATCCAGGAAGCGTGAAATACTGGACCGCGCTGGTGCACTCCTGGCGATCGACACCAAAACCGCCTTTCAGAGGCACCTTTCTTACCTCTTCACCTGGAGCGCTTGCACCGTGCAAAAAAAACTTCGCTCTTTCCCTCCGGAGCTCACCCATGACCTCACTATCGATCCGACTGGTCCCGTTGGCGATATAATTACCCAGCGAGCTCTTTCCAGCATTGACCTTGCCATACACATAGACCAGCAAGCGGTCACCAATCCGAGAGCGAAATTCGGTGCCTGCTTTGCTCTGTTCCACGCTCTCACGCCAGCAGCGAGCCACCTCTCGCGTCTGCTCCAGCCAATGATCTACCAATTCCCGAACCGGATGATCGTCCTTAAATTTTCCACGGGCCTCGTCAGGCTGGCGCATTAAAGCCTCAGTTGTACGTTTGACTTCACCACGAACCTGATCCTCTTTCTGTTTTATGGATGCATGGGTCTCATCAAAGCGTTGCTGCAGTGCTGAAAAGCTGTCCAGCAGGGCCCGACGGTTTACAGACGCGGAGTGCTGTACAGGTTGATTCATGTGCGGGCGATCTCCTCGGACAGGCAATCATCGATGGCTTCGAGCATATTCAAGACATGATGTTTCGAGCGGCAGTCATGCACCTTCGCATCCAAGCTGTCACTCCCCTGATCAAAAGACAGCTGCGGCTCAATCACGGTAAGGGTGGCAGACAAAGCGCCAAGCTCCTTCTCGTCACGACCTGTCAGAGAAGCCAGTAACTCGATCCTTCTGGAAACTTCTGAGGAAGGAGGCACTTCGTCCAGTCGCAATCGACGCAGTCGAGTTGTATTCATTGGTTCCAGACACTGGATACCGAGGGCCTTCAACTCTAACGCGACCTGCTTGGACGCTAGTGCCAGCGCCTCTTCGCGGCGCTGAATGTCACGACGCTCAACCGCTCGATCTCGAGCCTTGGGCTCGCGCTCGGCCTGCTGAGTGGCCTTGCGTTCGGATTGGCCGCTATCGTCATCTCCGACAAGCTTGTAGCCGGCATAGCTGGCGGCGGCTGAGCCGGCGGCGATCGCGGCCCAGGCAATCAAGGGCAATGGCATAATGAATTCCTCCTCCTTGGAATCAAGGTTGTCAGGCAAAGAGTGCCGCTCAGTCCGCCAGCATCTCGCGCAATTGTCGGCGGGTCTCTGCAAGGCCAGTCTCGGCGGCATGCAGTTGGTGACTAAGAGTTTCCCGTGCCTGCTCCGCGGCTTCGAACTGCTCTAACATACGCTCCATGACCAGCTCACGCGCATCCTTCAACCGCTGGCGACGCTTGTCGGCGCGCAGCTGGACAAGCCGTTCCCGCAGGTTCTCGATGCGATAGGAGATTTCGCTCTGCAAGGTCGGAATGCCGCTCTTGGTCACCAACAGGGCCTTTCCTTCACGGCGACCCTTGAGATAACTGGTGTTGGATACCGGGTAGCACGCCGGCACTCCACCACAGACCTCCGCCAGCTGGTCACGGATGGTCGATTCCAGGGCTTCGCTGCCGCCACGGCCTTCGGCGTGGGTCAGTACGCAGATCATGCGCTCATGCAACGGCTGTTCACTCTGGCGACTCACCCGGCCCAGGTAGTCCAGCGTCTGAGCATCCAGCTCCCCCAGCAGCAGGCTATGCACCATCAGTAGAAGGTCGCTGCGCAGGATACCGTCAAAGGCTTCGGCATCGTCCGCGGCCTCGGCATCGATGCCCGGCGTATCCAGCAACTGATAGCCCTCCAGATCCAGTCGCTGAATGCGGCGGGTCTCACGAGCGGCTGCCGTGCGAAAGTGCTCGTGCTCGACGCCATCGGCCAGGGCATTGAGCAAGGTACTCTTGCCGGCGTTGTAGAGCCCCATCGCTGCCACGGTAAAGACGCTTTCCGGCTCGGGCATCTCCAGCAGTTCTCCTACCTCCTGGCTCAATTCCGAGTCCAGGGTCGCCAGCTGTGTTGGCACATCCTGTATTCGCATAACATCATCCTTGCTCAACATGCACGAAGTCAGATTCTTCAATAAGGCCTTTACAAGCTTTCATTGAGCGATACGCCGCACCACCCATGGTTTCCTTAATTTCGGGCCGACATATAAACCAAAACTTTCACCCTCGCCCTCGAAGCCGCGACGTATTCCAGTTTGGGGCTCGCTGCCCACTCGTTTGCTCCCATATCCACGAGGATAACGACAGGCGCTTCGAGCCCCTTGACCGCCGAGATATTGAACATCCGCCCCGAGTAATCCGGCCTGTCGCTCGCCAGGTCTTGAAGCACCTGGCTGTTAGCCACCTTGAAAGGCGTCAGCAGGAGGATGTCATCCGGCTTGAAACCGTCATCTTCCAACCGCCCGATCGCCAACATCAGCTTTTCGAGCTGCTCTTCCTGGCTCTTCCACTGGTAGACCTGCACAGCGTTGTCGCTGCTGGGCAAGTGCTCGCCGGGCTCGGCGGCTGCCGCATGGCGCTGCTTCAGCCAGGTCGCGATCTCGTAGGCGTTGCGGTAGTTGCGGTGCAGCGTGAAGGGATACGGCACCATGCCGCCGAACACATCGCTGGGGATCTGGTAATCCCGGCCGTAGAGGTTCTGCGCCGGGTCGGCGAACAGGGTGACGCGGGCCTGGTCTTCCAGCAGCTCCTGCAGTACCAGCCACCAGTAGGGCTCGTAGTCCTGGGCTTCGTCCACCACCACGGCCGCCCACCGTTCGGGATGCGCCTGCAGGGCTTCGGCGAGCAGGTTCGGTGCGGTCTCGTTATAGAACTCGCCCAGCGCTTTCGGGTCACGGGGTGGCTGCCAAGCCAGTTCCGCGGCTCGCGCGCGGGACTCGCACAGCTCGTGGAAGGTGGCGACTTCGATGGTCTCCAGTCCACTCTCGGCCAGCGCCCGGCGATGCGACGCCGCCAGGGCGATATTGAAGCAGAGCATCAGTACCTTCTGGCCATCCCGGGCCAACTGCTCGGCCTGGGCTCTCGCCAGCACGCTCTTGCCGGTGCCGGCGCCTCCGTGAATCGCCATCCGAGGAATGTGCTCCAGCAGACGCAGCACCCACTGCTGCTCTTCGCTGAGGCGAAAGAGCTCGGCATCGATATCCCGCGCGCGCTCGGCCACGCTGCCCATCAAGGCGCAGGCCGGGCGCAACAGATGGTGCCGGAGCAGGTTGGTCTGCTGCTTGGAGAGGGGAAGCGAGTTGCTGGCTCTGGGTCCGGCCCAGGCGGCATTGGAGAAGCGCGCGAGAATATCCTCCTGGGTCAGTCGCTCCAGGTCGCCTTTCAGCAGCAGGTGTTCGCGGTTCAAGGTCAGGGCCGGCAGGTCCCCATGCCATTCGCGGGTATCGGGAAACACCAGCACGGGCGCAACAGGCATCGTGATGCCGGGCAAGACCTTGTTCATGGCCTGCAACAGGCTGGCGGTCTGTTTCTTGAGTTGATCCAGAGGGGTGGTGGAGAGCTTGTGGGCACCCTGATTGCCTTCGGACCACCACTGCCCTTCCCCGTCCAGCCAGATGCCGCCTCCCTTGACCTCCCACAGCTGGATCCCATGTTGGGGGTGGAACAGCAGGAAGTCGATCTCGCCGACCCAGGTGCCCTTGTCGTTGCGCGTCTGGGTCGCCAGTCCGTGCATCACTTCAAGGCCGGGAAAGTCCAACTCGCGAAGCCGGCGGTAGACGCGGGCTTCCGCACGGGAAGGCAGTGCATCGAGTTCCGCCTCGCTGAGGCGGGGAAATATGGGTGCCACGCAACCTCCCTGTGCCGTTGGCATTTGGTGCAACCGATTTACCGCATCTAAGCGTACCTAAATGGAGACAGGTCGTGCCAGCGGGCGCGCTACCCCGGCACGGGCCTTCCCTCCTCCAGGCCTGACAGCAGCCTCCGTTCCAGCCGGCTGTTGCTGACCACCGTGGTCCGCAGCAGGAACTTGCCTTCTTCATGCGGATGTAGAGTCTGGTCGCGCCCGATGGGGCGCTCGAACAGGTGCTGCGCCACCTCCCGGCAGACGACGAGCGCCACCTCGGCGGGCGCACTCTCCCCCAGTGCCTGCTGCTGGGCCAGGTCCGGGTCGATGCCCAGTCCATGCGCCAGCCCGTCGCAGCGAGCCTGGGCGATGCGGTGGACCGGCAGCTTGAGGATCAGGTCGTCATCGCTGGTCGCCTGGGGATTTTCCGCCAGCAGGTAGAGCACGTCCTCCATGAGCAGCAGCCGCAACGGCACCAGCTTGTGGTGTTCGATGAAGCCATCGAGGGTCTCCTGCACCAGGGTCAGCGCCTGCTGCTGGATCAGCGCCTCTTCGATGGTCGCCTGTATCTCGGGCTCCACGCGTGCGAGCTCCGGTCGCAGCGTGTCCGGTAGATACTGGAAGAGGCTGCGCAGGCGACTGGCCTGGGGCTGGCTGGCGAGGGTCCGATGCGCCTGCTCCCAATAGGGCGCGAGCCGCTGCATCACACCCTGCGGCAGCCGACTGTGCGCCTGCTGCTCCAGGATGGCGAAGGCGATGGCCATGTCCGGGTTATTCAGCAGCACCTCGGGCAGCAGCCCGCGCCGCGAGGTGAGCGACCAGTGACTGGTGCGGCCATTGCGCCCCTGCCCCTCCTGACGCAGGACCGCCTGGGGAAAGTTGTCGCGCAGGCTCTCCAGGTCCCGCTCATAGGTGCGCTTGCTCGCCGGGTAATCGGGACTCAAGGCCTCATGCAGCGCCGCCACGGTGGTCGGGCGGGATGCCGGCGGCAAGTGCCGGAGGATCGCGAGTTGTCGGCCCAGCTGATCCGCCATCAGCCCTCCTTGTCCGACGCCGACAGCACCAGCAGCGCCTCGGCGAGATCCGTCAGGCGCTCGGCCTGGATCAGGGTCTCACGCCACTGGCCGGGAATGGCCCGCTCGCCATGGGCGCACCCCGCGATCTGTCCGGCCACGGCGGCCACGGTGTCGCAGTCGTCGCCGAGGTTGGCGGCGGCCAGCAGCGGCGCTTCCAGGCCATCATGCCGGGCCACGCACCAGAGCGCGGCCTCGAGGGTGTCCACCACATAGCCGCTGGCCTTGATGCCATCGAGCGGCTTGTCGAGATAGGCGCCCTGAGCCAGCCGGGCGATACGCTCGCTGGCCCAAGGGATATCGGCGCCAACCCCCAGCGCATGAGCCAGCTCTCTCCCTTCCAGCAAGGCCGAGAGGATCCGTCCCAGCAGGTCGCTGGCTTCCAGGCACTCCCCGGCGCCATGGGTGGTGCGGGTGGCATCCCGACACCACTGCCGGCAGCGCTCGGGGGCTCGATGACTGGCCAGCACCACCGGCAGCAGCCGCATCAGCCCGCCGTTGCCGGCCGCCAGGGCATGAGTGGGGCCGCTATAGGGGTTGCCCGTGGCCGTGAAATCGGCCAGGGCGCGCGCCAGGGTGTTGCCGGCGATCAACGGCACGGCGTGCGGCCAGCCTTCCCCCCGTTCGTAGAAGCCCCGATAGCGGCGCATCTGATCGACCGGATCGAAGGCCTGGCAGGCCACCAGGCTCTCTCCCAGGCACAGCGCCAGGCCGGTGTCATCCGACCATTGCCCGACCGGCAGCCCCCGCGGCTTCCCATGCAGGTCCGTGATGGCCGGGTAGCCTCCCCGAGGCATGAACTCCACCCCATTGGCCAGGGCATCCCCACAGGCCAGCGCCAGCATGCCGCCACGGGCTCGTTCGATCAGGGACAGTCTGTCAGAAGACATGGTCGGGTCACTCCGTTGGAGGCAAGAGGCGGCACACGGCCAGCGATGAGCGGCCTATCATGCCGCATGCCTCGTGGCGGGAGCCAGCGACAGGGACTCCCCCCCACGCGACCGGTGCCCGGCCGCCAGGGGACAGGCACCACATGACGGGAAAGGCCGGCGCCTTGGCGGGCGCCGCGATCATGCCGTCCGTCAGCACCACCAACGCCTGGGGCGGGCGCTCCGCGAGGGCCGAGAAGACCGGTCGGACATCGCTGCCGCCACCGCCTCGGCTCGTCCATCGATCCAGCAGATGGAGCTGACCGTCATGGAGGATGTGCCGCTGCGTCACCCGGGTATCGAACTCCAGCACCTCCAGCGTGACCCGATCGAAGGCCCCCAGCAGGGCCCTCAGCTCGGCGAAGAAGGTTGGCAAGCGTTTCTGGCAACTGCCGCTGGTGTCGATGGCCACGGCCAGCGCAAGGCTCTGGCCGCGATGACTCGGCAGGTAGAGCCCCCGGTGGACATGACGGCGCGAGGGCGGGCTCCAGCGGCGAGTCCCGCCCTGAGTGCGCTGCAGGAACCGAGTCAGCACCGTCTGCCAAGGGACCGTGGCGCGCCGCAGGCGCTTCACCAGCGCCTCGATATGCCCCGGCAGCGATCCCTGCTGACGCTGGTGCTGCTGGGCCGTCGCCACCAGGCGCTGCTGCCAGGCGCGCGCCGCGTCGGCCTCGACGGGTTTGGGCTGGAAGTCCGGGTCCTGCACGTCCCCTGGGCGACTCAACAGATCCTGCAGCTGGTGCTCATCCAGCACCCGGCCTCGCTCGGGTCGATCGGCGTTCGTGCCCAGCTCGGCGTAGATCTCCTCCGCCGACTGGCCGCGATACCGGCGGTGGTAGAGGGCATCCTCGGGGCAATGGCCCAGCTCATTGCGCAGCAGGGCATTCACTTCATGGTCGCAGGCGCGGTTCCAGCGATCGAGCTCCCGCCCCAGCTGACGACGGTGATGGCCCAGGGCGCAGTGCCAGACCTCATGCGCGAGAATGAAGCGGCGATCGGCGTCGCTGCGCGCCGCCATGAAGTGCGCGTTCACGAACAGGCTTTCGCCGTCGGTGCCGGCCGTAGCCAGTCGGTCATCGACCACCGCCACCAGGCGCAGCTGCATCATCAGCTTGGCCGTGAAGGGCTGGGCCGTCAGCAGGATGGCGCGGTCGGCCTCACAGCGGCGCTGGATGGTCTGTTTGAGACGCCGATCGGCCTCGCTCGGGCGTTCAGGCATCCAGCGCCTCCTCGTCGAGCGGCATCGTATCGGTTTGCGTCGGGATCGCCGTCATCTGCGCCTGGAGATGCTCGCTGAAGACCCGGCCGTGGCGTTGCGCCCAGCTCTCGAAAGCCTCGTGCCCCATCAGGGCCTGGGTGCGAGCCTGGGTCGTGGCCTCGTCGGGGCCCTGCATGGCATCGAGCAGGGTCAGGGTGGCGAAGTCCGAGCTCAACCGCTCGCTGATGGCGAAGAAGCGCCCCAGTCGCTTGCCGAGGACATCCCCTTGCCGGTCGCCCTCGCCCGAGCCCCGCCAGAGGGTATGCGCCAGCCCCGAACAGAAGGCATAGCGTTGATCGGCCCGCTCGGGAATCTCGATGGGCCCGCACCCCGCCAGCATGGCCTCGAGATCGGGCAAGGCGAGCGCCCAGTCACGGAATGCCAGGAACTCGGTGCCGGCCCCCTGCCCCACCAGGCCATGTACCATCAGGGCCTGAACGCTATCGGGCAGGTGAGTGCCATGACGCAGCGACTGCGCCACGCGGGTCCAACTGCGTGGGCTAGGCCAGCCCTGCTCGACGCCCCCCTCCATGTCGAAGAAGCACTCGGGCCGAAAGCGCAGGAAGGCGATCACGTCGGGATGCAGTCCCTGGCCGCTGGCCCAGCGCGCCCAGCCCTCCAGGTCGGCCTCCAGGTTGAGATGGCAGAAGCGGTTGGCCAGGGCGCTGGAGAAGGTCTGCGCCACCGCGCGGTCCTCGCCGCGGTTGCCGGCGGCCACCACCAGCCAGCCCGGGGGAAGCCGATAGAGATCCCCGAGCCGGCGATCGAGGATCAGTTCATAGGCCGCCACCTGCAGGCTGCGATCCGCCGCCGTGAGCTCGTCGAAGAGCAGGATGCCGCGACTCGCCATGTCGCGGGGCCACTCGCTGGCCAGCAGCCAGTCCACCGCACCGCGGTCGCTGTCGGGCACCGGCAGCCCGCGCAGGTCCACCGGCTCGCGCTGCGAGAGGCGGATATCCAGGAAGCCCACACCCTGCCGCTTGGCCAGGTCACGGACGATGCTGCTCTTGCCCACGCCCGGTGGGCCCCACAGCATGATCGGCGGCAGCTCCTCGGCCAGCCCGGGAGACGACTGGAGGAGCTGCAGCTGATGGTCCAGCAGGCTCAGTGCCTGGTCGGGGGTCGCATCGATCATGGAGACACCTCCTCGAAACGTTGGGGATCGTCCGTCATGGGCCGGGCCGGCATCAGCGCCAGCTGCGTTAGCTGGAGGCGCGCCGAGCGTATCGCCTGGTCGGACACGAAACGGCCGGGCAGCCGCCGCTTAAACCACTCATCGGGCCGACGCGACAGCGTCATCAAGCCGTCACGGACCAGGCTGGCTCGCTGACGCATCAGCCGGGGTACCAGGCGCGGCAGCTCGTCCCAGGCGGCTTCGTGAAAGATGAAGCCCAGAGCGGCGCGGCCCGACTCATCATCCAGCGCATCGCGCTTGAACAGGGCCACCGTCTTGCGCACCAGCCCCGACGCCATTCTGCCCAGTCGGGAGCGCGCCTCCGGATGACCATAGAGACGAGTCATGGCCTCGAACATCAGTTCTCGCAGCACCGGACCGGTCTCGTGGTGAAGACCGACGCGCAGCAAGTGCCGCAGGGACTCCGGCGACTTGCCGCAGGTCCCCAGCAGCGCATCGCGATAGGCACTCGCCTGCTCGCAGTGCCCCTGGCAATGACGCCAGACGCGCAGGTCCGCGGCCATGCCTTCTTCCACGCGGTCCCGCGGGAATTCCCACTGCCAGTTGAGGTCGGCCCGCGCCAGCGCCCTGGCACTGGGCGCCTGCCTCGAACGCTTGCCCTGCAAATGATGGGCGGACAGGGTGCGACGACACTCCCAGATGGCTTGCGGGTCCAGCCCCAGGTCGCACAACTGCTCGAGGGTGAGCAAGCCGTGGAGGACATGGTGCGGCGACGTCCTCTGGGGCAGCAGGGTGAGCAGGGTCGCCAGCAAGTCGGCTTCGCCGGCCTTCAGGCGCTCCAGCGTCTGCAGCACCGTGGCCTCGTCCACATAGAAGCGGGCCTGGCCGAGCAGCGCCGACGGCACGCTGCCATGGCAGTCGATCTCGAGGCCCTGAGGCAACTCGACCCGATCCAGCCGGCGGCAATGATGGAGGGCGAGGTAGCGTGCCCGTTCCAGTGACAGCCGGGTCAACGACCGGCTGTGCAGTTGCACCGAGGCCCAGTCTCCCGCGATGTCGAGTTCGTGAAGCGCTCCCTTGAGCACCAGGTCGCCCGGCATGGAAGCGGCATTAGAGGTCCCTGCCTCATCCCGGTCCTCGTCCATCTCGGCTGGCGCGCCCTCTGCGCCAAGCACGGTCTCCAGGGCTCGAAGCCCGTCGGCCTTGATGGTGGTCCGGGACTTGGCCTCCAGCCGTTGCAGTGCCTCGGCCTCTTCCAGCACCACCCGCTCCGGTCCGTCGATCGTCAGACGCTCCAGCCCCATGGGAGCGGCCAGCAGCCAGGTTCCCGGCTCGGTCAGCGTCAGGCAGGGCGGCAGGAGCGAACTCTCCAGCACGACCTTCAGCGTGTGCTCGGTATCCGCGAGGCGATGGCCGATGACGAGATCCGACAGGGAGGCATCGCACCCCAAGAGCCGAATGCCCTTCCATGGGCGGTGCGCGGAGGCAAGGCGGCAATTGCCGGCCCCCCAGTCGGCATCGAACTCGGCGACGGTCCCATGCACACGCAGCGACATGGGCAGCGACGGCGATGCCAGGTGAACGATGCAGCCCTGCTCGCATGCCGGCAGGTACACCTCGCGCAGGCGCGGCAGATCATCGAGCACCAGGTGAAACTGCGGCCCGCCGCAGGCCCGTAGATCCAGCTCCTCCAGAAAGGGGGCATGATGGAGGTCCAGGGCCTTCAGCCGGGGCTCTCGCAGCACCAGTCGTGTTCCCCGGTCGGCGTTGCCGCAATCGCCCCGGAGCGCGGCACCGCCACTGCCTTCCAGCGCGAGTCGGTTAGTCTCCTGTGCTGTGTCGTGCATCTTCATCCTCCCTGGCGAAGCGGCCTGTCTGAATCATCAGTCTGCGGGACCGGTGCGACACTCGGCGTCGCATGGCGGCTGGAGTGGAACATCGAGCGACGCAGAACCTCATGCGTCTGCGAGGCGATCCGCGTCGAGCGACAGCGCGGCCAGGCGGTCCGCGAAGTCGGTGATGCGCCCCTCCCAGGCAAGCTCGGAACGCCAGCGCGTCGGCAACCGATGCGCTCCCCAGGCCGCCCCCGCAAGCTGCCCGGTGACCGCGGCCACGGTATCCGCGTCGTCCGCCAGATTGGCCGCCAGGACCAGGGCCTCCTCCGGGGAGGCGGCGTGGTAGCAGCACCACAAGGCGGCCTCCAGGGTGTCGATCACATAGCCGGAGGAGGAAATCGCATCGCGCGAGAGACGACGAAACTCGCCCCGCTGGATTCGCGAGATGGCCTGCCCCCGAGTCGGCACGGCAGGGATGTCCGCCAGGACCTCGGGAAGGGGCATGCCTTTCAGCAGCCGCCACAACACGGCGCCCATGAGCGCGGCGGCATCGAGACAGTCGGGACTGGCGTGGGTGGTACGGCTACTGGCCATGCTCAGCGCGATGGCGTCCCCTTCGCCCGCCGCGGCCAGGACCACCGGTGCCAGGCGCATGATCCCGCCATTGCCGCTCTGCCAGGGGGCGGTCCCCCCGACCTGGGCGCTGCCTTCCCAACGATAGCGACGCAAGGCTTCCAGCGTGGTGTTGCCGATATCGATGCACCTGCCCTGGCAGCTCAGGTGTCCCCGGGTCAGCCAACGACCGTAACGATCGAGCTGGTCCAGGGGATCGAAGGCCCGGCGAACCAGCAGACTCTCCGCCAGGCATAGCGCCATGGCGGTATCATCGGTCCACTCACCCGGCTCCACCCCGAAGACGCCGCCGCCCAGTAGCTCGGTGTGCAGCGGCTGTGCATCGCGGGCGCAAAATTCAAGCGTCGTGCCCAGGGCATCGCCGCAGGCCAACCCGAGCAGGGCGCCACGGCAGCGATCTCGCGCGTCATCGGAGAAACCGGGATCATGAGTCATGCGGAGAGGCCTCCTTCGGCTGGGACACGCTTCGAGTCTGCTCCCGCGATACGACATCCGACGACGGATCAGGCAACGCCATCGATGCGTCACGAAATGACGCACCGGCTTGAGAGACTGATCACATCACCAAGGACGGGAGCCCGATATGCGCCATGCCGCACACTTCGACATCATCGGAGACATTCACGGCCACCATGACAAGCTGTTGGCAATGCTGGACAGGCTGGGTTATCGGCAGGATGGGGGCGCCTGGCAGCATCCCGAGCGCACCGCGGTCTTCGTCGGCGACCTGATCGACAAGGGCCCCGCGCCGGCCGAGGTGCTGAAGACGATTCGCCGCATGGTGGATGCCGGCGCGGCCTGGATGGTGGTGGGGAACCACGAGCTGAACTGGATACGCGATGCCTATCGGCACCTGGACAGACCGTATGCCTTCCTGCGCGCCACCACCGCGCACCATGACCGGGTGTCGCTGGTCGAGGGGTTTCTGGACGACCCGGAGGCGTTGCGGGATCACTTCGCCTGGCTACGGCGACAGCCCTTGTTCATCGATGAGCCTGGACTGCGGGTGGTCCATGCCTGCTGGAACGACAACGCCATCGCCTTCCTGAAGACGCAGAACCTCCACTGCCTCGACGATCGGCTCCTGGCGCACTACGAGGACACCTACTCGGAGGGATATCTCGCCATCGACTTGCTCGTGGCCGGCTGCGAGCACGAATTCCTGGAGACGCCCTCCCCCCAGGGCTTCCCCACCCGGCGCCGCCGCGTTCGCTGGTGGCAGAACACAGCCGCGCGCATCCACCCCTGCGAGCTTCAACCCAGCCCGGCCCGAGAGATCGGCTATCCCAAGGATGCCCCACCGGTCTTCTTCGGCCACTATGCCCTGGACGGAGCGCCCACGGTGCTGGACGAAAAGGTCGTGGGCCTGGATTACGCGGCCGCTTACGGCGGAGATCTCGTCGCTTATCGACACACGATCGGGCAGCCACTCGGAGATGGCAGCTTCGTCGCCGTCTGAGACGAAGCGTCCCGCCATGAGCGCACGGCCGGCGCATGATGACCATGCTCCCGAGAGATGCCATTCCGATAATGTGTCAGCCAGGAGGCCGGATGTCCGATCCGCACAACCGAATCAAGACGCTATACGTATTCCTGTCCCATGGCCTGGAAAGCGGCCCGCACTCCACCAAGGTACAAGCGCTGAAGACCCTCGTGGATGAGCAGGACGCGATGATCCCAGTCGTTCTGGATTACCGTGGGATGGCGTCGCCTTCCCAGCGACTGGATCACTTGCTGTCGGTGATCGACGAGCGAGGTGCCAGGCCCGAAGAGACGATCCTGGTCGGCTCCAGCATGGGAGGCTGGCTGTCGGCGGCCGTGAGTCAGCGCACTCCCGTGCTGGGCTGCTTCCTGATGGCCCCGGCATTGGGGCTCGCACACTATCCGGATCCTGCGCCGCGTATCGGGGCACGGCATGCCTTCATCATCCACGGCTGGCGTGACGAGGTCGTGCCACCGGGCCCGGTGATGCAGCAGGCCTGTGACCAGCGCTTGCCCCTTCAGGTGATGGATGATGGTCATCGCCTGCAACACAGTCTCGAAGCGCTTACCCATGAGTTCGAACGCTTCCTGATGCTGTGCCGGTCGTCGCCCTGATACGATGGCGGTCTCAGCGGCGATTTCTTTTCTATCGAGCATCTGTGGGCCAGGCGAAACCGTGCCAATGATCGGGAAAACAATCGCTATCAGGACTGGTATCAGCGAAGGCGCCTGGGAAACTTCGTTCTACTTGAGCTACGGCTTAATATTCAAGGGCAGAACCACGGCATCGAGAAGAAACTAGCTCACTACCTAAGCGATGAAACTCAAGAGCCTCCGACAGAGTTGCTGCATGTAAGAAAAGCGGCCAAAGATGCCAGAAAGGCGCTCGAAGAGCATCAAGAAAACAAAAAAACCAAGAACTATTATTACAACATCCACGATGCCATCAATAATGCTCAGGAAGAGCGCTACCGGAAGTTCGCGCTACGTCGCTGGTCCCTGAAAGGCTACCTGGGATACCACCAGATAGTGCGGGAACTTTCCATGGAAGAGACATGACCACCAAGCGACCGAAAACAATCATAAGCCGTACGGTGGTGCCGACCAATTTGTCGAGGGCTGCCGGGTAATGCCAGGCGCCTGACGGCGCCTTTCAAGCCAAATGTGGGGGAACGCAACCAAGCGCGATGACCAATCAGGCCTCGACTTCATGGGCCACCACGCGATCGCGGCCCTGGCGTTTTGCCGTGTAGCTGGCCGCATCGGCGCGCTCGATCACGGTGGCGATCCGCTGGTCACCCTCCTGGAAGCTGGTGACGCCCAGGCTCAGCGTGACCCGGTACTCGACGCCCTGGTGCTGAACGCCGACCTCGCGCACCGCCTCGCGAAGCGAGTGGGCGATCTTCTCGGCCTGCCCGGGCGTGCAGCTGGGCAACAGCACGGCGAACTCGTCTCCGCCCTGGCGCGCCACATGATCGCTGCGGCGCACCTCCCAGGCGATCACCTGGGCGATGCGGCGCAGCATCTCGTCGCCTAGCGCATGCCCGCCCTCGTCGTTGATCGGCTTGAAGTGATCGAGATCGAACAGCAGCAGCGCCGAGGGCGTGCCGGTCTTCTTCCAGTCGGCGAGCGCCTCCTCCAGGCGCCGCTCGAAGCCGCGCCGGTTGAGCAGCCCGGTCAGGGGGTCGTGCTCGGCCTCCCACTGGCGCAGCGCCTCCTCCTCGCGGCGCTCGGTGATGTCCTTGACGGTGCCCACGAAGCCGATGCTGCGGCCGTCGATGGCGACCCGGCTGGCATGCACCTCGAGCCACAGCGGCTCGCCCCCGCGCGGGACGTAGCGATACTGCTGCAGGAAGTCCTCCCCGGTCTGCATGCTGTAGCGCCAGAGGTCCAGGGCCGCCTGCCGGTCGTCGGGATGCACGTGGGTCATCCAATCGTCGTGGGGCTGGCCGGCGGCATCGACCCCGGTGAGCTCGACCAGCGCCGGGTTCATGAAGCGAATCGTGCCGCGGGTGTCGGTCACGAACATGCCTGACGGCGAGCTGGCCAGGATGGCGTCCAGGAATGCCTGCCGATCCCGCAGGCTGGCCAGCGCCCGGCTGCGCTCCGCCTCCACACGGTTGAAGGTCTCCGCCAGCTGTTCGAGTTCATGCATGCTGGTGGAGAGCGTCACGCGCTCGCGCTGCCCTGCCCCGACCTCCTCGATCTGGGTCTCGAGCCGGAACAGCGGGCGCAATGCCAGCCAGAGGAAGCCCAGCACGATCGGCAGCATCACCAGGGTGATGATCGAGGCCTTCTCGATCAGGCGTTCCAGCCAGCCGTTCAGGGGCGCCATCATCTGCCCCCGGGGCAGGACCACGTTGACGATCCAGTCCGCCGGCCAGATCTGTCGATAGGCCTGATAGGCCTGCCCCCCCTTGAGTGAGGTGCCGCGGGTCTCGCCCTCCCAGCCCAGCAGCGCCAGGCGTGCCGACGGCGGCAGCGAGGCCTCGGGCAAGGGGCCCGACTCGCGGCCCTCCCGCGGCAGGTAGAGCACGCGCCCCGAAGCGCTGATCACGCTGGCATAGCCCTGATCCCCCAGCCGCAGGCGCTCCAGGCGCTTGAACAGGCCGCCGCGATCCAGGCGAATGGCGCCGCCCACCATGCCCTGGAAGCTGCCGTCGTCGTCCAGGCGCGGCACCGCGAACATGACCAGGGGTTGGCCGCTGACCCGGGAGACGATGGGCTCACTGACATGCGGGCGGCGGAAGTGGCGCACATGGCGGAAATACGAGCGATCGCCCAGCGCCAGGCCCTGAAGCGCCGCCGCCCGGGGCCAGCCGGCCACCACTTGCCCCTCGGCATCGGTGACCAGCAGCGCCTCGAACCATTCCAGGAGGGCGTCATTGTGACGCAGCTCGCCCTCGAGGAAGGCGGCATCGTCGCGACGCCCGGCGTCCAGGCGCCCGGTCAGCCGTTCCAGGGCGGCCAGGCGCGAATCCACCTCGTGGGTCAGGCTGTCGGCGATCAGCCGGGCCTCGTAGCGCAGGTGGGCATGGCTGGAATCCTCGAGCAGGGCATTGCCGGTCTGCCAGCCGAAGCCCAGCAGCATCACCGTCACCACCCCCCAGGTGGCCAGCAGGCCCAGCAGCAAGCGGCCCTTGAGCGAGAACAACTGGCGCTTCAGGGTCGAGAGTCGAATCGGCACGCATCACCTTCCTTGTGACAGGGCCCAGCTCACTGTATCAGACAAGCCTAATAATGAAAGCTCGATTCGGACGACGGGGCTCCCCGGGGAGGCGGATTATCCCGTCGCCGCCGGCCGGGCTCGAGACGACCAAGGTCGGATACCGAGCCGCTCCGGCACGGTGCCGACTGGAGGCCACCTGCCACCAGTGGAGGGCAAGGTATGGCTGTTCGTATCGGGGCAGCGGGTCCGGCGGCCCTCTGCTATACCTCGAATAGGGCTCCGCTAAACCAGCTGTAAGGAATGCGATGGCGGAGGCACAAAGCGGGCAAGACCCGGCAACGGGTCCGATGCTTCATCCCACGACCGAGAGGTGTCCCATGAACATCAAGACTGTGACCGCCGGCTTCCTGACCCTGCTGATGATGGGCGGCGCCGCCCATGCCATGGACTCCGAGATGCTCCAGGAGCAGATGGAGCAGATCAACCAGAAGGCCGAGGAGGCCGCCGCCGAGGATCGCGTCAAGGCGCTGGAGCAGCAGGTGAAGGACCTGCAGGAGCTGATCCACATGATGATGGAAGAGGACATGGAAGGCTGACAGGCCGCTACCGACGGACAGCGAACGGGGCGCCGGACGGCGCCCCTGCTCTTACTGGCCATCAGCGCTTCTCGACGCGCAGCTCGTAGTTGTTCACACCCTCGCGGGCATTACCGAACTTCTGGCCCTGTACCCGAACTCGATAGCGCCCCGGCGCCAGTTCGGTGGTCAGCTCCACGTCGCCGTCGAAGCCCTGGCCGGCGCCCTGGGCCACCACGCGCCCCGCCTCGTCCAGCACCTCCAGCTCCAGGCGATAGGTATCCTCGTAGCCGGTCGGATAGGTGGAGGTGGAGATCGCCACACTGCCCGTCTCGGCCACGTCGAAGGTCAGTACCTCGCCCCGGGCTCGGATCTTGACGTCGGTGACGATGCTCTCGAAGCCCGAGCGCGGCTCGTTATCGGTCGCGGCCGCCTCATCGTTCGAGCCGTCTGAGCCCTGCTGCTCAGCGGCGGCATTCGTTTCTTCCTGCTGCGGGGCGCCTCCAAGGGTCGCCACAGCATTGTCGCCGCGCACGAAGACGGAATCGCCGCCCTGGCGATTGGTGCCGGTGAAGAAGATGCCCTCGCCGTCGCTGACGCTACCGGCGATCACCTCCCCTTGATCGTTGAGGCCCGCCACCTGCACGGAATAGCCGTCGCCGGCACGGCCACGGGTGCCGAACCGATGGGCCTCGACGCGTAGCCGATAGTCCCCGGGGGCGAGGCGCTGCTGCATGGCCAGCCCGCCGTTCTGGCCCAGGGCCTCGCTGCGGGCGATGACGTTGCCCTGCTCGTCCTCCAGGGCGGCGGCGATGCGGTAGTCCTCGGAATAGCCCGCGGTCACCCGGCTGGTGAAGCGGTAGGTGCCCGCCTCGGTGACGGTGAAGTCATGCGCATTGACGCCGCCGAAGAGGAAGCGGCGGCTGTGCGCATCGGTTCCGGCATTGAGAATGCCCGTCAGGTCCATGGCCCTGCCTTCCTCGCGGAAGCGATCCTCCATCTCGCTGGCCAGCGCCGGCGCGGCGGACAGTCCCAGGCTCAGCGCCAGCAGGCTCGCGGTCACGATCGGCCCTTTCATAAAACCTCGCTTGCATCGCGTTCAATGAAAAAAGCCGATCCCGGGGGATCGGCTTTCGTTGTTCAACCCTGTGGCAGGATACTCCTGCAGGCAGGCTTAGAACAGGTAGGTGATACCCACGCCGAAGCCATCGCCTTCGTCGTTGTCACGATCTTCCCAGTTGGCCTCGGCCCAGGTGTACATGGCGTCGGAGATGGTGTAGGTGGCGCCGATGATCACCTCGTCGCGATCGTCGTCGGAGGCTTCGGAATCGACGTTCTGGTAGGCGCCGTAGACGTCACCCATGCCATAGCCGTAGCGGGCACCCAGGGCCATGAAGTCGACATCGTCGTCAGCCTCGTCGGAATCGAAGGTCTCGTACTTGGCGGCCAGACGCAGGCTGTCGATGGTGTACTGGGCGGTCACACCGTAGCGGTCGCCGAACTCACCAGCTTCTTCCGGTGCATCATCTTGAACCACAGTACCAACCGTGGGGCTATCCGGGTCCTGATCAATGATGTACTTGCCAGTACCACCGTCGTTGGCACTTTCGAAGGTATCCAGGTTGTCGTAGACGGCGGCGATGGAGAAGGCGCCGGCCGCGTACTTGACACCACCGAAGAAGGAGGCGTCGCCGGAATCGGTGACGTTCTCGCTCTCGGCATCGCCCTTGTACTGGGTACCCAGGGCGAACTGGAAGCCGCTGAAGACCGGAGAGGTGTAGGTGATCTTGTCGGTTTCCTCGACGCCAGACACGGTGGTGTCGGAAACGTCGAAGCCTTCGTTGTTGGTGATCGGATCCTGGATCCAGTCATCCATCAGGGAGTCGTAGGAGCCCAGGCGGACGTCACCGAAGTTGCCACGCAGGCCGACATAGGCGGTGTCGCCGGAATCGGCGGCATCGGTGGCCGTCTTCATCTCGTCGGCCTTGATGTCGTCGAGCTCGAGCTTCAGGTAGCCGGTCAGGCCGTCGTAGATGACGTGCTCGGCGGCGAAGCCGAAGGTGGTGCCGTTGTCGGCGATTTCGTCACGGCTGTCGCCGTTCTCGTCATCGGTGTTGTAGTAGGCGATCTGGATGTTGCCGTAGATGTCGAGCTTGGTGCCGTCCTGGTTGTAGACGGTGGCGGCCTGGGCGCCGGAGGCAGCCATGGCACCGGCGATGGCAGTCGCTAACAGTGTCTTTTTCATTGCGATAATCCTTTTGACTAGCTTGCTGTTTCGATCGTTGCCGCGTGCTCTTTTCGAGTCTGGGCGGCGGGCTTGCCGGTCTTTGGTGCCGGTTCTCGTTGGTGCCGATCCCTCCCGGGAGGCGGCAGCAGCGAGCCAGACCACGGCGAAGCCTTGTTATAGTCCAATGCTCGCAGGAAGAACTCTATACCGTGATTAGAAGGAGCGCAACAAGAAAAAAACACTGTTTTCATTCGTCAGCTCCCCCGATCGCGACACATCTCCCTGCGATAGCGGCTCGGGCGCCTTCCCGGCGGCTCCACCGCCGCCGCCATCGGCCGTCGACGCGGAGACGTGGCCCTTCGGCCCCGTTCGCCATGCGCTAAAACAGCATCAGGCAGCGATGAGCGGACTCATCATGCCCCGGGGACATGACGCTTTCAAGTCAAAGGCGGGATAGCGCCGCCGAGGCGGTCAACGCGAACGGCCCTTGCCATCAACGGGCATTGTGCTGGGCCATCAGCGCATCCAGCTTGCGCTGCAGGCGATCGCCGTCCGGGGCGTCGTCGCCGGCCGGCGGTTGGGGCGCCGGGCCGGGCGCGGAAGAAGACGCGGCCTTGCCCGGCGCGGCGGACGACGTCGCCCCGCCGCTCGGGCGCCGCGCGCTGCGCTTGACCTTGCGACGCCGGTCGGCCTGCAGCCGCTCCAGCTTGCGCCGGGCATGCTCGGCGGCCTCCCGATCCACCACGCCCGCCGGGCGGCCGGCGAGATCCAGGCGCTCGGCGCCCTCGCGGACCGCCTTGAGGTAGCGCGGCAGGTTGACGTAGCAGGCGAGCGCTCGACGCACCAGCTTCTCGGGCCAGGGCTCGTGGGCGGCCAGCGCCTGATGGATGCCGATCTGAAGGGGCCGGGTGTGGCCCTTGAAGAAGGTGTCGGGGTAGCGGCGATACCACTCGGCCAGCAGCGCCTGGGGCGAGGGCGCGCGCTCGATGGGCAGGGCGTTCTGGGCCGGCGCGGGGGCGTCGTCGGTGGCCGCCTCGGCGGGGGGCACCTCGGGGCGCGGCCGGCGGGGCGTGCCGATCAGCGCCGACAGGCCCCGGGACTGGCGGGCGGCTCGCTGGAAGACCGGCGCCTCGGCCTCGCCGTCGAGGCGTGCCTGGAGCCGACGGCCATGAGCCTCTAGCTCCCGGTTCTGGGCGTCGAGCTCGCGGTTCTCCTCGGCGAGCTCGATGCGCTCGGCTTCCGCCTCGGCCAGCCGGGCCTCCAGCTCGGCGACCCGGGCCTCGAGGTCATGCTCGTGCAAGCGGGCTCGCTCGACCCGGGCCAGCAGCTCGGCCTGGCGCGCCTCCAGGGCCCGGCGCTGCCGATCGTCGCGGCGGCGCGCCTCCAGCAGTGCCTCGATGCGCGCCTCCAGGGCCGTCACGAGACGGGCGGGACCTTCCTCGATCAACGTCTGATCCTCCATGCATCCGAGAGCCGGGCGACGACCACGGCCGCCAGTCGTCAGTCTGTGTCAGTCTCCCGCGGCTGGCAAATCCCGGCGCCGGTACTGCACGAAGTCGTAGGCCGGCTGGCCCTCCGCCGGCTGGCCCGGGACGCGCTGGCACTCCTCCCACTCCCGCGGGTCGAGCTCCGGGAAGCGGGCGTCGCCCTCCACCTCCACGGCCACCTCGGTGAGATAGAGGCGGCTGGCGCGGGGCAGCGCCTGGGCATAGATCTCGCCGCCGCCCATCACCATGATCTCGTCGACGCCGTCGATGGTGGCCTGGCGATCGGCCAGGTCCAGGGCCGAGGCCAGGTCATGGCAGACCCGCACGCCGTCCGCGGCGAAGTCCGGATCCCGGGTGACCACGATGTTGAGTCGCCCGGGCAGCGGCCGGCCGATGGACTGGTAGGTCTTGCGCCCCATGACCAGCGGCTTGGCCTGGGTCATGCGCTTGAAGAACTTGAGGTCCTCGGGCAGATACCAGGGCAGCCGGTTGTCCACGCCGATCACGCGGTTGGCGGCCATGGCGGCGATCATCGCCACCGGCACCAGGGTCTCGTCGTTCATACGGCCACCTCCGCCTTGATGTGGGGGTGCGGATCATAGTCCTCGATAGCGACGTGCTCGAAGCGGAAGTCGAACAGGTCGTCGACCCCCGGATCCAGCACCAGCCGCGGCGCCGGTCGCGGCGTCCGCGACAGCTGCTCCCGGGCCTGGTCCAGGTGGTTCAGGTAGAGGTGGGCGTCGCCCAGGGTGTGCACGAAGTCGCCGGGCTGAAGACCTGCCACCTGGGCGATCATCCGCGTCAGCAGCGCGTAGCTGGCGATGTTGAAGGGCACGCCGAGGAAGATGTCGGCGCTGCGCTGGTAGAGCTGGCAGGACAGCCGCCCCTCGGCCACGTAGAACTGGAACAGGCAATGGCAGGGCGGCAGCTGCATCTCGTCAACCTGGGCGGGGTTCCAGGCCGAGACGATCAGGCGCCGGGAGCGCGGGTTGCTGCGCAGCTGCTCCAGGAGGTTCGCGATCTGGTCGACATGGCCGCCGCCGGGCGCCGGCCAGCTACGCCACTGGTAGCCGTAGACGGGCCCCAGGTCACCGTTCTCGTCGGCCCACTCGTCCCAGATGCGCACCCCGTTGGCCTTGAGGTAGCCGATGTTGGTATCGCCGGCCAGGAACCACAGCAGCTCGTGGATGATCGAGCGCAGGTGCAGCTTCTTGGTGGTCAGCAGCGGGAAGCCGCGGGAGAGGTCGAAGCGCATCTGGTGCCCGAAGATCGAGCGGGTCCCGACGCCGGTGCGATCGTCGCGCTCCACGCCGTGCTCGAGCACGGTACGCATCAGGTCCAGGTAGGGCTGTTCGAGGGCGGGCAGGCTGTCGTCGGTCACGGCATCGTCGAGGCTGGGAAATGGGCCGACCATTCTACACAGGCGCCCGCTCCGCGGTAAGGCGGACCAGGTCCAAGGTCCAAGGTTCGAGGCCCGTAGCTCGAGGCTCGAGGCTCGGGGCTAGCAGCAGCAACGCCGCCGCTGTCGCGACGGATCGCGCTCTGAAGAGCGCTCCTACAACCCCAGGCGACGTCAGCCCCATCGTAGGAGCGCAGCTGCGCTGCGCGAAAGGCGCCGCCAGGCGCCCTGGGGCAACGCCGCCGCTGTCGCGGCGGATCGCGCCCTGAAGAGCGCCCCTACAACCCCAGGCGACCTCAGCCCCATCGTAGGAGCGCAGCTCTGCTGCGCGAAAGGCGCCGCCAGGCGCCCTGGGGCAACGCCGCCGCTGTCGCGGCGGATCGCGCTCTGAAGAGCGCTCCTACAGCCCCAGGCGACGTCAGCCCCATGGTAGGAGCGCAGCTGCGCTGCGCGAAAGGCGCCGCCAGGCGCCCCGGGGGCAACGCCGCCGCTGTCGCGGCGGATCGCGCCCTGAAGAGCGCTCCTACAGCCCCAGGCGACCTCAGGGGGTCGGCTGTCGCCGCGACCACAGCATCAGCAGCGCCCCGGCGACGATCATCGGCAGGGTCAGCAGCATGCCCATGGTCAGCCAGTCGAAGGCGATGAAGCCGAGCTGCGGGTCCGGGCGGCGGACGAACTCCACGCCGAAGCGGAACACTCCGTAGAGCGTCAGGAAGAGCCCGGAGACCAGGCCGCGCCGGCGCGGGGTGGCCGAGACCCACCACAGCACCGTGAACAGCACCGCCCCCTCCAGCAGCGCCTCGTAGAGCGACGAGGGATGGCGCGGCTGCGGCCCCAGCCCGGGAAACACCAGGCCCCAGGGCAGCTCGGTGACCCGCCCCGGCAGCTCGTGGTTGATGAAGTTACCGATGCGCCCGGCGCCCAGGCCGATCGGCACCAGGGGCGCGACGAAGTCGGTCAGGGTGAAGAAGGCCAGGTGCTTCTTGCGGGCGAAGTACAGCGCCGCCATCAGGACGCCGACCAGCCCACCATGGAAGCTCATGCCGCCGTCCCAGACGCGCACGATCCACAGCGGGTCGGCCAGCCACTGATCCAGGCCGTAGAAGAGCGCGTACCCCAGGCGGCCGCCCAGCACCACCCCCAGGGCGGCATAGAAGATCAGGTCGCCCACGTCGTCGCCGTTGAGGCCGATGCGCGACGCCCGGCGGCGGCCCAGCCACCAGGCGGCAAGGAAGCCGACGACGTACATCAGGCCGTACCAGTGCACCTGGAGCGGTCCCAGGGAAATGGCCACGGGGTCGATCTCGGGGTAACGCAGCATGGAATCCTCGGAATAGAAAGCTGGAAGCTGGAAGCTGGAAGCCGTAAGCCGTAAGCCGTAAGCCGTAAGCCGTAAGCCGTAAGCCGTAAGCCGTAAGCCGTAAGCCGTAAGCCGCGACACTAGCACTCAAGCGCCGGAGGCAAAGGGGTTTTCTTACAGCTTAAAGCTTAGAGCTTACGGCTATAGCAGGAACTTGAGCCCCACCAGGGCGAGAAGCCCCGCGAAGGCCAGGCGCAGCGCCCGGGCCGGCAGGAAGTGCGCCAGCCGCACCCCGACCCGGGCGAAGGGCACGCTGGTCAGGATGATGCCCAGGAAGGCGGGCCACATCACGTAGCCCAGGGCGCCGGGCGGCAGGGCCGACTCGCCCCGGCCCACGACGACGAAGGTCGCGGCCCCGAAGGCGGCGATCGGCAGGCCACAGGCCGAAGAGGTGCCCACCGCCCGGGTCATGGGCGCCCCGCAGCGGGTCAGCCAGGGCACGCTCAGGGTGCCGCCGCCGATGCCGAACAGCGCCGAGACGCCGCCGATCACCGCGCCCGCCAGGGCCATCACGGCCCGCCCCGGCGCGAGCGAGCCGGGCGTGGCGCCGCGCCCCAGGGCCATGCGCGCGGCCACGGCGAGGATGAACAGGCCGAACAGCAGGCCCAGCACGCCGCCGGACAGGCTGCCGGCGACGAAGACGCCGGCGATCGCCCCCAGCATCAGCCCCGGCAGCAGGGCCAGGAACCAGTCGCGGTGGATGCTGCCGCGGCGGTAGTGCCCCCAGGCCGAGGACGCGCCGGTCACCACGATGGTCGCCAGCGAGGTGCCCACCGCCAGGTGCATGAGCACGCTCGGCGACACGCCCTGCAGCTCGAAGGCGAAGACCAGCGCCGGCACGATGATCAGCCCGCCGCCGATGCCGAAGAGCCCCGCCAGGGTGCCCGCCAGGCTGCCCAGCAGCAGGTATCCCAGCAGCAGCGTGATCGCGCTCATGCGCCCTCCCCCGTGAGTCGTGTGTCGGGCAGCCAGTGGCGCACCCGGTCGAGCAGATCCTGGGGACGATACGGCTTGGCCAGGTAGTCGTCCATGCCGGCCTCCCGGAAGCGCCGGCGGTCCGCCTCGCCGGCATTGGCGGTCAGCGCCACCATGATGCTGCGGGCATGCCCCGGCGAGGCCGACTCCCTGGCGCGCCAGGCCCGGCAGGTCTCGACGCCGTCCATGTCGGCCATGTAGATGTCCATGAACACCAGGTCGACGGGGCCCTGATCCAGGCAGGCCAGCGCCTCGCTGCCGCTGGAGGCGGTCATCACCCGCAGGCCCTGGCGCTCCAGCACCTTCTGCGCCAGCATCAGGTTCACCGGGCCGTCGTCGACCACCAGCACCCGCCCGGGGGTGGCGGGCCCGCCCTCGGGCTCTCCCAGGGTCTCCAGCAGCACGGCGGTCTCCTCCAGCCGCTCGCGCAGCCGCTCGACGGCGCCGCGCGGCTGACCACCGGCGTTTTGGCCGGCGGGGTCGGCGTCCAGCACCTCGGTGACCGCCGCCATCAGCGGCGAGAGCATGCGCTGCAGCTGGCTCAGGTAGCCGGACTTGAGCCGCGAGGCCTCCCGGGCCTGCTCCCGGCCGCTCTCGAGCCGCGCCAGCCGCCCCTGCTGGGCCTGGAGATCGTCGGCGAGGCGCCGTTCCATGCCCCGGGCCGTCTCGAGCTCGGCCTCCCAGCGCTCGCAGACCGCCTCGCAGACCGCCTCCAGGGCGGCCAGCCGGCGCTCGAGCGGCAGGCCGGCCTCCGCCAGGCGCTCGGCCTCGGGCACCCGGTCCCCGCCGCGCTCGCGGAGCCGGTCCCCGACCCGGGCCAGGGCCGCCTCGACCCGGGCCTCGTCGCCGCGCAGCCGCTGGCGCAGCAGCATCAGGAAGGCGGCCACGTTGAGGCTGCTGCCGAGCAGCAGCGCCAGCAGCAGCCAGAAGGTCGCGCTCCAGGAAGCCTGGGAAGGCATCAGCCACCAGCCGCTGATCCCCACGGCCAGGCACAGCGCCACCAGCGCGACCTGCACCGCCAGCACCGGCCAGAGGATCGGCTTGACCAGGTGCGACCAGGCTCTCTCCTTGTCGGTCTCGACACTCATCGTCATCCCTGTACCGGGTCGTATAAGTGTCCCGAGTGTACGATGCCGCCCCCGCGCTGTCATGGCGTCCTTTCGCGGAGGCCGCGACGCGGGTAGGCTGCACGCCATGTGCCTGATTGCCTTCGACCACCGCCCCGGGACGGCCGTACCGCTCCGGCTGGTGGCCAACCGCGACGAGTTCCATGCCCGCCCCGCCGCGGCGCTGGCCGCCTGGGACGACGCCCCCGCGATCGTCGGCGGTCGCGACCTGGAGGCCGGCGGCAGCTGGCTGGCGGTGCATCGTGGCGGCCGCTTCGCCGCCGTGACCAATGTCCGCGACCCGGCCCTGGCGGTCGACGCGGACGCGCCCAGCCGCGGCGCCCTGGTGCGGCGCGCCCTGGAATGCGAGGACCTGGCGGGCTGGCTGGACGCGCTGGCCGCGGGCGAGGCCCTGCGCCACGCCGGCTTCAACCTGCTGGCCGGCGACGGCCAAGGGCTCTGGCACCTGCATCGCGGCCGCGAGCGGCTGCGGCTGAGGCGGGTCTCCCCCGGGCTCCACGGCCTGTCCAACGCCGAGCTGGACACGCCCTGGCCGAAGCTGATCGCCGCCCGCCAGGGCCTGGCCGCCAGCCTGCACCGCGGCGACTGGCCCCAGGGCGCCCTGGCGGCCCTGGGCGACCCCCGCGAGGCCGAGGACGGCCAGCTGCCGGACACGGGCGTGGGGCTTGAACTCGAACGCCGCCTCTCGGCGGCGTTCATCCTCGGCCGGGACTACGGCACCCGGGCGACCACCTGGCTGGAGTGGCGGGCCGACGGCCGGCTGACCATCGGCGAGCGTCGCTTCGGCCCCCAGGGTGCGCCGCTCGGCGCCCGCCACCGGGAACTGGTCACCCCGCCCCCGGGGTGACGCCCCTCAGGCGTCCCGGGGCGGCAGCAGGTGGGTCAGCTGCCATTCGCCCATGCGGGCGTCCAGGCGGGCGCGCACGCCGCCCGGCGACGGCAGGGCCAGGATCTCGTCGACCAGGGCCTCGGCCGCCGACTGGCTGACGCGGCGGATGGCGGCGCGCACCTTGGGCAGGCTGGGCGCGTTCATGGAGAGGGTGTCGAAGCCCATGCCCATCAGCAGCAGCGCCCCGGCCGGGTCCCCGGCCAGCTCGCCGCACACCGAGGTGGGCACGCCCAGCGCCCGGGCCTCCTGGGCCAGCCGGGCCATGGCCGAGAGCACCGCCGGGTGGCAGGCGTCATAGAGGTCGGCCACCCGCGGATTGTTGCGATCCACGGCCAGCAGGTACTGGGTCAGGTCGTTGCTGCCCACCGAGAAGAAGTCCACCCGCTCGGCCAGCGGCTCCAGCTGGTAGAGGGTCGCCGGCACCTCGATCATCACCCCCACCTTGGGGCGGGCCACCGCGACGCCGTCCTCGCCCAGCTCGCGGATGGCCCGGTCGAGCAGCCGCAGGGCATCGTCGACCTCGTCGACGTTGGTGATCATCGGCAACAGCACCTGCAGGTTGTCGAGCCCCTGGGAGGCCCGCAGCATGGCGCGCAGCTGCACCATCAGCACCTCGGGATGGTCGAGGGTCACCCGGATGCCCCGCCAGCCGAGGAAGGGGTTGGCCTCCTCGATGGGGAAATAGGGCAGGTCCTTGTCGCCGCCGATGTCCAGGGTACGCATGACCACCGGCAGGGGCGCAAAGCCCTCCAGCTGCTCCCGGTAGAGGCGGGTCTGCTCCTGCTCGCCGGGGAAGCGCTCGGTGATCATGAAGGGCACTTCGGTGCGGTACAGGCCGACGCCGCCGATCCGCGACTTGAGCGAGGCCACCGCATCCACCGCCAGGCCGGTGTTGACCATCAGCGGCATGTCGTGGCCGTCCGGCGTGCGGCTGGGCAGGTCCTGCTCGTGCTCGAGCACCTCGGCCAGCGCCCGCTCCTCGTCGATCAGCCCCTGGTAGTGGCTCTCCAGCTCGGCGCCGGGCCGCACGAACAGCCGGCCGCGGTGGCCGTCGAGCACCACCCGGGCGCCGTTGAGCCGCGGCAGCGGCAGGTCGACCATGCCCAGCACCGTGGGAATGCCCATGGCCCGGGCGACGATGGCCACGTGGGAGGTGCTGGAGCCGCGCACCGAGACGATGCCGGCCAGCCGCTCGCGCGGCACCTCGCCGAGCATCGCCACGCTGATCTCGTCGCTGACCAGGATGGTCCGCTCGGGGTACACCGCCGGGGTCGCGGCGGTTTCCTCCTGCAGGTGGGACAGCACCCGGCGGCCCAGGTCGCGGACGTCGGCCGCCCGCTCGCGGAGATAGTCGTCGTCGACCCGCTCCAGGTACTGCACGTGGCGGCGCACCACGTCGGCCAGCGCCCCCGGGGCCCACTGCCCTTCGCGGATGCGCTTGACCACCTCCTGGGAGAGGGCCGCCTCGCCGAGCATCTGCTGGTAGACGTCGAACAGCGCCAGCTCCTGGGCGGAGATGCGGTTGGCCAGGCGCTCGCCCGCGGCGCGGATCTCCTCGCGGGCCTTGCCGATCGCCTCCTTGAGCCGGGCGATCTCGTATTCCTCGTCGGTGGGGATCAGGTCCGGCACGCTGTCCAGGTCGGCCGGCGGGGCGATCAGCACGGCCTCGCCGATCGCCATGCCCGGCGAGGCGGCGACCCCGGTGAAGGTCGCCTGGCCGCCGGGCAGCGTCGGCCGGTTCAGGTTGCCGGTGGCCAGGGCGTGGGCCAGCACCCCGGCCAGCTGGGCGGCCATGGTGACCAGGAAGGCCTCGTCGGCCTCGTCGTAGCGGCGCTGGTCAGCCTGCTGGACGACCAGCACGCCGAGCATGCGGCGCTGGTGGATGATGGGCACGCCGAGGAAGCTCGAATAGCGCTCCTCGCCGGTGGCCTCGAAGTAGCGGAAGCGCGGGTGGGCGCGGGCATCCTCGAGGTTGATCGGCTCCTCGCGCTGGGCCACCAGGCCGACCAGCCCCTCCCCCACCGGCAGCGCCACATGGCCCACGGCCTGGGTGCGCAGGCCGATGGTCTCCATCAGCATCAGCTGCTCGAGCTCGGCGTCGTAGAGGTAGAAGGAGCACACGTCGGTGCGCATGGCCTTGCGGATGCGTCGCACCATGGTCGACAGGGCCGCGTCCAGGTTGCGCGCCCCGTTGACCTCCAGGATGATGCGGCGTAGCACCTCCAGCATCGGCGTCTTGCTGTCCATTGTTGTCATGCCTCGCTGAGGGGTTCACCGGGGCGCACCCCGGCCCGTCTCGGGTCGTCAGCCATGCCCCAGGGCCAGCCGCTGGGCTCGCGGGGACAGCTCACGCAGCGCGCGCCGGTAGACCTCGCGCTTGAAGGGCACCACCTGCCCCAGGGGATACCAGTAACTGACCCAGCGCCAGCCGTCGAACTCCGGCTTCGCCGGACCGCCATCCATGCAGATCCGGGTCTCGCCACAGCGAATCCTGAGCAGGAACCACTTCTGTTTCTGACCGATGCACACCGGCCGGGAGTGGGTTCGCACCATGCGCCGCGGCAGGCGATAGCGCAACCAGCCCCTCGTGCAGGCAAGCACCTCGACGTCGTCGGCGGTCAGGCCGATTTCCTCGTGGAGTTCACGAAACAGTGCCTGTTGCGGTGTCTCGTTCGCCTTGATGCCTCCCTGGGGAAACTGCCACGCGTTCTGCCCGACCCGACGCGCCCAAAGCAGCTGCCCCTGGTCGTTGGCGATGATGATGCCAACGTTGGGGCGAAAGCCGTCTGCGTCGATCACGGACTTCACCTTATGAATCCAGTATTGATGGCATTCTTCCACAAGGCCGTGAAACGTATCAATACGCCCGTGGCGGCGCGCTCGAAGGGGGCCCGGGCTTCTGCCATAATCGCGGGCTCGACGCCCACCGACAATCGACAAGAGGAACGCCGTGAGCCTCGCCATCTTCGACCTGGACAACACCCTGCTCTCCCTCGACAGCGACCATGCCTGGGGCGAGTTCCTGCTCGAGCAGGGCGCCGTGGATCCCGTGGCCTACAAGGAGGCCAACGATCGCTTCATGGCGGACTACGAGGCCGGCACCCTGGACATGGCGGAGTTCCTCGCCGTGGCGCTCAGGCCCCTGGCCGAGAACAGCCCGGAACAGCTGGCGGCCTGGCACCAGCAGTTCATGGCCAGCAAGATCGAGCCCCACATCCTGCCCAGGGGCGAGGAACTGATCGCCCGGCACCGCGCCCGTGGCGACGTCCTGCTGATCATCACCGCCACCAACCGCTTCATCACCGGCCCCATCGCCGAGCGCCTGGGCGTGGACGACCTGATCGCGGTGGAGCCGGAGAAGGTCGACGGCCGCTATACCGGCCGCGTCAGCGGCGTGCCCAGCTACCGGGAAGGCAAGGTCACTCGCCTCGAGCAGTGGCTGGAGGGCCGCGAGCTGTCGCTGGACGACGCCTGGTTCTACAGCGACTCCCACAACGACCTGCCGCTGCTGGAGCGGGTCGACCACCCCGTGGCCGTGGATCCCGACGAGACCCTGCGCCGCACCGCCGAGGCGCGCGACTGGCGGATCATCAGCCTGCGCGACTGAGCCGGCCCGATCGCGTGGGGTTGTAGGAGCGCTCTTCAGAGCGCGATACGCCGCGCCAGCGGCGGTGCCTGACCCCGGGCGTCTGGCGGCGCCTTTCCTGGGGTTGTAGGAGCGCAACTTGTTGCGCGATGGGCCCTCTCCCGAGGCAAGATACGGGCGCCTGTCGGCGCCTTTCGCGCAGCGAAGCTGCGCTCCTACGCGCGCTGGCCCCTCCCCCGGGCAAGACACGGGCGCCTGACGGCGCCTTTCGCGCAGCAGAGCTGCGCTCCTACGCGCGATGGACCCTCCCCCGGGGCAAGACACGGGCGCCTGTCGGCGCCTTTCGCGCAGCAAAGCTGCGCTCCTACGCGCGATGGTCCCTCCCCCGGGGCAAGACACGGGCGTCTGGCGGCGCCTTTCGCGCAGCGAAGCTGCGCTCCTACGCGCGATGGCCCCTCCCCGGGGCAAGACACGGGCGCCTTTCGCGCAGCAAAGCTGCGCTCCTACGCGCGATGGTCCCTCCCCCGGGGCAAGACACGGGCGTCTGGCGGCGCCTTTCGCGCAGCGAAGCTGCGCT
>NZ_JARWAK010000014.1:0-87397 GCF_031451675.1 Halomonas koreensis | reverse complement strand
GCGGGAATAGCTCAGTGGTAGAGCATCGCCTTGCCAAGGCGAGGGTCGCGAGTTCGAATCTCGTTTCCCGCTCCATTCAGTCTTCGGGCTGATGGGTTTAGAGCAGGGCCTGCGAGGGTCGCGAGCTGGTGCGCCAGCCCGGTCGAATCTCGTGTCCCGCTCCAGTCGCTCCCTAGGGGTGATGATGCGTCCCATTCGTCTAGTGGTCTAGGACACCGCCCTTTCACGGCGGTAACAGGGGTTCGAACCCCCTATGGGACGCCACTTCCGGTTTTCGACAATGCGAGACCTGCGGGAATAGCTCAGTGGTAGAGCATCGCCTTGCCAAGGCGAGGGTCGCGAGTTCGAATCTCGTTTCCCGCTCCATTCAGTCTTCGGGCTGATGGGTTTAGAGTAGGGCCTGCGAGGGTCGCGAGCTGGTGCGCCAGCCCGGTCGAATCTCGTTTCCCGCTCCAATGCGTCCCATTCGTCTAGTGGCCTAGGACACCGCCCTTTCACGGCGGTAACAGGGGTTCGAACCCCCTATGGGACGCCACTTCGCATCGTCCTCCTTCCTGTAGAGCGGGAATAGCTCAGTGGTAGAGCATCGCCTTGCCAAGGCGAGGGTCGCGAGTTCGAATCTCGTTTCCCGCTCCATTAAAGATATTCAAAGTATCCGTGCCAGGCCAAGGCTCGGGTCACGATCCGGTGTGCCGGCCCAGCGGCAGGCCGCCCCGTCGAATCTCGTTCCCCGCTCCATTCGATGATTTAGCCTTATCTAAAGGGCCAAGACGAGCCTCACGAGCCGGTGAGCCAGCCCTGCGGAAGGCCGCCCCGTCGATCTTGTTTCCGCTCCAAGATTTCGATGTGCTGGAAGCTGTAAGGCCAAGGCTCGGGTCACGACCCGGTGTGCCGGTCCAGCGGCAGGCCGCCCCGTCAAATCTGGTGTCCCGCTCCACTCGATGTCAGTGCCTCAAGCGATCAGGCCAGGGCGCACGCCGCCAGCGCTGGGCGTCGGCGCTTGTCCAGGCGAGCCTAGAAGGCCCAGACCATGGCCAGGAGCAGGCCCCAGGCCATCACGCCGACGGCCATGACCGCGTAGGTGATCGACATCGCCTCCACGTCTTCCGGGATGCGGCCAAGGCCGCGCAGGCCGTGGTAGACGATGCCGCAGGACAGGGCGAGGGCCCCCAGGGCGAGCGCCGCATTGAACGTCAGGCTGGGAATGACGAGCCCCAGCGGCGACAGCCACAGCGGTACCGGCGCCAGGGCGGCCAGGCGATAGGCGTCGTCGAGCGCGAGACGATGCGTGCCGCTGTTGGCGATCTGGTGAATCAGCCCGCCCATCACGGCGAAGGTCAGCAGTTCGGCGAGGAAGAGGATGGTGGTGATGAATCGCCACGACTTGTCGCCGAAGCCGGCGAGTAAGGCATCGCCATGGTGGGTGCCCGCATAGTAGAGCATCAACGGCGGCACCAGCGACAGGGGCGCCACCACCCCTAGGATCAGTCGATTCAGCGGGGGTCGTTGTTCGCGCAGGGCGTCCCAGCGCGGCGTGGAGAACGGCAGTCGGAGCCAGACGAGCGGTGACATGGCATACCTCCTGACAACGATGGCGCAGCTTTTTTAGATATCGTGCAGTCGGCCCGGGCTGTCAAAGTCGCGTCCCAGCTTGAAGGCAAGACCCTATGCCCCCATCTAGAGGGGCTTCGACGACATTCACCCGATCGCACAGGACTGCTCATGGCCGAACCGGCGCTGTCCATTCGTGGCCTGACCAAGGTCTACGGCAATGGCTTCCATGCCCTCAAGGGCATCGACCTCGACGTTGCCCAAGGCGATTTCTTCGCCCTGCTGGGGCCCAACGGGGCAGGCAAGTCGACCACCCTGGGCGTGGTCTGCTCGCTGGTGCAGAAGACCGCCGGCAAGGTCTCGATCTTCGGCATCGACATCGACACCGACTTCGCCCGCGCCAAGTACCACCTCGGCGTGGTGCCCCAGGAGTTCAACTTCAACCAGTTCGAGAAGGTCATCGACATCGTCCTGGCCCAGGCCGGCTACTACGGCATGCCGCGTCGCGAGGCGCTGCCCCGCGCCGAGCAGCTGCTGCGCGACCTGGGGCTGTGGGACAAGCGCAATGGCAGCGCCCGGATGCTCTCCGGCGGCATGAAGCGCCGGCTGATGATCGCCCGGGCCCTGATGCATCGCCCGAAACTGCTGATCCTCGACGAGCCCACCGCCGGGGTGGACATCGAGCTGCGCCGCAGCATGTGGGACTACATGCGCCGCATCAACGAGGAGGAGGGCACCACCATCATCCTCACCACCCACTACCTGGAAGAGGCCGAGAGCCTGTGCCGGCACGTGGGCATCATCAACCACGGCGAGATCGTCCGGAATACCGGCGTGCGCGAGCTGCTCGCCGAGCTGGACACCGAGACCTTCCTGCTCGACCTGGCCCACCCGGTCGAGGCGGCGCCCGAGATCCCCGGCTTCGATGTCAGCAAGGTGGACGACGCCCAGCTGGCGGTGATGGTGCATCGCGGCCAGCGCCTCAACGCCGTCTTCGAGGCCCTGGGCGAGCAGGGTGTCGAGGTCATGTCGATGCGCAACCGCGCCAACCGGCTCGAGGAGATGTTCGTCTCCATGGTGGAAGGCGGCCAGAACACGGAGGTTCGCTCATGAGCGCCACCCAGATCGCCATCGCCCTGTGGACCCTGGTGGTCAAGGAGATCAAGCGCTTCACGCGGATCTGGCCGCAGACGCTGCTGCCGCCGTCGATCACCATGACCATGTACTTCATCATCTTCGGCAACCTGATCGGCTCGCGCATCGGGCAGATGGACGGCTACAGCTACATGGACTTCATCGTCCCCGGGCTGATCATGATGGCGGTGATCACCAACAGCTACTCCAACGTGGCCTCGAGCTTCTTCTCCAACAAGTTCCAGCGCAGCGTGGAGGAGATGATGGTCTCGCCGATGCCCAACTGGGTGATCCTCGCCGGCTTCGTGTTCGGCGGCATGGCCCGGGGGCTGGGCGTCGGGGTGATCGTCACGATCGTCTCGCTGTTCTTCACTCGCCTGGAGGTGGCGCACCCGCTGCTGACCCTGGGGGTGGTGGTGCTGACCGCGGCGCTGTTCGCCATCGGCGGCTTCATCAACGCCCTGCTGGGCAAGAAGTTCGACGACATCTCCATCGTCCCGACCTTCGTGCTCACGCCGCTGACCTACCTGGGAGGGGTCTTCTACTCGATCTCGCTGCTGCCGGCCTTCTGGCAGGGCGCCTCGATGCTCAACCCCATCCTCTACATGGTCAACGTCTTTCGCTACGGCTTCCTGGGCGTTTCCGACATCCCGGTGGGCTGGGCGCTGGCGGCCATCCTGGGCTTCATCGTGGTACTCTTCGCCATCGCCCTGTGGATGCTCGAGAACGGCAAGGGCATCAGGAGCTGAACATGACGCACGACCGTCCCGACACCCTCGCACACGCCCCCCTGGGGCGCGAATCCGCCTACCCGGAACACTACGACGCCGGGCTCTTGTACCCGATCGCCCGCGCCGCCAATCGCGCGCCGCTGGGCATCGAGGAGGGCGAACTGCCGTTCGTCGGCGAGGACGAGTGGCACGCCTTCGAGCTCTCCTGGCTCAACGCCCGGGGCAAGCCCATCGTCGCCGTGGCGCGCTTTCGCCTGCCGGCGGACTCGCCGCGGCTGATCGAGTCCAAGTCCTGGAAGCTCTACCTGAACGGCTTCAACCAGACCCGCTTCGCCAGCCAGGGCGAGGTGGAGGCGACCCTGGAACGCGACCTCGCCGAGGCCGCCGGGGCGCCGGTCTCCATCGAGCTGTTCGGCGTCGATGACGCCGAGCTGGCGCCGCGCCGCCTGCCCGGCGAGTGTCTCGACGACCGCGACATCGCGGTCGACGACTACACGCCGAGCGCCGAGCACCTGAGCGTCGGCGACGAGATCGTCGAGGAGACCCTGCACTCCCATCTGCTCAAGTCCAACTGCCCGGTCACCGGCCAGCCCGACTGGGGCAGCGTGCTGATCCGCTATCGCGGCCCGCGCCTCGAACGCGACGGCCTGCTGCGCTACCTGATCGGCTATCGTCAGCACCAGGACTTCCACGAGCACTGCGTGGAGCACATCTTCATGGACCTGATGGACAAGGTGCGACCCGAGCGGCTGCTGGTGCTGGCACGCTACGTGCGCCGCGGCGGGCTCGACATCAGCCCCTGGCGCGCCACCCCCGGCGAGCGGCCGCCGACGCCGCTTCGCCTGGCGCGACAGTAGGCCCGGCGCGACAGGGATCCGGCGACTTGGTAGAGTGCCGAGAACCCTTCTCGTTCGACTTCAGGCAAGGAGATCCCGATGGATGCGATGACGCTGCTGCATGAACGCAGCTCCATGGGCAAGCTGATGGGGCCGCCGCCCTCGCCAGAGCAGCTCGGGGCGATGTACCGAGCGGCGCTGCGCGCCCCGGACCACAAGGAACTGCGGCCCTGGCGCTTCATCGAGTTCTCAGGCGAAGGGCTCGACCGCCTCGGTGAGCTATTCGCCGAGGCCGAGTTCCGCGAGGACCCCCATGCCGAGGATGCCGTGCTGGCCGCCGCCCGCAAGAAGCCCAAGCGCGCGCCGATGATCATCGCCGTGATCGCCAAGGTGACGCCGGACGAGCCCAAGGTACCCCGGGTGGAGCAGGTGATTTCCGCCGGCTGCGCCGCCCACGGCCTGCTGCTGGCCGCCCATGCCCAGGGGCTTGGCGCCATGTGGCGCACCGGCAAGTACGCCTTCGACCCCACCGTCCGCAAGGGCCTGGGGCTCGCGGAGGACGACGAGCTGGTGGCCTTCCTCTACCTGGGGCAGCTGGGCGGACGCCATCGGCCGCTCCCCGAGCACGACATCGACGCCTTCGTCGAGCGCTGGGACTGAGCATGCGCGAGATCGGCATCCCCCATCCTCGCCTACCGCTGCCGCCGGCGGGCGGGGAAGACGACATGGAGGCCTTCCTCGCCTGGCTCGGCGAGGCGATTCCCATGGTCGGCCACCTGGGCATCCAGTCGATGCGCCGTGATGACGAGGCCCTCGAATGGCGGCTGGCGCTGTCGCCCAGCCTCAACGACAAGGGCACCGGCTTCGGCGGGGCGCTCGCCGCCCAGACCACCCTGCTGGGCTGGTGCTGGACGACCCTCTGGCTGCGTCGCCATGGCCATGACCGCGACGTGGTGGTCGCCGAGGCCGGCCAGCGCTTCCTGGCCCCGGTGACCGGCGACTATCGGCTGGTCTGCACGCCGGAGGTCGAGGATGGCCCCGAGCGTCTCGCCGATCGCCTTGGGCGCCGCGGCAAGGGGCGCATCGCCCTGGTGCAGCGCCTGTGGTGCGGCGAGACCCTGTGCCTCGAGGCCCGCGGCGACTATGCGGTGCTGCCGGCCCGCTGACCCGACCGGGAAGAAATCCAAAAAACGGCTTGCATTCGTGTACTTATGTCGATAATATACGCCCCGTTCTTGAGCGGAAGGCAGCGCGCCCGCAGCGATGGAACCACAATGCGGAGGGGTGTCCGAGTGGTCGAAGGAGCACGCCTGGAAAGTGTGTAAGTCGAAAGGCTTCGAGGGTTCGAATCCCTCCCCCTCCGCCACAGAATTTTGAAGGGGAATCAACATCTTATGTTGATTCCCCTTCTTCGTTTTTGGCCTTTGGGAACGGTTTTGGGAACAATCCTGGGAATGCTTATAGATCCAGGAGCTTCTCGATCATGGTCGGCACGTCCTGCCCGTCGGCATGAATCCATTTGCCATACCGCCGCTGAATCATGGTGATGCTGGAGTGGCCGACGTGGTTGGCGATCCAGTGAAGTGGCACCACGCCGAGCGACAGCATCTGACTGATGAAAGTGTGCCGGCACTGGTTCGGGCCGCGGTATCTCACTCCCGCCTTCTCCAGGTGAGTCTTCCAGAAGCGCTGCCGGATCGCGTTCTCGTAGAACGGCTTCCCGCTCAGTGAATTCAGGAATACTAGCCGCAGCTTCTCTTCCCGGATGGTCCGATTGTCCCGATCGACGACCTGGTACGTCTGCGCCGGCAGATGTCCTGTCATCTTGAACTGCTCCTGGAGCGCTTCCCGGGCTGGCTTCAGCAGGTGATGGACGCGCGTCGAGCGCTTGGTCTTCGTCACCTTGAAGCGCCCGCGCACCACCGCCCGCCGGTAGCGGATGATCCCTTTCTCGACGTCGAGCACGTCCTCCCACGCCAGCGCTTGTGCCTCGGAGATCCTGGGCCCGTCGTACATCGCGAATTTCATCAGGTTGAGCTCCTGAACGCGCTTCGTCGGCGTCTCGAGGATCTTCTGGATCTCCGCTTTCTCGAACGGGTCCGGGTCCTCGTCGTCTGGCAGCCGGATGTTGATGCCCAGGGTGGGATCGAAGGCCTTCTTGTTGCGGGTGGCATAGAGCCGGAAGGTCTGTCGCATGATGCTGACGATCTCCTTGATCGTCTTGTTCGACAGGTGCTTCACCAGGTCCTTCTGGATCCAGTCCTGGAGCTCGATGTGGTCGATCGAGTCGGCCTGTTCGTCGCCCCAGCGCGGGCGCACATGCGTCTCGGCCTTGGAAGCGGTCGCCCGATAGCTCGAGTAGGCCAGCTCGTTCTTCTTGATCGCCAGCCACAGGTCCAGGTAGAAGCCGAAACTGCTCTCGTGCAGCCGCCGTGATTCGGGGAAGTGCCGGGCATAGTCGAAGGTGCCGGCCTCGATCTCGTAGTTGATGATCGTCACCAGCCGCTTGGCATGCTCGAGCTTTCGCTCCGTGGCCTTGCCGGGGAGCGGCTCCCGGCAGAGCTCTCCCTGCCAGCGGAAGTAGACGCGCACGGTATTGCCCCGCACCTCGACGCCGTCTGCCATGTGATCCTCCTTTACTGTATTCACATACAGTCTAAAGCAGTCTTCGACATGTTGGCAGGCGTGGATGCACGGTGGTTTTATACCGTTATCGATGACCTCGGCACGTGTTTCCCGAGCACCTTGGGCGCTGGGCTAGATCTTGCCGAGTTGGCGGGCTTGCCAGCGTGAGAAGCGGTTATAGATCCTCAGGAAGATCTCAGCGGCTTGAGGGTTGGTGTCCAGCTCCGACGAGGTGCGCACGCCGCATGCCTGACAAAGCCAGTCGCGTGCCTGCAGGCCGTCATGGGTCCCATCAGGGCATTCCCTCTCTGTCTTGCCGAATTTCTGGCGCTGACGCTGATCCAGGTAAAGAGGGAAGGCGTCCCCTCGACACATTTCTGCGGCTAGGGCGGCGACGCTATCTTCTGGCCGGACATTCGTGGGTGAGACAGCCTTCATCTCGCTTTCTTCGGGCTGGATGCGTGCTCCAAGCAGCCGTTCGAATACCGGGCGCACTTCGGGATGGTTCAGCGCGCTGTCCTGCGGGACTTTGAATGGGTTGCGTGACATGGCCCCTCCCTGGCGATCCTGAAAGGGCACTATAAGGTCTGGACTCGCCAGCGGCCATAGCGCTGGCGGATGCCCTGGAAGGTGTCGGCAGCCTGTCGGTCGTGATCCAGCTCCGCGCGGCTCTCGATGCCGCAAGCAGCACAGAGCCACTCGCGTGCATCCTGCTCGTTGTGCGTTCCGTCGGGCAGCTGGCTCTCTGTGAGGCCGAACTTGTGGCGCCGGCGGCGATCCAGGTAGAGCCGGAAACGCTCATCTCTGCACAGCATGGCGGCTTGGCGGGTCAGCGGCCCGCCCTTAGTGGTGGCCTGAGTCATGGCGCCACCCCCTCCCAATGAGCGCCATGTTGCTCAGAATGAGGGTTATGCTTCCGTTCCTGAGCAGTATTTTGCCCATCCTCCGCCATCTGCGCTCTTTGAATCGCGGCGTCGCGCTGGCACTGCACATGCAGCAGTTCTTCCTCGGCTTCCCGTGCCCGCACCGCCAGCTTGTCGCGCTCGACATCGCCCTCCACGATCCAGGCGCTCAGCTGGCTGTTCTGGTTCTCGAGCTCGGCGAGCTGGGCACGAAGCCCAAGCACCTCGCGGGCCAGGCTGTAGCTGGTGCGGCTAGCCGCCATGGTGGCGGCCTCGTCGGCTTGGGCGTGGTTCTTGATGCTTCCCATGGCTCAGGCCTCCTGCTCGAATTCAACGTGGATCGGGAAGTCGCGGAACATGGTCGCAATGCCTTCCTCGGCCGCTGCCAGGTCGGTCTTTTCGAACGCCTGCTCGGCCAGCTTCCAGCCCTGGTCGTCGTCCTCGAAACCGATCGCGAACGAGCAGACGCCGAGGTTCTTCGGCTGCACGTAGAAGCGCACTTCTGGGGTGTGGTCCTCGTGGTGCGTGTCGAGCTTGGCGAGGATCTGGCCGTACTTCGGGGACTCAAAGAGCTTGGCGAACATGCTTGTTCCTCCCTTCGCGAATGGACTGGCACTCGATGCAGGTGGTGGCCCAGGGCGCGGCCTGGCGGCGGGCCGCGGGGATCTCGTCGCCGCATTCCTCGCACTCGTCGTTTTCCGCCTGGGCGCTTGGCAGGCGGTGGTGGGCGAGGGCGCCTTCCATGCGGCGTTCCATCATTTCGGTAGCGATATCGGCGTTGTCGGCCATGGTTCAGTCCTCATCCTTGTGGGTTTCGATCATCCAGAAGCGCTGCATCAGGCGGTCGCCGTCATCCAGGTACTCGTGCAGCTCGCGGCCGGTGTAGGTGGCCCATTCGATGACGACCAGGGCGGCGTCCTGGAGGTCCCGGTCGATCACGCGCAGCCGGGTGAGCTCCAGCGGCCACTCGGGGCCGTTGTAGACGGCGAGCAGCAGGCGGCGGCAGTGGTGGCTCTGGCCGCTGTCGCCCTGGGCGACCTGGGCCAGTCGGTTCAGCGCCGTGGGGCCGAGCTTCTCGACCCGTGCTAGGCGCTGTTTGGCGTCGGTCTCGACGGCGAGCATGGCTTCCAGGGCCTGGCGGTTTCGCTCGCTCAGGCGCTGGGTGAGGTTGGGCATGGTCATGGTGTGCTCCCTGCGTGGTGGGCTTGCGGGCCTGCCCGGCGGGCATGGGGCGCGGGCAGGTGGTCGATGGCGATGCCGAGCTTGTCGGCCACGTGGTCGAGGCCGGCATCGGTGAGTTCGGTGCGGCCGTAGTGGGTCCAGCCGCAGATGGGGTGCCAGTAGGTGCCGGTGGCGACGATCACCAGATTCACGCGGCCCCGATACGGGCCGGCGGGCAGGTTGTCCGGCCCGAGCACACCGGCCTGGCGCAGCCGGCGGGCCAGGGTGTTGCGGCCCAGGTTGAGCAGCGGGGCGGCCTGCTCGAGGGTGTAGGTGCGGCGGTGTGGCATGGCGGTCTCCTTCCTCTCCCGGTCAGGCTTGATCTCAGGCTTCAAACACCCAGCACTTCACGCTGGTGTTGCCCAGGCGGATCTGGCTCCGCACGGTGCGGTTGGCGTCGACGAACTTTCGGGTCTTGCTGGACTTGAGGTAGCGCTTCAGCTCGCGCACCTCGGGGATGCGCAGCTTGTAGTCGGCGCAACGGCGCTCGAAGTCCTTGAGGTTGATGGCCACCAGGTCGCTGCTCTTGCCGTAGTGGTTAAGCACCGGCTCCTCGGCGAGCCCCTCGAGGTACTCGACGGCCTCCCAGAACTCGGCGACGAGCGGGTGATCGGCGTTGATGGACTGCTGGCGTTCGCGGGCCATCTGCCACACGTGGCCGCAGGCCTGGTCGATGGTCTGGGCGTCAAACAGGCCCAGCCCCCCGGGGCCCAGGCACTCCACCAGGGCCATCAGCTGGCCGTGGCACTTGGCGATGCGCAGCACCTTGATGTCAGGGTCTTCGGCGATGCGATCGGCGTATTCGCGGGCGCGATCGGTGATCCGCTCGAGCAGCTCGGCCTCGCGTTTGGCCACGTCCAGGGCGAACTGGCTGACGTGCTCGAGCTCGGCCTTTTCCAGCGCCTCGGCCAGCGCTTTCGTCTGCGGGTTCTGGCCATCGCGGGTGAAGTGGAGGTGGCAGATGCGGGTCTGGATCGCCTCGCCGGCCTGCACGGCGGCGTTCTGGCTGATCACGATGCTGCCGCGGAAGGGCGGCTCGTAGGTGTCGTTGCCGCCGTTCTTCACGCCGCGGGCGCGGATCGAGCGGCCGTTGAAGGCGGTCTTGAGCTCGTCCCAGTCGAACTGCTTCTGCTTGGCACCGTCGCCCTGGTCGCGGTCGGACTCGATCAGCACCACCGGCAGGTTGGCGACCTGGGCGAAGTTGCGGGAGCGGGCCGGCATGGTGGCCTTGCTGGGGTCGAAGCCCTCGTAGTCACGCCGGCCGACCAGCTTCCACAGGAACTCGATGAGGGTGGACTTGCCCGCGCCGGCCTCGCCGACGATCTCCAGGAACGGGAAGCTGCCCATCGCGCCGCGGATCTGCTCGGCGAGCAGGCTGCCCAGCCAGTAGGCTGTGGCTACCACGCCCTTGGCGCCGAAGGCGCCGAGCAGCTGGCGGGTCCAGTCGGTGCGGTAGGCGTCACGGTCGGGGTTCAGTTGCAGGGTGACCGACTGGCTCAGCGTCTTGAGGTGCTTGGTCGGGCTGAGCTTGAAGTAGTCCTCGGCGTTGATCGGCACCACCTTGCCGCCGGCCACGGCGAGGTCGCCGAACACATAGGCCCCGTGCTCCTTGCTGTAGCCGATGTAGTCGATCGTCTCGACCGTCTTGATGTTGCCGATCTGGTCCTGGAGCAGGGTGTCGAGCTGCTGACTCGTGCCGGTCCATACCGCGCCCGGGGCGACGCCGAGCAGGCGCTTCTTGTACTCGCTGGCACTGGCCAGCTGGCCACCGCTGAAGGTGTTCTTCACCGGCGCTCGGCCGTCGGGGAATTCGATGCGGTAGTAGTACCAGCTCTCGTCGGTAACGGCGTTGGCCTGGTAGTAGAGCGCCGTGGGGAAGCAGGTGCAGATGCGCTTCACGCTGCCGGCCTGTTCCAGGGCGGCGTCGCGCTGGGCCGGGTCCAGGCTCTGCTGGTCGTCGCCGTCGGCGCCCTCGGCGCGTACCGCACGGTCGAAGGCGTCCACGTCCAGCTTCCACCACCAGATCTGGCGCTTGTACTCGAACCAGCACTCGCGGCGCTCGGTGCGCTTGTAGAGGATCAGCGCCTTGGCCATGGCTGACGGGGCCAGCAGCAGGTCGCCGTGATAGCGGTAGGTGGCGTAGTGCTCGTCGGTGAGCTCGCCGCGCTGGTGGGCGTCGTTCCAGTCGTGCTGGCCGCCGCCGGGGATCTGCGCGGCGCGGCACTCCCAGCCCTCGGCCCGGGCGCGCTTCACGTGCCTGAGGGTGGCGGTCTGCCCGGCGCGGTTGCTGTCCAGCGCCCACACCAGGGTGGGGCGGGCGCCGCCCTCGGCGTGGGCGGCATCGGCCAGTGCCTTGAGGGCGTGTTCGGGGTAGTTGGCGCAGCTCATCGCCGACACCGCGGCCTTGCCGTGGTGGTAGTGGGCGATGGCGTCGAAGATGCCCTCGACGATCCATACCTCGTCGCCGGTGGCCAGGTCGGCGGTGGTCAGAGCCGGCGGCTGCCAACAGTAGCCCTTGTAGGCGCCGGCGAAGTTGGCCTTCTGCTTGCCGAAGCGCTCGGGCCTGTCGAGCAGGCGCTCCCAGTAGGCGCCGCCGGGCAGGGCGAAGCGCACCGTGGCGGTACCGCCGATGCCCGGTTTCCAGTAGCTCTCCTGGGTGTACCAGCCGCGGATGCGCTCCAGCTCAAAGCCGCGGCCGTCGCGCAGGTAGCCGTCGGCCACCGGCGTGGTGCTCTCGGCGCGGCGCTCGGGCAGGTCGTAGCGTTCCGTCCAGCTGGAGAACAGCTCCGGGAACAGCGCCTTCACGTGCACCTGGCTGCCGCAGTGGTTCTCGCGCCCGCACTTGAGCATCCACGGCTGCTCGGCCTGGATGAAGGCCTCGCGCTTGCCGCACTCCGGGCACTGCACTTTCTGCAGGTAGTCGCCCCGGTCTTCGGCGCGAAAGTCGCGTTTCAAGCGCGCAACGATGTCCTGGCGCAGCGATGGATTCACGCTGAGCCTCCTCTGAATCGTGAATAGGAAGCGGAGAGAGGGCGGCTGGCCGCCCGGGGTCAGTGCTCGAGGACGATGGGCCGCTCGCGGTGGCGATCGACGACCGTGGCGCGGTCGTCGCGGCGGGCCTGCTCGAGCAGCTGCACCAGGTCGGTGACGGTGAACACCGCCGGGGTGCCGTCCTCGGTGCGAAGCACCACCACGTGCGAGGTGCAGGCGTCGACCTCGATGCGAGCACGCTGGTTGGTGGCCTCGAGGTCGGCGTAGGCCTGCACGGCGATCAGCTCGGCGCGCTCCTCGGGCATGTCGTGCACGGTGACCAGGTGCTCGACGCAGTTGGCCAGCGCGGTGACGCGGTTCTCCCAGCGGTCGCGGAACAAGCGCGCGGCGGCGATGTTGTGCGGGTCCTGGTGCTGGGCGATGGCGGTGACGTTGCTCATGGCATCCATGTGGCGTTCCTTCCGTAATGGGGTGGCTCGTGGTGTTCGTTTGCGATGGGTTACGCGCTGGCGGTGGACGGCTGCGACATGACCAGCTTCCGCAGGCGCGGCACGAACGGCAGCGACACCGACGGGTTGGGGATGTCGCTGGGCGCGATGGTGTGGGTGATCTCGATCGACGCCTTGCCACGCCAGCCGCAGTCCTCGTTGCGGCACTCGAAGACCGCCTCGCGATACACCGGCGTGAGTCCCTGGCTCTTGCGGATGCGCAGGTTCTGGCCGCAGTGCGGGCACGGGATACGTGGGCGGATCGGGGCTTCGCTCATTGATGACCTCCTTGTGAGTTCACGGGGTAGAGGGCTCGGCCGCGGCCGGTAAGCCCCTGGGCGCCTCGGCGAATGCGCCGGCGCAGCAGCCACTCGGCGGCTTGCTCTCGGGTTTCCAGGCCCTGCTGCTCGCGAATGGCGTCGAGCACGGCCGTCATCTCCTGGTCGAGCTCCATGGGTTGTTCCGGCATGGGGAACCTCGAATGCACGGTGGATGTGGTGCTGGGTTTAGCCCGCGCTGGCGGCGATAGTGTCGGTGAGCGCGGCGAGGTCGACGCCCAGCACCTCCTGGGCCTCCTTCATCATCATCTGGCGCATCACCTCGGCCTTGGGCACGCCAAGGTAGTTGGCCAGCGCGGTGATCACGTCCTGCTCGTACTGGTCGAGGTAGACGGTGGACTTGGTGCGAACGCGTTTCGGGTCCTGGTACATGGCGGAGTTCCTTATGCGGCAATACAGGACGATGGAGAGGTCAGGACCGAGCGGCCTGTTCGGTTTCGGCTTCGTATTGCTCGAGGCCCTTGAGCAGCAGCAGGCGAGAGGTGGCGGAAAGCGAGCGCATCTCCAGTTCGGCGATGCCTTCCAGGCGCTGCCGCTCGGTTTCCGTGAGGTGGGTCATCACCGGGCGATTACAGCCTTTCGGCGCCCGGCTCACGGTGGGGTGAGCGATGGTTTCGGGATGGCTCATCGGTTAGGCTTCCTTAATGGAGTGAAAGACAAAGGCGGTGTCATGGCAGTGGATGCAAACCGACTGTGGGAACGCCTTCGAGAGCAGCCGGCTGATCAAGCATTGGCGATTGCCGACCTGTTCGCGCTGGGCTGCCTGCTGCGCCTTCAGGGGCATTACAAGGCCGGCAACACCGCCGTTGAGACGGCGCTCAAACTGGTTCGCGGCAGCGGCAATGCCAGCTACTGCGATGCGCTGTATGCGGCGCTTCCGGGCAATGAGGCGCTGTTCGCGCATCAGGTGAATGCGCATCTCGAGATCAATCATCTTGTGCGTGCGCAGGCTGAGCAGAACGCGGATCTTCCGTCAGCCGAGTGCGAAGGGTGATCGGGTGATGCTTTTCGTAGCGACGGATGGCATCCAGCTCCCATGCAGCGTCGATGCTGTCCAGCGCCACACCGGCGATGGTGGTGGGGCTGGGGTTGATGTCGGAGCGATCGGCATCCTCCAGGGCAACGGGAAAGCCCTGCTCGCTGAGGTAGCGGCCGAGGATGTGAAGGAGCGAGGACTTGCCCGCGCCGGTGATGCCGGAGATCTCGATCGTGATGGCCCGCGGGTCGCGGGCCTGGGTAGACGCTGAGGTGGCCATGGCAGTGGCTTCCTTCGTTGATGAACGTATGTGCATTTCAGAGTGAAAGCTAATGCACGAATGTGCATTTGTCAAAGGGACTGAAGGAGTCCGTGTGACGATCCATGAGCGTCTGAAGGAAGAGAGGCTGCGTTTGGGCCTATCTCAAGATGAGTTCGCTGCTCTTGCAGGCGTGTCAAAGCGTGCACAGGCGAACTATGAGAAGGACCGGAGCCCTCAGGCGGACTACCTCGCAGCCTTGGATAGCGAGGGGGTAGACACCCACTACGTGCTGACGGGGCGTCGGAGTGATGATCCAGCCCAGCCCGAATTCGAGACGTCCGGGCTCTCGGCCAGTTCAGGGCTATCACCCGTGGCGATGTACGACATCGAGGCTGCGGCCGGCGATGGCCGTTCGCTCGAGCGGGAAGAGGTCGAGTCCACGCTGTACTTCCCCACCGAGCAGCTCGCCGCCCAGGGCCTCGATCCGGCCCAGGTGGTCGGCATCAAGGTCCGCGGCGACTCGATGGACGGCACCCTGGCCGACGGTGACTGGGTGCTGGTGGACCGCAGCAGCCGCGACCCTCACCCGGAAGGGGTGTTCCTGCTGCTCGTTCACGGCGAGCGGCGCATCAAGCGTGTGCAGCGCGTCGCCGGCGGCGCCTGGCTGCTGATCAGCGACAACCCGCGCTACGAGAAGGAATTGATCAAGCCGCAGGACATGAAGGACGTGGAGATCTTGGGGCGGTGTGAGATTCGGATTGGGCGGGTTAATTGATACAAGATGGTTGAGACTTATTTTTTATGGAATTGAATAGTATTTTATGGGGCGATGATAGCGCTGAGAAAGATGAAAATCTTCTTTCTTATTTTGTTGATACTGACAGTTATGGCCGGCTCTTTAGAAAATCAAAGTTTTTAGTTGTAGGTCGGAAGGGATCAGGGAAAAGCGCTCTTAGGAAGAAGTTGGCGAATTCTTTTGATCAGCAGAAAGATGTTCATGTAGTCAATATCACGCCTAGCTACTCATCGATAAGAAATATTGTTAATGAGGAATCCTTTAGTGAAGGGTTTGGTGAGGAAATTTTCTTTCAGCATAGTTGGTTGAGGCAGATAATGCTGGATAGCCTTTCCTTGCTTGGCCATAAAGCAAAAGGAAAGTATACCGCAAATAGCATGGAGTTTGCCCGAGGGGTTTCAGTTGAGCTCAATAGAACATCCAAGGATTTGGTTGAAAATATTTCGGATGTTTTGTCGAGAGTTAAGCTTAAGGCCGGGAAGCTAGGAGATCTTGGGCTTCAGCTAGAGAAAGAGTTGAGAGCAGTCGCGGAAGTTGATGCTTTAGAGCATCATTTGACTTCAATTGCAGAGTCAGGGGCTGAGATTGTCATCATGGTTGATGACCTTGATCTTGGCTGGGATAATTCTGAAGTCTCAAATAATATGCTGTTAGGGCTGCTCGCAGCAAGCTCATACCTGATGGCTCTTTCTAGGAATATTCACGTCTTTGTGTATCTTAGAGAGGATGTTTATTCGATTTTGATGAGCAAGACTCAGCATTCTGATAAATATCGAAATGTTGAAAGGATTAGGTGGTCTAAGGGTTCGTTAATAAACCTCATGGAGCGGAGGATTAATTTTAATATTGAGCAGGCTGGTGAGGAGCCTTCAGACAGGCCGTTTTCGAAAGTTTTTCCAGAAACTGTAGGGACGCATAATACGGATAACTGGCTTGTCGAAAGAACTCTTTCAAGGCCAAGAGAGCTTATCCAGATGGCTAGGTTCTACACCGAGGGACTTCAAGGTGATAAGCCTGATAGTGAAGTCCTGAAGGCTTGTGAGCCCACTTATTCATCTTGGAAGCTTGATGACTTGTGTACTGAGTATTCGAATCAATATCCGAACCTTTCGACTATTTTTTCGTTTTGGAAAACAAAGTTTTTCAGGAACAAGTACCACCTTAAGCGCGACGAAGTCGATGAGATGTTGTTTCAGGTTTTTTCTGAAGCTGAAGTTAATCAGTCATGGTTTAATGATATTGCCGATCAGGCAGATTTTGAGAGCTTTCTTCATATATTGTATGAGATTGGTTTTATAGGTGACTTTGTTCAAGGTGGACAAGGAGGTAGTAAGACATTTTTCTCATACTCAGATCGGCATGAGCCAAGATTTGAGGAGGTGCAGATACATCCTTGCTTTAGGAAGTCTGTTAATACAGTGGAAAGGATGAGGTGAGTCTTTTTAATTCGTTTATTCTGGGAATTTTTTTGTTTTTTTGAATGTACATTGGAGTCGATGGAACGATGAAGATGACAAGGACGCTCACCGCGGTGGCCGTTTCTCTGGGGATGGTCCAGGCGGCACAGGCCGATATCACGATCGGTAGCTGGAACCTCAAGCATCTGGGCTGGAACAACGACAAGAGCCTCGCAGACGTTGCCGCCGTCGCACAGGGCGCCGATCTGTGGGCGCTTCAGGAGGTGATGGACGAGGCGGCGGTCACACAGCTTGAGCAGGAGCTCGAGCAGCAGACGGGCGAGTCATGGAGCTCGATGACTTCACACGAGGTCGGGCGCAGTTCCTACCAGGAGAGCTACACCTATCTGTGGCGTGACGCCGCCGTGGCGTATACCCAGGGCGCCGTGGTGTACCTGGACCCGGGCAACATCTTTGCGCGCGAGCCTTTCCTGGCTGAGTTCCGCGATATTGAAAGTGGGCAGGAAGTCGCGTTGGCCACCGTGCACATCGTTTACGGTGACAACCAGGATGACCGCACGCCAGAGATCCGCGAGCTCGAGGCGATCTGGAACTGGATGCCGGAGGTCTACCCCGACACGCCGCGCATCATCGCTGGTGACTACAACCTTGCGCCGGATCATTCTGCCTGGCAGTCGCTGCGCGACCAGGGCGCTCAGCCGGCCATTACCTCAGGGGCGACCACGCTCAGCAAGAGCGACGGCGACTACGCCAACCTCTACGACAATCTCTGGTTCGATGAGACGGCGCTTGATGTGACGGGCAGCAGCATCGTGCGCTTCCCGGAGCTGTTGGGCATGGACCACGAGACAGCGCGTGATGTGGTATCCGACCACGCGCCGATCTACATCACCCTCGGAGATGCCAGTCCTGGTTTCGTCTCCGTGGCGCCGGCCAGTGACGACGTTGCTGGCAGCGCCAACGACTGCATAGATCTCAACACTGCCTCCGTCAGTCAGCTCGATGAGCTGCCGAATGTCGGCCCGGCCCGCGCTCAAGACATCATCGACGGCCGTACCTGGGAATCCGTGGATGAGCTGGTCCAGGTGGACGGCATTGGCCCGGCCCGCATGGAAGAGATCCGCGACAGCGGCCAGGTCTGCAGCCTGACTTGATGATGAGCCCTTCGGGGCTCTCTGCTGGCCAGGGACGGCCGGCTTCAGGGTTTTCACCTTCCTCTGCTACCGCCATCTGGTGATCCATGGCTTCGGAGGAAGCGCTCAGCGCCGTTTAGGTGGCACGCTCGGCCACTCTTCGCTCTTGGCTTCGCCGCGGATCGCCGTTTCCAGTTCGCCCAGTCTGTCTTGGCAAAATCTCAGCCCGCATTGCCAGACGACGAGCGTTCTCCAGCCCGCCTCGATCAGCTCACGTCGCTGTCGCCGATCACGCTCGATGTTCCGCTCGAACTTGGCGCTCCAAAAATCGACGTTCGATTTCGGCATGCCGGCGTAGGCGCAGCCCGGGTGGCGGTGCCAATAGCAACCGTGCACGAAGATGGCGAGGCGGTACTTGGGCAGCACCAGATCTGGCGTGCCGGGGAGGTCTTTGCGGTGGAGGCGAAATCGATAGCCGCGCTTGTGAAGGTAGCGGCGCAGCGACATTTCAGGGCCGGTGTGTTTGCCGCCGACCGAGGCCATGATCCTGGAGCGGGTTCGGTTGTCGACGTGGTCGATCAAGAGGCCTCCTCGCTCGTAGGGTGGCGGCCGGCGGCAGCGCTCACTCCATTCTGGCGTAGACATCGAGATCGGTGGAGGAAATCTCGTTCGATGGCACGAGCTTGTAGTGCTTCTCGCGCACAACCTTGATCTCGCTGTCGTCCACGGTCAACTCGAACATGGCAATGCGGTCGTCTTCCATGAACTGCGCGGAGACGGCGCGGCATATCAGGTTCGGAAACCTCTGCTCACAGCAGCGGATATCCTGCTCGGTCTGGGTGACGCCGTGCTTGTCATTGCCACCCTTGGCCTGAACGGGGACAACGTACTGCTGACCGTTGCTGTTCACGCCTACGTAGATCTCGTCGATCTCGATTTGACCAAGGTTCTTGACGGTCGTGCGCAGATGATTTTGGAGCGAGTAGGCGGCGATGCCCAGGAAGACGTCGATCAGCCGGTTGTAGCGTACCTTGGCCAGTAGAGCCTGCTCATCGCCGAGGGCGTTGGCGCCGATGATTTCCGGCGTGGCATCGGGAATCTTGACCGTCACGAGATCTTCGCGAGGGACGATCCGGCTCAGCTTCGCTTGCTTGAAGCGGTACTTCGCTCTGCCCGCACCTTCGATGATCCACTCCAGGCCTGGGCTGGCTGTAGCCACAATCTCCTCAGGCAGATCTTTTCTATATCTGAAAGAGTAAACCACATCGCCCAGATTGCCGGGCCTCGGAAGTTCGAGTTCGGCTGCAGCCTGAGCTATCTCGTCTCTTTCAAAGATAAACTCATCGCTACCCGGTGAGTAATGGCTTTTGAAAATGTGCGATATTATAAGCTTGTAAAGCTCATCCTTGCTTGTTTTCTTCTCACCCGACATCGGCTTTATCCCTTACCACCTTCTTCGGTGTGCTCTTGCGCGTTCTCTGCGCGATGGTGTCGTGCGGCACGCCGAAGTATCCGGCGGCATCGCCCATGTCCATGTAGAGGAACTCGGCTTCGTTGAGCTCGAGCTTCTTCCGCGGCTTCCTGGGCGTTTCGCCCAGGGCTTGCATGATCTGGCCGGCGACCGCTCTGCCGAGCAGGGGCGGAACGCTGTTGCCGATTTGGCGAAAGCCGTGCCACTTGGTCGAGTGCAGGCGGAACCAGTCCGGGAACGAATGCAGTCGTGCCGCTTCGCGAACTGTGATCACGCGAGCGAGGCTCGGGTGAATCGGGCGAGGTGAGGTGAAGGCGCCGCGAGCGCTATCCGTGCCGGCGCGCAGGGTGTTGCACAGCCCGGCCGGATCGAGCTTTCGGAACCGGCTGACGGGCTCGGTCTTGCCCGGCTCAGTGGAGGAGAAGCGGCTCTTCGAGAGGTCGGTATGCTCCGTTCGCAGGCTCGACGACAGCAAGTCGGGGTCGTGGATGCGCGGATAACTGTAGTCGCCAGGGTCGCGCTCGAGGCCTCTGAGCCGCCGCCCGTATGTCGATTCGGTGGTCCATTCGGTACGCACCGCATCCGTCGCTTTCAAGTCCTCGAAGGTGTTGGCGTCGGGCAGGTCGCCGATGGCATCCCAGACGGTGGCACCTTCCTTCAGCGGTTCCGGGTAGGTGGGCGCCGGCAAGCCTTTACGTGCGCCCAGCAAGAACAGACGCTGGCGAGACTGCGGTACGCCGTAATCCGAGGCATTCAGCACCTGGTAGGGCATGACGACGTCGTAGCCAGCCTTGTCCAGTGCCGAGATCATTTCATCCAGGAATTTGCGGTGCTTCCCCAGCGTCAGCCCCTTGACGTTCTCGAAGACGCAGTACTTCGGCTTGAGCTCCTCGACCAGCCTGACGTAGTGAGACGCCAGCTGGTTGCGGGGGTCGTCGAGGACCCTTTTGCCGATCATGGAGAAGCCCTGACAGGGAGCCCCACCGAAGACAACGTCGACTTCTCGGTTACCGATCTCGGCACGCTTGCGGATTTCGTCGCCCGTCATGTCGATGACACTGGCGCAGATCGCTTTCGAGTGAGGGAAGTTGTACTCGTGGGTCGCACAGTGGATGGGGTCGATCTCGACGGCCGCGGCCACGTCGAAGCCGGCTTGCTCGAAGCCGAGGGACATGCCGCCTGCGCCGGCGAAAAGGTCGATGCCGATGGGGCGTTTGCTGGAATTCTTCATCGATCCGAAGACTCACTCTCAATTCTGCGGCTGTCGCGCTGTGCGGCGATGCAGCCGATAGCCCGCGGTGGGGCGCATTCGTTCCGTATGGGGTCGGTACTATACCGATCCGTACCCGTGGATGCAGTCGCTGTCGGTTGGCTACTGAGTCTGCATACCGGTGCCTCTTGTCAAAGACTGTTGGTTTATACAGTATTCGACAACAGCACACCCTTAGGCAAACGCTAATGTGAACAACGCGCCGGGGTCGCAGGCGGCCGGGCCCGGCATGGCGCGGCTGGTGGCAGGATCACGAATTGGCAGGGACGACATGCGAGTGAACTACCTGGGCCCGGCGTGTCTGGGCATCGACCACCCCGCGCTGGACGGCTACGACCTCTCGCGCTTCCGCCCGAGCTGCTACCTGGTGGAGGTGAGCGAGGACGCCGGCGTGGGCGGCCCGCTGATGGAAGGCGACCTGCTGGTGGTCGACGAGCAGAAGCCCGCCCAGCACGCCGACCTGGTGGTGGTGGAGCTGGACGGCGAGCAGCGGCTGTTCAGCAGCCACCGGATCGGTGGGCGGATGCGGCTGATGCCCACCGCCGGGCCCTGCGAGTCGATCTGGGCGAGGCAGTCGGATCTGAGGGGCGTGGTGGTGAGCCAGGCGAGGAGGTATGGGTGGTGACTCATTCAGGGCCCGATCATGCGGGCCCTTGGAAAATGCTGATGATTACTGATCAAAGAGTTAGGTCGCTCATTAAGAATTGTATACCAAGTTTTGAAACTCAAGATAGTTCTCTCGAAAGCTTTGCATGATGCTTCTGACTGGGTCTTGGTATATATGCTCACCTGTAACATCGGTTACGTATGCATTGTCTATATGGTTTATTCCATTTCTTGTTTTTTTATTTAATTCATGCATAAGCTGGCTCGCTAGTCTGAGGATTTCCTCTTGTTTCATTTTATATTCAGGGTTGAAGCACCAGTAGTCCTTGGTGTTGTCCCAGCCATGAATACCAAATCCCATGCCCACAAAGCCAGCCTCTCTTACCAAACCATCAGTGATATATCCTATCCTTGCAGCACTGGGGCCGTTATAGAAAATGTAACCATGTACTTCATCGAAAAGTTGTCTAACCTTTTCTAGGAAATTTCTTGCGCGTCTTAGCTCATCTGGTTTGGAGTTGCCTCCTGCACTCATGTCATGCTGCAGGAAGTTGCTTTGGAAACGCTGAATTGCCTGGTTCTTCCACCCATGAAGTAACTCTGGAGAGTAAGCGTGTTGCAGCCTGTCTACTTTTCTGTGGCAGCTTGGGCACAGCCAAATTCCGTTCTCATGGCTGTTTAAGTACTCGGGTGGTATGTCTTGGCGGTACCTGGCGTCTTGTCTTTTCTCTGAGTATATATGAGCGGCGTCGCCTCCATTAAATATTCCTTGGTGTCGGCTCGGGGTTCCGGTCTCCACCGCGCAGTGAGGAGCAGAGCAGCGGCCACCAACTTGTCCGGCTAAGAATTCTCGAGTATCAGGATGGAAGGGCACAAAAAATCCTTGTTGCTTAGTTGGAGTCGGCTGGCGTTATAGAACGTCATCATAAAGCGTCGGCAAAAAGGCTTTTTTCTTTAGGGCTATGGAAGCCAGTTTTTCATGCTGTGTCCAGCGCGGTCACTGAGTGCGTGGCTATCTTCGGTGATCAGCCAGCCGCAGCCCCCTTCACCTCACATTGCACCCGCGTGCCGAAGCCGCTGTCGCCCAGGGAGTGCTCCACCTCGGTGACCAGCCAGGGCGTGGCGTCGATCTCCGGCTTGAAGCCGCTGACTCGCAGCGGTGACTCGGGCAGCACGTCCGCACGGCCGTGGGCCATGGTGAGCTCGAACTCGGCCAGGCCACGCTGGATGCGGCGCCACTCGGCCCGGGCGGCGTCCAGGGCGTCGGCCTCGCTGGCGTGGGTGGGGCGCATCTGCTTGGCGTTCTCGTCGCTGCCGGTGAGCACGCTCTGGCGCTCGGCGCCGTCGGTATCGTTCCAGAAGGCCTTCACGCCCGTGTAGGCGTCGCGGTCGGTGGTGCTGTAGCGGTGCTGGTCGCCGTCGCGGCGGGCCAGGGTAACGCCGGGCATGGCCAGGCCGCTGGCGGTCTGCGCCTCGCCGGCCTGGGTGAACAGCAGGCGCCCGCTCTTGATGGCAGCGATGGCATCGAAGCGCTCGCCGAGCCGGGTCAGGAAGTTCAAGTCGCTCTCGTCGGTCTGGTCGATGTGTTCGAGCCGCGTGTCGGCGAGCGAGCCGCCGACGACCGGCGCGAGGCCGTGGCGCTGGGCGATGGTGTCGACGATCTCGGCCAGGGTGTGGCGGTGCCAGCTCTGGGTGCGCTTGCCGGGCAGCTCGCCGCGCAAGTCCGTCGAGCGGGCGCGGATGGTGAGCCTATCCGGCGTGCCGCTGTGCTGCACCTCGTCGACCGTGAACAGCCCCTTGTCGATCAGCCCCTCGTCATGCCAGCCGAAGGCGACCGCCAGCTCGGCACCGCGGCGGGGCAGGGCGAGGGCGCCGTCGTGGTCGGCCAGCACGATGTCGAGCTGGTCGGCCTCGAGACCGCGCTGTTCGCGCAGCGTCAGGCGGATGAGGCGGCCGTTCACGCGCGGGGTGATGTCGGTGCCGCCCAAGGTGATGCGGTAGCCCGGGCGCCGGTAGCGGCGGGCGGTGGCGTCGGCGTCGGTCATACGTAGGCTCCCGCCAGACGGGCGGCCGCGGAGGTGGTGAGGCTGCCGATCAGGTCGGTGCGGGCGTCGTCGACGTGCTCGAGCTGCAGGGTGAACTCGATCTTCGCCGCGGCGCCGTCGCGGAAGAAGGTGCTCGAGGTCTCGTCGACGCGGGTGATGACCCACAGCCCGTATTGCTTGCCGGTGCCCTCGACCAGCGGCCAGGCCTGGCCCTGGTCGGCCATGTCGCGGATCTCGTCCAAGTCGACGCGGCCGCCGGTGAACTCGGGCAGCAGCGTGCCGGAGAGGGTGATGCTGTCGTCGCCCGGGCCGATGAACTGGTGCGCCGGGCGGTCGCCGACCCGCGACTGGCTGGGATGGCGCCACTGGGTGGAGCGGCGGAGCTGCTGGTAGGGCACGCTGCGCGTCTGGAAGACGAACATGCCGAGGGCCATGAGCATGGCGGAGCCTCCTGGTGGTGGGTCAGTCGATGTCGCGCAGCGACGAGCGTTGGCGGGCGGCGGCGCTGTGCTGGGCCTCGGCCAGCGCGCGCTGCACTTCCTGGGCGACGAGCTGGCCGATCTGGCGTTCGTCCATGCCGGGGGAGGCGTTCACCTCGATGTTGATGTCGCCCACGCTGAGGCCGCCCTGGGCTTGTGGCTCGGCGCGGGACAGCGGCGGCCGGGTGTCGAAGCGGACCGGCTCCTGCGGGGCGATCGCCGGCATGGCCGCGGCTGGCAGGCTGGCGGCGCCGATGGCCAGGCCGGCGCCGGCGCGCTTGAGGCGGTCGCCGAACGTGCCGATCTGGTGCAGCGGGGCGCCTTCCTGGCGCTGCAGGCCCAGCTGGTAGCCGTCCATGGTGAAGCCGCCCAGCTCGGCGAACACCCGGCTCGGTGAGTGGATGCCAAGCTTCTCCTTGAACCAGCCCACCACGGCCTCGGCGGTGCCGCCGATGGCGTCCTTCAGGCCCTGCCAGCGCTCGTCGATGCCGTTGACCAGGCCCTGGATCAGGTTGCCGCCGAAGCCGGCGAATACGCGGCTGGGCGAGTGGATGCCGAGCACCTCCTTGAACCAGTTGCCGACGCTGCCGGCCATTCCCCTGATGGCATCGCCGAGCCGGCTCAGCCCGCCGGTGATGCCGCTGATGATGCCGTCGATGATCGCGCCGCCCAGCCCGGTGAGCGTGGTGGGCAGCCGCGTGCCCAGGGCGTTCAGCGCCGAGGAAATGCCGCGCCACAGCAGCCCCAGCGGCGACCAGTTGGCCAGCAGGCGCATGACGCTGCCGATGCCGCCGGTGAACGCGGCCTTGATGTCGTTCCAGCGCTCGCCGAACCAGGCGCTGATGGAGTCCCAGTTGCGGTAGACCAGGTAGGCGCCGGCGGCGAGGGCGGCCACGGCGGCGACGATGCCCATAATGGTCAGGCTCACCGGGTTCATCGACAGCAGGGTGAGGGCGTAGTTGACCATGGCGATCGGGCCGATCACCGAGCCGAGCAGCACCATGAAACCGCCGCCGATGGCCACCAGGGCGGCGAGCGCCGCGGCGGCGGTGGCCAGGGTGCCGGTGAGCTCGGGGTTAGCCTTCATCCAGTTGCCGATCGCGCGGGTGATGCGGGTGACGTTCTGGATCAGCCCGCGCAGCGCACCCTCGTTGGTGTCGGTGAGGGTGATGCCGATCTCCTGCCATGCGCTGTTCAGCGACTTGAGGTCGCCGCCGATGTTGTCGGCCATGGTCTTGGCGACCCGGGCGTTCTCGCCGGCCGCCTGGGTGAGGATCTCGGTGAAGCTCTCGATGCCGGCGGCGCCCTGCTGGTTGATCAGCTCGGCCATGCCGGCGGCCGGTTCCTCGCCGAAGATGGCCTTGAGGTGCTCCATGCGCTCGGCGTTGCCCAGGTTCTCGGTGGCCTTGGCCACATCGGTGAGGATCTGGGGCACGTTGCGCATGTTGCCCCCGGCGTCCTTGATGTTGATGCCCAGGGTCTCGATGGCGCCGGCGGCCTTGCCGGTGGGGGCGGCAAGCCGCGTCATCATGGCGCGCAGCGTGGTGCCCGCCTGGCTGCCCTGGATGCCGACGTTACCCAGCAGGCCGGACATGGCCGCGGCCTCCTCGAGGGACAGGCCCATCTCGCGGGCCACGGGCGCGACGTACTTCATCGAGTCGCCGAGCATCTCGAGATCGACGTTGGCCCGGGTGGTAGTGGCGGTCAGCACGTCGCCGACGCGGCCCATCTCGGCGGGATCGAGCCCGAAGCCGGAGAGGATGTTCGAGGAGATGTCGGCGGTACGCGCGAGGTCGGTGCCGTTGGCCAGTGCCAGGTTGAGCATGTCGGCCATCGAGGCCTGGATGGCGTCCGGCGAGAAGCCGGCCATGGCCAGGAAGCCCTGGGCGTTGGCCGCCTGCCCGGCACTGAAGGCGGTGGTCGAGCCCAGCTCGCGGGCCTGCTCGCGCAGCGCCTTGAAGCGCTCGTCGTTGCCGTCCAGGCGGGTGAGGGCCTGCACGCGTGACATGGCCTCGCCGAACTCCACGCCCGGGGCGAGCATGCGCGTTCCGGCATAGAGTGCGCCGCCGCCGGTGGCCAGCCCGGCGGCGCCCGCGCCGGCCATGTTGCCCGCGCGGCTGACGCTGCGGTCGTAGCGGCGTCGCGCCTGGGCGGCCTGCTTATGCTGCTCGGCCAGCCGCTTGAGCCTGCGGCGCTGTTCCTCCACCGCCTGGCTGGCCTCCTGCATCTCGGTGGCCAGGCGCTGCTGGTCGCGGCTCAGGTTCGAGGTGCTGATGCCGCTCTCGTTGAGCGACGAGCGTAGCCGCTGGAGCTCGCGGCGCTCGTCGTCGTGGCGCCGGGAGAGCCGTCGCGCCTGCTCGATGGCCTTCTTGCGCTCGGCGACCAGGGAGGCGGTGTCGCCCTCGTGGGACTGCATCTGCTGGGAGAGCCGGCGGATGCGGTCCTGCTGCTCGCGCAGGGCCCGGGCGGTCTCGCCGGACTGGTTCTTGAGGGTGCGAAAGGAGCTGACGTTCTTCTGGACCGCCTGCAGTTGCCTGAGGCGGTCGCGGTTGTCCTTCATGGCCTGGGCGGCGTTCTGCGATGCCCGCTCGATGGCCTTGAGCGGGCGGGAGGCCTTATCGGCGGCGTCGAGGATGACTTGCAGCTTGAGATCGCGCGCCATGGGAGGCTCCGTGGTCGTCGGCGCCGCTGCGCTTGCGCGCTCGTTCGCGCCATTCCATCAGTTCGCGCAGGGAGAGATCCGCGCAGTCGGCGGGTGTCCAGTGGAAGACGATGGCCAGGTCGGCCATCGCTTCTTCCACCTGGTCGGGGAGGTTTACTCTGCTTCGCCCTTGGCCCGCTTCGTCAGCAAAAAACCGGCGATCTCGCCGCCGCACTGCACCAGATCGGCGGGATCCATCTGGCGGACCTCGGCCGCGGCCAGCGAGGGGGTGGAGATCCGCGGGATGAGGGTGATCAGCGCGTCGGTCTGCATCTGCAGCACCTCGGCCAGAGAGACGCCGCGCAGCTCGCCGGCGGACGGCTTGCGCAGGGTGAGCTCGGTGACTTCGGTCTCGCCGCGCTTGAGCGGGGTGTCGAGCTCGACGGTGGCGCTGGTGTGAGAAACAGGAGCCTGGGTGGCTTGGGGCTTGGTCATGGTTCAGTGCTTCCTTGGGTGAGGGGAGATCAGAGGCCCAGGGCCTGGCGCCGCTTGGCGAGCATGTCCTCGCCGTTGACCTTGAACACGTAGTTCGGGATGTCGATCTCGATCTTGGTGGTGCCGTTTATCGTCAGCTTGTAGTAGCTGAGCGTGCTGGTGACCTGGTGCTCGGTGTTCTCGCCGGCCTGGGCGTCGCCCATGTCGATCTCGGTGTGCCGGCCGCGCATCACCACTTCCACCGCTGCCACCTCGTCGACGTCGTCGCGCTCGTAGCTGCCGGTCATGCGCAGCATCTCAGCATCGATGCGCGAGCTGCCGAAGTTGTCGAAGATCGACTCGACCAGGCCGCCGACGGTCCACTGGCAGGTGAGCAGGCCGTCCATGCCCATGTCGATGCCGACGGTGCCGTCCATGCCGCCGCCGCGCCATTCCTCGATCTTGCGGGTGAGGGTGGGCAAGGTGACGGACTGGATGACGCCCTGCCAGCTGTCACCGTTGCTGAACAGGTTCAGGTCCTTGAGTTTCTTCGGGAGTGCCATGGATCAGGTCCCTCGTCAGTTCAGGCGGTGGCCGCGACGCGTTCGGCGAAATCGGCCAGGTAGGAATCGGTGATGCGCTGCTGGAAGCCCAGGTCCTCGAGGGGCGGCACCGGCGTGTAGTCGTAGTCGATGCGCAGCTTGCCGGCCTTCAGCGACTCCAGGGTGTTGAGCTCGTCGTTGAGCCAGGCCTGGCCGTCGACGATCAGCCCCAGGCTCTTGAGCTCGCTGAACTTGGCGTTGATGCCCTCGATGATGTCGCGGGCCAGGGAGGCGTGCATGGGCTTGTCGACCGCCCACAGGTGCGCCTCGGCGATGGTGTCGGCGAGGATCTGCGCGGTGCGGGTGTAGTTCTCGAACGGGAACAGGGACTGAGGTCCGGCGCAGGTGCGCGAGCCCCAGAAGCGGTAGCCGCCCTGGTTAATCAGCGTGGTGACGTCGGCGGCGTTGAGGATGCCGGCATCGGTGTTCGGCGACTGCAGATCCCAGAACACGTCCTTCGAGATTCCGGTGACGCCGTTCACCACCACGTTGGAGAGCGTCTTGTGCCAGCCGACCTCCTGGTCGAGCTTGGCGCGCAGGCCGAGGGCCACGGCGATCGGGCTCACCGTGACCGTGGCCGCATCGTCGGTGTCGAACGCTTCCCACTGCGGCCAGATGATCATCAGCTCGCGCGCGCCGAACTGGTCGCGGTAGGCGGTGACGTCGGTGACGGTTTCGCAGCCGTGGGCGTAGGCGTAACCGAAGGCGCGCAGCTGCTGGAGCACCGGCACCATGGCGGTGGCCACCGGCTGGGTGTCCAGCGTCGGAACGCCGATGATGCGCGGCGTGACGCCGAGCTTCTGCTTCGCGGTGAGCAGCGCTTGCAGGCCGGTGCGCTGGCCGGTCTCGGTGGTGGTGCCGATGACGTTGGCGGTGGTCTCGGCGCTGGTGCTGCCCTCGGTGACGCGCACGGCGACGATGATCGGCTTGGTTTGCTGGCCGATGGTGGTGAGAGCGTCCTTCAGCGTGCCCTGGGTGCCGGCCTGGCCGATCGCGGTATCCACGTTGGTGATCAGCGTGGGCTGGTTGAGCGGGAAGGCCTCGTCGACGCCGCCGGTCAGCTTGGTGAAGGGCTCAGCGCCGAGCACGCCCAGGCCGGACTCGCCGGCGGGCAGGGCGGCGGTGACCAGGGAAGAGGCGCCGACATGGGCGTTGACCGCAATGACGACGTCGTCGGCGGTGCTGACGAGATCGCCCTCGGCATCCGTTGCCAGGCTGACGCTGATCTCCTTGCCGGACACGCTCACGGCCAGTGCCTGAGAGGCCTCGTCGGGATCGACGTAACGCACGCGGATCTGATTGCCGGCCGTGCCGACGGCGTTGGCGGTGTAGATCACGCCGGTGTCGGCGGCGGCCTGGTCGAGCGTCAGCGCCGCGGCGGTACCGGGCGCCGCATCGGGCGCGGTGCAGACGATGCCGATGATCGCGGTCGACACCGTGCGGATGGTACGGGTGCCGTCGTTGACCTCGGAGACGCGCACCCCGTGGTGGTATTGATCGAGTGCCATGGGAGGCTCCTGCGCAGGGATTCAGCGGTTCGTGACATCACGCTGGTATCGTGCGGCGCAGGAAGGCGGTGCGTTAGTGGTTGAGGGTGTGGGCGAGGGGGCTTACACCCTTGGCTTGCGGCAACCACCGCTCAGTCGAGCCAGGCCAGGAGAACCGGCTCGGCAAACCAGGAGAAAGCCCCCAGTGCCGCCAAAAGGATCGACAAGCCAAGGCAGAACCGGATGAACGGCGAAGCCGGTAGCTCGATCTTGAGCCAGAGCCATTGGATCGAGGCTCTCCCTGATCTACGATGTGCCATGCAATAACCCTGTGTTGAAGGCGCGCCAACGCCTAATGCATTCAAAGCCCCGGTTGCCCCCGGGGCTTTTCTATTTCTTCCCTAAGTCATCTGGTGACCGATTATCTCGCACCCCTCCACGCTGTGCTGGGTGTCGTCGGCTCCCATCATGGTCAGGTAGGGGCAGGCCTGACAGGTCCTGGTACCGAGAATCGTCAGGGCATCATAGGGCCCTGGTTCCCCAGCCTGGGTATAAGGCGCTTTACTACAGCACCTTGCTGCATGGTGAGAGGTGCTGTCGTTGTCGCAATGCCCATATTGACCTTGGGGAAGACCTCCAGCAGGTTGAAGGCGGTGAATTTGGTCCTCTTCGATGGATCTCCTCCCATTCTGCCAGCGCGGATTGTCGGTTCCGTGAGTAGCCCGTTGTGAAGCGACGGCCTACAACGATGAGGCCCGCCATGCGGTGGGGCACGAATAGGGTTATCTGCACGAACATGGTCTCGACCATGGCCGCCATGGATTGATCGGTGGGGCGATGCTTTAGGTCAGGCCCTGATCATTTCCGCTGAGACTTGGCTATGCCCACCAGGCCGATCACCGCCGTGGTGACGGTGCGGATCGGCCGGGTGCCTTTGTTGACCTACACAACGCGCACGTCGAGGTAGTAGTCCTGGGCCATATCGGGTTCCTTCGCAGGTGAGCATGACTGTGATGGCTTTTCTTGCGCGGGAGCGGGCGGGACTCTAGCGGTGGGCGTTGTGGATGGGCAAACTACAACATTCTGGGAAATCTTTGATCCTCAACTGAGGGGGAGTTTGAAATGCCAAGGATTGCAATTCTGGCTGTCGCACTTCTTTCATATATTTATTGTGTTGGGTATGCATCGTTCTTTTTATATTTTGGCGTTGTTGCCGGGGATGCTTGGTGGATAAACATTCCTCCTGAGGATCTCTTGGTAAGAGGTGTTTTTTCTCTGATGTTTACAAGTGCTAAGTACGGATTTTTTATTTTTTGCATGTTTTTGGTGATAATGCTTTACCCTAGAGGATTTAAGTTTCTTTATGAGAGGTTGTGTGTAAGGTTTGAGGTTCTAAAGAATAGGGTGGTTCAAGGAATTCTGGCTCTTGTCGCTATAGGTTTATTAGTTATAGGGTTCTCTAAGGTCTTCCTGGATTTGTTTGATCAGGAGAGAAGGGGAGTTGCCGATATGCTAGATAGTGAGGAGGTTGATACTGTTTGCATGAAATCTGGGGGTGGGTGTTTCGAAGGAAAGGTTCTTTATAGTACTGATAAGGGGTATGTGGTCTATGTGGGTAATGTTCAAGACGGAGCACTGAGGTTGATTCCTGATTCAGTGGTTAGTCATATTGACTTGGGGTGGTCTGAGTGGGGTAAAGAGGCTGTTGTTGAGCTTGTTGAATAAGGGAAATCAGCATGCCTGTATGTTGAATGGTCATGCTGATTGAAAAGTTACCAGCTGATCTTTTTTATTGTCGAAATATCACCCTTTTCAAAAGCCTGGTCAATCTCATCCTTGCGGTCCCAGCTGCGCTGCAGGAGGGCCTTGTAGTGGGCCAGGGCCGCGTCGGTGAGGGCGATGGTCTCGTCCGGCGTCATCGGGTAGCGGGTGTTCGAGAGACCGCGGAACTCCTGGACGGCGCCGGTCTCGCCGGCGGCCTTGAGGTCGCGGGCCTCGATCGCCAGGCCGAGCAGGTTCTGGCGGTCCTCGGCGAGCATCTGCACCGTATCCTCGGTGCCGTCGGGCATGGTGTAGGGCATGCCGGCGGCGAGGGCATCGGCCAGGGCGGTGGCGATCGCCGACCGCTGGCGGGCGACGAGGGCATTGATCCCCGGTGGCGGGATCTCAATCCATGCCGGATGGCCGTCGGCGTCAGCACCGCGCCTCATGCCAGCGGGCGGGGTTCCTTTGTAAGCCTGGTAATCCGCGTCGCTGACCTTCACGGCGTCATCTGGCCAATTCCCTGCGGCGTCGTAGGCTTTTCGGCGTCGCTCGTCATAGAACGCATTGTTCGCTGCGCTGTAGTGCATGATTATTCTCCTTAGTGCCCAATGCCCAATACCACAATACGGCCGCCGCCCATCGCGTTGCTCTCGGTACTACTGCCGGTGACCGAGACTGTGGTTGCTCCATAGCTGTTTATGCGCATGGCATAGACGGGCCCCGACCCATAATCGTTGGCCACGGCGACGCAACACTCTGTGGGAAAAGCGATAGGCCAAGCCGCACTGACTGAGCTTCCACTTTCTATGTCAGGGCGCATCCACTGAATGATGAGGCCGCCCAGCCATGCCGGGAGCCCTATATACCCGGAAGAACCGCCCTCAAAAGAGAAGCCGAACAGCATCTTCTTGGGGGTCACGACAACAGTATCGTTTGTAGCGTCCAGCATCTGGGCGTCCGTCGCGACCCTGAACATTCCCAATAGTGATTCGGTGCCCTGCTTGACCCAGTTCCACAGCTTCTTCGCTGTGATGGCCTTGGTATCATCGCCCCCGCCATCCGTCGTGGCTTGGCTCGCTAGCGCGATGCCGCCCTTGCTCTGCTCGCTCGCAGCAGGCAAGCGCTCGACTGGCACGGTGCCTGCGTTCAGGTTGCTGGCACTTCGGAAGTCGACCCACCCATCTTCCCAGACACCACTATTCTTGCGGCGCTGGAAGAATTGGGGGTTACTGCCCCCAAATACAATTTGGTTGTACTGCCTGCCATCGTAGATAGACAGCATGACACCATACGTCGCTCCAGGAGGAGCGTTGACAGGCGGGATTGATGACCAAGAGTAAATAACACCGTCGGCTTCAATATCGTTCAGGTCGTCCGATCCTCCCAATTGGACGCTTTTGCCCAGCCCGTACTGGTGGATCGCGGCAAGGACGCCGGCTAAGTGAGCCCCGCGGTCGGTTCGCGTGCCCGCCTTGTGCTCTTCCGTCGTTCCGTAGCGGACCATGCCCTGGGCGCTCTCCGTCGCCTCCGGGTGGTTGCGACTTTGCTCGTGCTCGTCCCTCTCCTGGTCGACGTATTCCCGAGTGGCCAGCACCACGCTGGGATCGACCTTGAGCGTGACCGCTCCAGTGTCGCTGACCTCGAGCACGAAGCGCACGGTCTGGGTACGGGAGCTACCCTCGGCCAGTACCGGCTTGTAGGTCTCGGGGTAGTTGCCGATGCCGATCAGGTCGCCGTCGACGTCGAAGATGCCGATCTCGCGGATGGTCCAGCCGCCGACGTCCGGTGGGAGCACCTGCTCGACCACGATCCAGGACGGATTGTCGGGATCGGTATCGCTGGTGTTGATGGGTGCGCGGCGCAGCTCGTTGATCAGCGACTCGGCGCTGCTGTCCGGGGTGGGCAGGCTGCCGTTGCCGTCGCCGACGGCCAGCTCGGTGATCTCGATGGTGTCGCCCAAGGCCACGGCGTTGGCCAGCTTGGCCTGGCCGGTGTCGGTGAGCAGCGTATAGAACTGGGGCATGCGGGGCTCCTCTCGCGTTCAGAGCGGGTAGACGGTGGCGATGTCGGTGCTGTCGGTGGCGGCGCCCACATGGAACAGCCCGACGACCTGGGTTTCCTCGGCGACGTACGGCAGCACGGCGGTGACGTCGCCGTCGTAGGTGGCGGCGGCCAACCAGGCGGTGCCGCGGCTCTCGCCGGCGAGGTCGAGGCCGCTGACGTGGCGGGTAAGCGGCTTGGCGTCGTCGATCAGCCGCTCAAGCTCGCCGTACATGGCCTCGGTGATGCCGGTGTCGAGCACGCCGATGCGCAGGGCGAAGGTGCCGCGCTCGCCGGGAGGCTCGGTCTCCCACCACTCGACGACCTCAAGCAGGTAGCCCAGCGGTTCGACGACGCGGCGCAGGGCCGAGATGGTGCCTTTGCGCTGGTGGACGTAGAACGCCGAGGCGATCACGTCCCTTTTCGCGGCCTCGCTCCAGGTCGGGTCCCAGCGGTCCACCGAGAACGCCCAGGCGAGGTACGGCAGCAGATGCGCCGGGCAGGTGGCCGGCCGCCACAGGTCACGCAGCGGCACCGGCACGCGCTGGATCTCGGCCAGGGTCTCGGCGGCGGCGCGCTCCAGGGGCGAGGCGTTGGGCGGCAGCAGGGGCGTCCGGCTATCAGGCATCGCTGCCTCCGATGGTCACGTTGATCCCGGTGCAGTGGGCGGCCTGGGTGTCGTCCAGGACGACGTCGGCGGCCGGTGTGGCCAGCTCGACGCGCTGCACGCCCTCGACGTGCAGCGCGGCATGGATCGCGGAGATGCGGATGTCGCGGCCGATGCGGCGCTGGGCGGTGACGTAGGTCGTCAGGGCGGCCCGGGCCGCGGCGAGGATCGGCTCTTGTTCCGGCCCCGGGTAGACGTAGAGGGTGGCGTCGACGCTGTAGTCGATGATCTCCGCCGACTGCACGGTGAGGCGGTCGCCCACCGGGCGCACGTCCTCGGCGGAAAGCGCGGCGTCGACGATGTCGATCAGCGCCTGGCTGGCGGCGCCATCGCCCTCGGTGCTGAGCAGCGTGACCAGGGCCTCGGCCGGCGCCGGGCTGGTGGCCGTGGCGTCGGCGACCCGGCCGTCGGCGCTCAGCGCATGAAACTCGTAGGCGGCACGCGGGCCGGCGACGCTGAGCCCCTCGAACGCCCGCTGGGCGCGCAGGCGCAGGTCGGTGTTGGTTTCAAAGGTGGGCGGTACCGGCGGAGTGGCGTCGGGGTCGCCGGGGTCGATCTCAAGCCGCTCGACCTCGAAGTTGGCGACGAGGTTGTCGAGGTCCTCATCGTTGGCGTGGGCGATCATCACCGCGCGGGCGGCCTCGTTGACCCGCTGCCGCCAGACCAGCTCACGATAGGCGTTCTCCTCGAGCAGGATGGTCAGCGGCTCGCTCTCGAGCTCGAGCGTGGCCTCGACCTCGGCGCGCCGGCTCTCGCCGACCCGATCGAGCAGGGCGGACTTGCGCTCGGCGAGCACGGTCTCGAAGTCGAGGGCCTCGACGATGTCGGGCGCGGGCAGCTGGGAAAGGTCGATCGTGCCGCTCATGCGATCGGCACCTCGAAGGACACGGCCTCACCGGTGTCGGCGAGGCGAGCGGTTATGGCGAGGTCGAGCCGGCCCGGGCGCACGGTGGAGGCCGTGCGGGTGATCTGCTGCACGGTGATGCGCGGTTCCCACTTCATGATGGCGACGACGCTGGCCGAGTACGCGCGCAGTGCCGTGGCCTCGTTGAGGGGCTGGTCGATCAGTTCGGGCAGCAGGCTGCCGTAGTCGCGGCGCATCACCCGCGAGCCGATCGGGGTGGTGAGGATGTCACGCACGCTATGGCGGATGTGCTCGAGGCGCTCCAGGCGGCGGCCGCTGTCTGGGTTCATGCCGGTCATACCGGGCCTCCGCTCTGGCCGCTGCCGGGCACCACGCCGGTGTGCGGGTGGTCGTGGCCGACATTCTTGCCGTTGTGGGCCAGCGTGCCGCCGTCCTGGGCGTAGCTGCCGGCGCGGGCCATGTCGCCCAGGTGGTCGATGTCGCCCTTCCAGGCCGTGCCGCCGGGCGCCTCGATCTCGATGCGGCCGGGCAGCCGGATGCGCAGCACGCTGTCCTCGTGGTCGTACTCGAACAGGCCGCCGTCGGGGAACAGCCGGCGGCACAGGGCGGCCAGGTCCGCCGGGGCGGGATGGGTGTCGGAGAACAGCCCGGTCAGGACGACGGCGCCGGCGGGATCGCCGCCGGGCGAGAGCACGATGACCTGCTCGCCCTGGGTGGGCGGGTCCCAGTCTCGGGTGGTGCCGGCGCGGCCCTCGATCCAGGGCAGCCAGCCGGTGAGTAGCTCGCCGGATCTCACGCGCACGCGGGCGGCCGCATGGTCCACCTGGGCGATGGTCCCGGTACGGATCAGGTTGTGAATCAGGCGGAGGAGCTCGGCGATATTCATGCCGCTATCGTGCGGCGGTGGCCTGGGCAGGCGAAGCGGTGCCGGGTGTGGGGTGGCGGACTTACACCGCGCCCAGGTGGTTCAGCAGCGAGTCGAGAATGAGCTCGCGGTCGGCCTCGGTGAAGCCGAGCAGTTCGCGCTGCGGATACTCGATGGTCGGGCCGTCACGGTCGACCCGGTCGCGCAGGCCGTACTGGTGCGTTTTGGCGAGCCGGGCGACGTTGCCGAAGAAGCCGACCACGGCGGTATCGCCGCGGGTGGTGGCCTTCAGCCACTTGGCGGTGGAGAGCTTGCCGAACATGGCCTGGCGGCGGATGGCGCCCTGACGCGCGCGCCACTTCTGCGGCTTGCGCGGGGCGTAGGGCGTGCCGTCGGGGTTGGTCTGCGCCTTGATGCGCTCGCGCTGGCTGCGGCGCAGGTCGCGAGCGACCGAGCGGGCCAGGCGGCGGCGCTCCTTGGTCTCCAGCCGCGCGAGTAGCGGGGCGACCCAGTCCTCCAGGGCCTGCAGGTCATCCGCCATCGTTGGACGCCTCGCCCCATTCGGCCGCCAGGCTGTAGCCATCGTCGGTATTCGTGTCCCGCGTCAGCAGCTGCCAATGCTGCGATATCGGGCAGGCGTCGAGCTCGAAGCGCGGGAGGGCGCGATCGACCCGGATGGTGCCGGCCTCGCAGTCCACCTTGGCGATGACGCGCTCGGTGAGCCGCACGCGCAGGGCGAGATCCACCGAGCGGTTGTTGAGGATCTCGGCCTCGAAGCTGACGGCCTCGCCGGGATCGACATCCGGCTGGTACTCGGCGAGCCACTGCAGCAGCGGGATCATCACCGTATCGAGCTCGTCGGCGAAGTTGGTCAGCACCAGCTGGGCGGCGTAGCGGTACTCGTGGGACAGGTCGCGCCCGCGGCGAAACTCGACGCTGCCTTCCTCGACGAAGGTGAGCAGCCGATCGGGATCCCGGGCCAGCGTGGGGACGGCGCCGACCAGGTGGGTGCGCAGCAGGTGCAGCTTGTTCATTGTGCGTCGACCTCATCCATCAGCCGGCCGCGACGGCCGCGCAGGGTTCCGGCGATCTTCTCGCCGGAGCGTCCTGCAATGTAGCCGCCAACGCCCAGGGTCATCAGATCCCAGAGCTGCTCGGGCAACTCCAGCTGCAGGCCGACGCCGAACATGGCGCCGAGGTAGGGGGCGAGCAGGTAGTTGTTGGCGACGATGGCCACGATCACGGTCATCAGCAGCGGCCGCCAGTTGCGCTGCAGCCAGCTCTCACCGGTGGCCTCGGCCAGGATGACCTTCATGCGCGCCTGGAGAGCGGCGTCCTGCTGGTCGATCAGGCGGCTGCGCAGTTCGGCCTTGAGCTTGTTGGCCTGGTCCTTGTCGGTGACGGCCTGGTCGATGACCTCCATCACCGGGCCGGCGACGGTACCGAGGATATTGCCGATCAGGTTCATGCGGCGTGCTCCCGTGAGTCCTACCAGCGTGCCGGCCCGTCGGTGCGGGTATCGACGTGGGTGAAGGTGTCATAGCGCCCGATGCCGTAACGGCCCGGGTAGCGTTCGATCAGGTAGTCCTGCACCTGGGCCGGTGCGACGCCGCTCACCTGGATGTCGGCCGCGCGCCCCAGCTTGTGCTGGCTGTGTTCGGCGCCACCGATCTGAGCGTTATACGCGGGGCAGCGGCAGCCGCTGGTGACGAGGACCGGGGCCTCGAAACGCTCGCGGACGTCCTCGAGTACGGCGAGAGTTTCGCTGTCGATGGTGTCGAAGCCGCATCCGCATGAGCAGGCAAACTCGGCGCGCTGGAAGTGGGGAGAGATCATGAGCCGTTCTCCAGGTTGGTGACGCGGGTCTCGAGGTCGTGCACGGCGGCTCTGAGGCCGCCGATCTCTCGATCGGCGTCGGACTGTCGGTAGTAGAGCTCGCTCCAGTCGCGCAGCTCGCGCCGCAAGCTGGTGATCTGCTCGCCCTGATAGGTCAGGCGCTCCTGGAGGGCCACGGTGCTCTTGCCCAAGGCGACAAGTTCGAGCCCGGCCCAGCCGAGCAGGGCGACCAGTAGTAGCTGGATGCCGGTCTGCAGGTGCCGCTCAAGCATGGAGCGGTTGTCGGAGGCGGTGTCGGATTGGGCCATGATGTCCTCAGGTCCAGAGCTGGATGGTGGGTTCGCGGCTGGGTCGTTCAACGATGTCGGGCAGGGTGACGGGCGTGCCGTGGGGCAGGACCGGCCCCAGGTCGGCGAGCCCGGGGTTGGCTTTCAGCACCTGCTCGGTGACGCCCTGGGTGCGACCGTAGGCGCGGTAGCAGATGGCGTCGACGGTGTCGTGCTGCCGGGCGCGGACGGTGCGCGGCATCAAATCAGCTCGACGGTGGTGTGCGGGCGGCCCTCGATCTCGGCGACGGCCCAGTGGGCGTCGCGGCGATAGGCCTCCGCGGGATCCTCGAGCTCCAGGCCACGTTCGCGGGCCGAATTGGTGGCGTCGTAGTCGGCGTAGCGCTCGGCGAGCCCGGCATGGGCCATCGACATGACCGCGCGCAGGTACAGCGCCCGGTAGACGCCGGGGGCCTGCCAGATCGGCACAGGAATGTCGTCGATGGTCGGGTAGCCGGCAACGACCTGGGCGGCCTGCCAGTGGCGCAGCACGCGGTTGATGTGGGCCATGGCGGCTTCCAGGGCTTCCACCAGTCGCCCATCGGTGACGGTGCCATCGAGACGATGGCGCTCCCGGAAGTCGGCCGGTTCAAGATCCGGCCAGAAGCCGTTGTTCGCGATCGGCTCGGCGGTGGTGGTGGCCGCGGTCCCGGCGGAGACGAAGCTACTCATCGGCGGTGTCCTTGGATGCCCCAGGTTGAAGGGGGTGGGCGACGGGTCGAGGCGGCAGCCCTCGGGCTAACCTCTACCGTCGCGCCCCCTGACGTCGGCGTGCGACTCGGTTGCGCCGATCAGGCCGGGTTGGCCTGATCGGCATCGTTCTGCTGGTTGGCGTGGCTCTGGCGAAGCTGTCGCTCGAGGCGCTCGAGGTCCTTCTTCACGCCGGCCCGGTCGTTGAGTTCCAGGGCGCGGGCCAGGCTGGCTCGCGCCGGCTCGAGACGCTGGGCATCGCGCTGGGCATAGCCGAGGGACTTGTAGAGTTTGGCGCGCACCTGGTCGTGCATGTCGGCGTCGCGGGTCAGGTCCTCGACGGTCTCGAGCTGCTCGAGCAGGGCAGGGGTATCGGCGTCCTCGGCTTCGATCAGTCGCAGCGCCTGGTCGGCGACTTCCTCGGCGATGATCGCGGCGGTGCCGCGCTCGAACTGGTCGGGCGGGGTAAGGCCGTGCTGGAGCGCGTAGCGGGCGATGGCCACCGCGCCGGCGATGTCGCCGGCGTCGATCCGCCACAGCATCACGCGCATCAGCACGTCGTCCTGGGCGCCGCGGCCGGCCTGGAGCACGCCGACGACGTAGTCGGCGTACTTGGGCAGGATCTCGCGCTTGATCTCGGCTTTGCGCTCCATCGACTGGGTCGACTTGAGGCGTCGGTAGTCTTCGAACAGCGCGGCCTGCATCAGCTGGTAGGCGTCGCCCTGCATCGGGGCGTCGCCGGAGGCCTCGGCCGCCTGGGCGGCCGACACGCGCTGGAAATGACGTCGGGCGAGGGTGCTCATGGCGCTCCTTCCTTAACCGTTGAGGGCGGCCGGTGACATCTCGATGTTCTCGACCAGGCAGCCGGCACCGAAGTCCTCGACGACATAGCTGTCGTTGCTGCTCTCGTAGTTCTCGATGCGGTTGCGCTTGGGGTTCTCGGCGACGTGGCGGCGGCGGGCGCCGGTCTGCCAGTAGATCGAGAGGTTGTCGAGGGTGGTGACCAGGATGGCGTCGTCCGGGAAGTAGGGGACGTCCATGCCCTGCAGGCCGCCGATGCGCTTCTGGCTGATCACCAGGTCGGCGGCCATCTGCTCGCTGGGCAGGTTCTGGTTGAGCAGCGGGAAGTACTTGTCGGCCATCAGGCTGCGGCCGACGATCACCACCAGGCCGGGCGCACGGCGATACCAGGGCTCGATCAGGCTGTTCACGACGTCGTAGACCAGGGCGTCGAGGGTGGCGTAGTCGCCGACGATGCCGGTGACGTTGCCCTCGGCGTCCGTGGTCTTGGTGGGTTCGATCAGGATCTTGCCGGCAGTCTTGCCGTCCTTCAGCACCCGGGCCGGAGCCTGGGTGCGGTAGTGTTGCAGCCAGCCGATGTTCACGTCCTGGAGCATCGGGTTGGCGACCGGGTCGCTCTGCACCGCCGCCGAGGTGCCGTTGAAGCCGATCATCATGCGGTCCAGGGCCTGCTGCTGGACGATGGCGTCGCGGATCAGCGCCTGGAAATTGGGGAACTTGGCCCAGGCGTCTAGCTTGGCGTAGCCGACATGGGTGTCGAATTCGGTCATCCGGCATTCGTAACCCTGGGCGTCCAGCGTGGAGAGGTCGCGGGTCTTTCGGTCCTGGCTGGACACGTCGGTGCGGGCGGCGATCGGCCCGGAGACGCCGAGCGCGAGTTTCTCGCCCTTCAGCTCATCGACGCCGATCATGTTGATGCGGCCCAGGAAGTCGCTGGACTCCTGGATGCGTTTCTCCAGCCTCTGCTGGATGGTGGGCTCGACGGCGAACTTCTGGGTCGCATCGGGGACGCCGTTGAGCTTCGCCACCTGGCCGGCGAACTGGTTGAAGAGGATGCGGGTATCGTTGCGCATGAGTCGGGGCGTCCCTTAGCAGTCGGTTTCGATGGCGGTGTCGGCGCCGGTGGCGCGTGAGCGCTGGTGCTGCGCCCCGGGCTCGTTGTCGAGCCGGGTGAACAGCTCGTCGAAGCGGCCCTTCAGCGTCTCGTGGGCGTCCTTGAGCTCGTTGAAGGCGGTCTCGGAGGGGCGCTTGTTGAGCTCGGCGGCCAGGTCGGCGTGCTTCTGCACGAACAGCTCCATCGTCTGTTCGAGCTCAGTGCGGAAGGCGGCGAAGCCGGCCTCGGTCTGGGCGTCGTGCTTCTTGAACAGCGCCTTGACTCGTTCGGCCAGCGACGGCCCCTTGTCGCCGGAGTTATCGGAGAAGGTCAGCTCGGTCTCGACCGCGGCGGAGAAGAGGTTGTCGGGACGCAGTTTGCGACCGGCGAGCGGCGACTCGTTGCCCTGCTGGGCGCTGAACTGAAGCATGGAAGTGCCGAGCGAGGCGGGGGAGTCGGTGACCGCGAGCCCGGCCAGATACGCCTCGCCGCTGCCGGCGAAATCGAGGTCGATTTCCATCGACGTGTAGACCTTCTGGCGCTTCTCGACCATGGCCTTGAGCTCGTCGGTCGGGTCGATCTCGGCGAACAGCGCCATCTTGCCGTCGTCGCCTTTCTCGGCCTTGAGCGCGGTGACGTCGCCATAGGCCTTGAACGGGCTGTCCGGCAGCACGCCCTTGATGTGTTCCAGATTGACGCGGCAGCCATAGGTCGCGGGGTCAAAATTCTCGGCCATCTGGGTGAGCCATTCGGCGCTGATGACGCGACCGTCGGTCGTGGCGCCTTCGGTTCCGATACGATGCCAGGGCATGGAGGAAGCCTCGGTTGAATGGGCGGGTAGCGATTGCCGTCAGGTTCCGCGCCCACGGGGAATGGCTCAACGCGCTGGCGGTGTAAGTGGGGCGAATCACACCGACATGCCCGGCGTTGCCCATGCGCGCGCGGGTACGCTGGCGGCATGACACCGCACGCCCATATCGACGACGATCACTACCGGCTTTCCGCTCGGCACCTCTACTGGACGGGGTGGCGCATCGCGCGTATTGCCGAGTTCTTGGACATCCCCCGCGCCACGATCGACAGCTGGAAAAAGCGCGATGATTGGGACGCCGCCACGCCGACTCAACGGGTGGAAGGCGCGCTGGAAGCGCGCATGGTGCAGCTCATCTGGAAGGAGCAGAAGGAAGGCAAGGACTTCAAGGAACTGGACCTGCTGGGCCGACAGATCGAACGGCTGGCCCGGGTGCACAAGTATCAGGAGTCCGGGCGCGAAACCGACCTGAATCCGAAGATCGAACGGCGCAATGCCGGCGAGAAGCGCAAGCCGGCCCGCAACGATGTGGGCGACGAAGGCGTGATCCAGATCGTCGAGGCGTTCGAGGCCTCGCTGTTCGATTATCAGCGCACTTGGTACCGCGCCGGCCAGCACGAGCGGATCCGCAACCTGCTCAAGTCGCGCCAGATCGGCGCCACCTGGTACTTCGCCCGGGAGGCGATCGCCGACGCCCTGGAAACCGGCAAGAACAAGATCTTCATGTCGGCAAGCAAGGCCCAGGCGCACATCTTCCGCCACTACATCGTGCAGTTCGTGAAGGAGACCACCGGCGTCGAGCTGAAGGGCGATCCGATCATCCTGGCCAATGGCGCCGAGCTCCACTTCCTGGGCACGAATGCCAAGACCGCCCAGGGCTACCACGGCGATACGTTCCTCGACGAGTACTTCTGGATCCACGGCTTCGAGCAGTTCCGCAAGGTGACCAGCGGGATGGCGATGCACAAGAAGTGGAAGCAGACGTATTTCAGCACGCCCTCGAGCGTGGCTCACGAAGCCTACCCGTTCTGGACCGGCGAGCGCTTCAACAAGCGCCAGAAGAAGGCCGACCGGGTGTCGATCGACGTCAGCCACGCCGCGCTGAAGGGCGGGGCGCGCGGCCCGGACGGGCAGTGGCGCCAGATCGTGACGATCGAGGACGCCATCGCCGGCGGCTGCGACTTGTTCGACATCGACCAGCTGCGCCTGGAGTACTCGGACGACGAGTTCGCCAACCTGCTGATGTGCGAGTTCGTCGACGACACCCAATCGGCCTTCCCGCTCGGGATGATGCAGAAGTGCATGGTCGACAGCTGGGACGTCTGGCGGGATCTCAAGCCGTTCGCGCCGCGCCCCTACGGCGAGCATCCGGTGTGGATTGGCTACGATCCGGCCGGCGATGGCGAGGGAGGCGATGGGGCAGGGCTGGTCGTGGTAGCGCCGCCGCGCTCGATGACCGGCAAGCACCGGCTGCTCGAGCGGCATCGCCTGAAGGGGCGCGATTACGAGGCCCAGTCGGAGTTCATCCGCGAGGTGACCCGCCGCTACAACGTCACCTTCATCGGCATCGACACCTCAGGGTTGGGCGAGGCCGTCGCCCAGCTGGTGGCCAAGTTCTTCCCTACCGTGACCCGCTACCGCTACACGCCGGAGGTCAAGGCGCAGCTGGTCATGCAGGCCCAGCAGATCATCAACAAAGGTCGCCTCGAATTCGATGCTGGCTGGATGGACCTAGCCCAGTCGTTCATGGCGATTCGGCGCGAGCTCACCGCCTCCGGACGCCAGTTCACCTACACCGCGGGACGCAACAACCAGACCGGTCACGCCGACCTGGCCTGGGCGACCATGCACGCCCTGCACAACGAACCCCTCGACGGGCCGGTCGATCATGGCACCGGCCGATCCCTGATGGAGATGTTTGAATGAGTGAGCCCGCAGCAGCCAAGCCCCGGGTGCGAGTGCCGGCCTACCGGACCGAGGCGGATGCCGGCCAGCAGACACCGGCACCGGCGAAGGCCGAGGCGTTCAGCTTCGGCGATCCGGTACCGGTGATCGACGGCTACGACTTCTTCTACACCGGCTGCTGGATGCTGGGCAGCGAGTGGTACGAGCCGCCGGTGGACTTCCCGGCGCTGGCCCAGACCTACCGGGCGACAGCGCACCACGGCAGCGCTCTGCAGGTGAAGCGCAACATCCTGGTGGGATCGTTCATTCCCCATCCGCTGCTGAGCCGGCAGGCCTTCAGCGCCCTGGTGACCGACTACCTGGTGTTCGGTAACTGCTACCTCGAGCGGATCTTCGGCCGGCTGGGCAAGCTGCTCGCGCTACGTCCGGCCCGGGCCAAGTACGTGCGCCGCGGGGCGGACCTGGAGCGCTACTTCTGGGTGCCGAACTGGAGCGAGCGCAGTGAGTTCGCACCGGGCAGCCTGATCCACCTGCTCGAGCCGGACATCAACCAGGAGGTGTACGGCGTGCCTGACTACCTGGGCGCGCTGCAGTCGATCTACCTCAACGAGAACGCCACGCTGTTCCGGCGCAAGTACTACCTCAACGGCTCCCATGCCGGATTCGTGATGTACGTCTCCGACGAGGCCCAGAACCAGGAAGACATCGACGCCATGCGATCGGCCCTGAAGGAGTCCAAGGGCGTCGGCAACTTCCGCAACCTGTTCCTCTACAGCCCAAAGGGCAAGAAGGACGGCATCCAGATCATCCCGATCTCGGAGGTAGCCGCGAAGGACGAGTTCGCCTCGATCAAAAACATCACGAGGGATGATCAATTGGCCGGCCACCGGATCCCGCCGCAGCTGATGGGGGTGATCCCCAACAACACCGGGGGATTCGGCGACGTCGAGAAGGCGGCGCGCGTGTTCGTGACCAACGAGCTCGAGCCGCTGCAGGCCATCCTCAGCGAGATCAATGACCACGTCGGCCAGGAGGTCGTGCGCTTCCGGCCGTACACGCTCGAGGCGGCCAGCGAGCCGGCACCCGCCTGACACGAAAAAGCCCGGGACCATAGGCCCCGGGCACGCATCGCCGTGATCGTCCCTGATCATCAACGCCTTCCTGGCGCATCCAACGACACCGCAAGCATATCAAAAACTGGATAAATAAACAGGTGTTGTCAGGATGACCATGAAACCGATCCTCCCATGGATGGGAGGCAAGCGCCGCCTGGCGAAGGCCATCATTCCCAAGTTCCAGCCGCACAGGACCTATGTGGAGCCCTTCTGCGGGGGAGCGGCCATCTTCTTCTTGAAGGAGCCGAGCCCCGTGGAGGTGATCAATGACGCCCACGGGGAGCTGGTGAACCTCTATCGCATCGTCAAGCACCACCCCGACGAGCTGGTGCGCCAGTTCCGCTGGAGCCTGGTGAGCCGGGAAGAATATCTGACCCAGCGGGAGGTGAATCCGCGCCACCTCACGGACGTGCAGCGCGCGGCGAGATTCTTCTACCTGCAGAAGCTGGCCTTCGGGGGGAAGGTCCATGGCCAGACCTTCGGCACGTCAGCCACCAGCCCGCCGCGCCTCAACCTGATGCGCATCGAGGAGGATCTGAGCCAGGCGCACCTCCGGCTATCTCGCACGGTGATTGAGCACCTGGACTGGGCGGAATGCGTGACGCGCTACGATCGCCCCGAGACGCTCTTCTACCTGGATCCGCCGTACTGGGAGACCGCCGGCTACGGCACCGACTTCGGCCTCGAGCAATACGAGCGGATGGCCGAGCTGGCACGTGAGGCGAAAGGGCAGGTCGTCATCAGCGTCAACGACATCCCGGAGATGCGGCGAACATTCGAGGGCCTCAAGATCCACACCACCCAGATCAACTACACCGTCGGCAAACAAGCCACCGGGAAGCGGGGAGAGCTCATCATCAGCAACCGTTGACCGCACCCTGCTCAGCACCATCGGCCGCCCAGCTCCTGGGCGGCTTTTTCATGCCTGTTCGCCAGGCCGCCCGGCCACCCAGCCCGTGGCACCCCGCGGCGCGCCGTCGACACCCCGCCCCGCCTGCGCGCTAAACCTGTCCCTTTCCACGCACTCGTGCAGGGCGGCCCATACAGCCTGGCTGTGGGGCTTTGAGGCGGGTGACAGAGGGCGAGCAGTCATGCGGAATCATGCGAAATCAAGCAGCGCCCAGAGCAGGTTGTGAGGACGGGCTGGTAAGGGTGGCGTCTTGAGAAGTAGAGGGGGCCTCGGAAAAAGGTAACATCGGTCACATGGGGGTGAATTAAGGGGCAACTATCTGATCAATAGTGACTTTTCTGTTACCCCTAAAAGGTAACGTGAGGTAATGCAAAAGGTAACGCGCTCGCAAGGTGCTGTTTTTAAAAGATATGGATATTTCTCTGTGTGACCTCTCAAAAAGGTAACGCATTACCTTTGCATCACCTTTTTGTTACCTTTTGAACGACTGTTCGAATCCCTTTATATTCAGTATGTTAGGCGAGATTCTGGCAAGGCATTACCTTTGTTACCTTTTTCCGAGCCCCCCACGGATTCTGAGATTACCCCGCGCGACAGGCGCACACGCACGCGTCACGCGTATGTCCACCAGAACACCTGGGAACAGTTTGGGAACAAAATAGAAGAAATCTACGAGATGTGGTTCAATAGAATCAATTAGTTATCGTTGTCTAAGGCTATGTTGGAGGTTTCGAATCCCTCCCCCTCCGCCACAGGATATAGAAGGGGAGTCGAGCATTTAGCTCGACTCCCCTTCTTCGTTTTTTGGGTGTTGGGAAGGGGTTCGGGAACAATCCTGGGAGCGGTAAGAGCTCCAGGAGCATCTCGATCATGGTGGATACGGCCGACCCTTTGCTGTGATTGCACCTTCCGTCGCGGGGTTGGATCTAGGTGAGGCAGTAGAGCCTCTGGTCGATGAGCATGCACCACATCGGTCCGGCCCACGGGCATGCAAGATCAGATCCTCGCCTGGCGCAGGCGCAGCGCATTGCCCACCACCGAGACCGAGCTGAACGACATGGCGGCGGCGGCGATGATGGGGGACAGCAGCAGGCCGAAGGCGGGGTAGAGCACGCCGGCGGCGATAGGCACGCCCAGGCTGTTGTAGCCGAAGGCGAACGCCAGGTTCTGCTGGATGTTGCGCATGGTGGCGCGACTCAGCTTGCGGGCCCGTACGATGCCCGTCAGGTCGCCCTTGACCAGGGTCACGCCGGCACTCTCCATGGCCACGTCGGTCCCGGTGCCCATGGCGATGCCCACCTGGGCCTGCGCCAGGGCCGGGGCATCGTTGATGCCGTCGCCGGCCATGGCGACGAAGCGGCCCTCGGCCTGCAACGCCTTGACCTTGTCCGCCTTCTGCTCCGGCAGCACTCCGGCGATCACCTCGTCGATGCCCAGGTGCCTGGCCACCGCCTGGGCGGTGGTCTGGCTGTCGCCGGTGAGCATCACGATGCGGATGCCCTCCTCATGCAGGGAGCGGATCGCCTCGGGCGTGGTGTCCTTGATCGGGTCGGCCACGGCGACCAGCCCGGCGGGCCGGCCGTCGACGGCCACGAACATCGCCGTCTTGCCCTCGGCGCGCAGGGCCTCGGCGCGTTCGATGAGTCGATCGGCTTCGATCCCCTCCGCTTCCATCAGGGCCTGGTTGCCCAGCGCCACCGCCTGCTCGCCGATCCGGCCCTTGACCCCCTGGCCGGTGACCGAGTCGAAGTCGGTGTAGCGCTCGAGGGCGACGCCGCGCTCCTCGGCGCCCTGGACGATCGCCGCCGCCAGGGGATGCTCGCTGCCCCGCTCCAGGGTGGCGGCCAGGCGCAGCACCTGGTCTTCCTCGAAGCCCTCGGCGGCCACCACGTCCTGCAGCCGGGGACGGCCCTCGGTGAGGGTGCCGGTCTTGTCGACGATCAGGGTGTCGACCCGGCGCAACGTCTGGATGGCCTCGGCGTTCTTGAACAGCACACCCAGCGAGGCCCCCTTGCCGCTGGCCACCATGATCGACATGGGCGTGGCGAGCCCCAGCGCGCAGGGGCAGGCGATGATCAGCACCGCCACGGCGTTGATCAGCGCATGGGTCATCGCCGGCTCGGGCCCGAAGAGCCCCCAGACGATGAAGGTAGCCAGCGCCGCGAGAACCACGGTGGGTACGAAGTAGCTCGCCACCACGTCCACCAGGTTCTGGATCGGCGCTCGGCTGCGGCTGGCCTCGGCGACCATCTGCACGATCTGCGACAGCAGGGTGTCACTGCCGACCCGCTCGGCTTCGATGACCAGCGCGCCGGTGCCATTGATCGTGGCGCCGATGACGCCCTCGCCCGCCTGTTTCTCGACCGGGATGGGTTCGCCGGTGATCATCGACTCGTCCACGGAGGAGTTGCCCTCGACGACGACGCCGTCCACCGGCACCTTCTCGCCGGGACGCACCCGCAACCGGTCGCCGATCTGGACCCGTTCCAGCGGCACGTCCTCTTCGTTGCCGTCGTCGCCGATGCGCCGCGCGGTCCTGGGTGCCAGACCCAGCAATGCCTTGATGGCGGCATTGGTCTGGGTTCGGGCGCGCAGTTCCATGACCTGGCCCACCAGCACCAGGGTGACGATGACCGCGGCGGCCTCGAAGTAGACCCCTACCTGGCCGCTTGCATGGCGGAAGGAGGGCGGGAAGAGCTGAGGGAACAGCGTGGCGATCACGCTGTAGAGATAGGCGACGCCCACCCCCAGGGCGATCAGGGTGAACATGTTGAGGTTCCAGCCTTTCAGCGAGCGGTAGCCGCGCACGAAGAAGGGCCAGCCGCTCCATAGCACCACCGGGGTGGCCAGGGCGAGTTCGAGCCACACGCGGATGCCATGGGGCATCAGGGCGTCCATGTCCACGCCGGGGACCATGCCGCCCATGGCCAGCACCACGACCGGCACGGTGAGTGCGACGCCGACCCAGAAGCGCCGGGTCATGTCGACCAGCTCGGGGTTCTGTTCCTCCTCGGCCGTTACCTGGCGCGGTTCCAGGGCCATCCCGCACTTGGGGCAGTCGCCGGGCTCGTCGCGGACGACCTCCGGGTGCATGGGGCAGGTCCATTCCGTCTTGGTCGCCGGGGCCTGGGGGGCCGAGGGCTCCAGGGCCATGCCGCACTTGGGGCAGTCGCCGGGCTCGTCGCGCACGACCTCCGGGTGCATGGAGCAGGTATACTGGGCGCCGGCCTGCTGACTCGCCGTCTCTCGGCGCCTCGCGGTGCTGTCCCCGGTCAGTGCACCTTGCGAAGCCTGGCGGTGACAGTGCTCGTGCTGGTGTTGCGTCATGGCATCGTCTCCATCACTTCCCTGCAGGGCGTCGACCTCCTGGCCTGCCCCGATAGGCATGAACCGCCGAGGGGGTCGTTCAGAGGGCGGCGACGGATCGCCGACCGCTGACTCCTTTCCAGCCTAAAACCCCTGTGCTCCCCAAGGGTCAAGCCAGGGGAACACCAAGGTGGCGGATGGCACCGAACCTGGATCGGTGTCGGGCCCATCCCGATATGGGGGCAGGCGCCTAACGGGGTGCCCGCTTGGAGCGACGGAACCCCGGGACGGCGACGGCGATCGCCAGCAGCACCATCACGCCGAGCACCCATGTCGGCACGTAGAAGGTGGTGTACACCTCCCAGCCGAGCAGGCGGGGCAGGGCGGAGAAGACGGTCGGGGCCCCGGTCAGGTGACCACCCAGGGTGCCGGTCAAGGCGAACAGCCAGGCCCCCAGCAGGCCCAGCACCACCAGGGCCAGGCCGCGCCGTCCGGCGAAGGCGTCGCGGCCGCCGACCCACACCAGCACGAGCAGCATCAGGTAGACCGCCAGGGACCAGAAGGCCATCAGCAGATGGTTGCGCGACAGCGGGCTGTGCAACAGGGCCTCGAGGGTCCAGATCCCGTAGCCGCTGAGGATGGTGGCCAGGGCTCCCAGGATACCGAGGATCAGCACCGGCAGGAGGGCGACCCGGCAGAGGTCGGCGAGCCGTCCCCGGGCCAGCACGCCGACCAAAATCATCAGGCTGGCCAGTGCCCAGAAGGCGACGGGAAAGTGGGCGAGCATATGGTGCATGCCGGTCATGGTGTGCCTCCCGGGTGACGGCGCCTGAAGGCAGGCAGCAGGCCGATGAACAGGCCGGCCAGCAACAGCAGGCCGGCGACCAGGGTCAGGGCCCACTGGCGCTGGATGGCGTCCTGGAACTCCATCTCCACCCCATAGTGGGCCAACTGGTGCTCGTCGTGGTGGGCTCGCACCGGGAGGCCCGCCACGATGTCCCCGGCGCCGGCATGGGCCTCACCGATCAACAGCGGCCAGTCGACCTGCCCCGGGTAGTAGAGCGTAAGGTCGAACCACGGTTGGGACCAGTCCGGCGTACCCGCCGTCACCGGCGAGGCGAGGATGTCGGCCTCGCGTCCCAGGCCCAGGGAGTAGGGGAGGGACACATAGTGCCAGCGGCTGCCGGTGGCGTTGCGGTGCACGGCGAAGGCCAGGTCATAGCGCCCCTGCGGGGCGAAGGCCTTGTCGTCCGGCTGGCCGGTGTCGAGGTCGCGGACCAGGGTCACGTCCCAGTAGCCGTCCGCCCACCGGGCGTCGCCGGCGACCCGGATGTCCCCCCGGGAGCCCTCGCCCTCACGCAGCAGCCGGCGGGGGATGACGTCCCCCTCCTGCCAGTCGTGGTCGGGATCGAAGGGCACGGCGAAGGACTCGGCGAGGTAGTAGAGGCCGTCGAAGTCGACGCGCTCGGCGGTGATATCTTCCCAGCGCAGGGCATGACGCTCGGTGGCCTCGGGGTCGAACATCCACTGGGGCCGGGCGTTCTCGGCGTCCCAGTTGGTGGTGTAGGGCCCCCGGCCGGCGTCGCTGTGGCGGTGTTCCCCGACCCACTGGTCGTCCGACATGCCCACCGCATTAGAGCGGCCGGCTCGCCAGTGCCAGAGATCGAGGAAGTAGCCGCTGGCCTGCTGGGCCGCCAGATGGGATGGTTCAACGACGCTATCCCACTCGGCGACATCGCGACGCGTTTCGGGCAGGTGCTTGCGCACCTCGGTCTGGCCGAGCGTCTCGCCCAGGTGGGGATGGGCGGCCACGGCCTCGGCGGGGCCTCGTCGCTGAAGAAGCGCATGCGGTCGCCCACGGTGATGTAGCCGCCGTAGCGCCCGAAGTCGGGCACGCCGCCGTCGTCGACCAGCATGGTCACCCGGTCCTCGTAGGTGCCTGCCGGCTGGGGGCCGACGGGGGAGGCGCCATGGCGGACCCACTCGCCGTCCGTGTAGCGCAGCATGTCGTGGTAGACGTGCGGCCGCTCGGTCGGCCAGCGATAGCGGAACCAGATGCGTTCCTCGTCATGGGCCACCTTGACCTGCAGCGGCATGGTCAGCCGGTCGGGGATGTAGAGGTTGCGGGCCGGATCGTCGTGGATCACTCCGCTTCCCTGGGTGGCCCAGGCCAGGCCCAGGCCCACCAGGCCGCCGGCCAACAGCAGGGGAATCGCCTTGTCGCTCATGCCGACCACTCCCGAGCGGTGGAGATGATCTCAGCATAGGGGCTCCCAGCGCGGGGAGCCCTTGATGGGGATCAAGCATCCGGTCCCTCGGTGGGTGGATGTCGGCTTGTGATTCTGTCAGAGCGTCATGAAGGGCGTGTCCTGGTGGTCGCGGAACTGGTAGACCTCGTAGGGCTCCCGTTGTGGCCCCGGCATGCCGGGGGTGCCGATCGGCATGCCGGCGAGTCCGATGCCGTCGGTGTCGGGGCGTTGTTCGAACAGCGCCTCCACCGCCGCCAGGGGCACGTGCCCCTCGATCACGTAGCCGCCCATCACGGTGGTATGGCAGGCGCCGAGCCCGTAGGGCACGCCGGCGTCCTGCTTGACCTCGCCCAGCGGTCGGTCATCGACGATGGTGACGTCGACACCCAGGCGTTCCAGGTGACGGGCATAGCCATCGCAGCAGGCGCACTGGGGATTCTTGTAGAGGGTCGCCTCGTCCGGCAGGGCGGCATGGGCGGTGGTGGCGCCCAGCAGCAGGCCGGTGGTCAGCAGCAGGCGGGGGAAGGTGGGGGTCATGAGCGATCTCCCTTGTTGGATGTCAGCAGATACTTGATGAGGGCGGCGATGCCGAGGCCGAGCAGGAGCAGGACGGCGAGCGGCATCAGCCAGCCCAGCACGCCCATGTGGCCCATGGTGGCGAAGCAATCGGTGAACATGTTGCGCCTCCCGAAGCGGGACTTTCGTGAACGGATGACGATCGGGTGACGGGCTCGAGCCCGCAGGGGAGACTCAGCCCCGTGGAGGGCGCCGTGGCGGCTGGGGCACGTGTTCACTCACCGCGATGGCCGGGGTGAGCAAGGGAGAGCGCGGTGTCATGACCGCGGGAGGGGTGGCGGCGACGGGAGCCGCGCAGTGGGCATGGCAGGAATCCGAGGTCTCGAGAAGCTCACCCTGGAGATGGGCGCAGTCGACCTGGCAGGCCTCCGTCGTCGCATGGCTGGACAGGCTGGCGCAGGCGAACACCATCATCAGCAACAGCGCCATCAGGCGTGGCCAGGGGCGGTGATGCGACGGTGTCCAAGTCCGCAATGCCATGACGGGTTCCTCGGGAGCTCGACGCCTATTGAACCCCGACGGCCTCGGACGATGCAATCCTCCGTGGCCGGCGTCGCGGGGCTCAGTGGGTGTGGCCGTCCGCGTAGTGATCGTCGCCGGGTGACGCGGTCGGCGCACCATCCGTCTCGCCGTGGCCCGGTGAGTCGTCCCGGCGCGAGTCGGCCAACTGTAGCTCGGCGGTCGGCGCCGTCTCTGCCGCGGCCGGCCCATCGGCCGGCGCTTGCTCGCTCGTGGCGCTCATGTCGCCATGCTCATGGTCGTGGCCGTCGTCGGCCCGCCCGGCAGCCTCGTTCGCCGAGTGCGCCATGGCGCCGGTGTTGCCATGCTCGTGGTCGTGGCCGTCATCGCCGGCCGCAGACTCGACCAGGGCCTGGTAATCGGCTGACGAGAGTTCGGGCAGTCGTTGCAGGAAGGCCACGATCTCCCACAGTGCCTGGTCGTCGTGGGTCACGCCCCAGGCCGGCATGCCGGTCATCTTGATGCCGTTCTCGATCACCCAGAACTGCTGGGCCGGATCCTGGTGAGTGGAGTCCGCGAAGGTCGGAGGCATGGGGTTGAGGCCGGCGCGCAGCACCGTGCTCTCGAGACCGGGCTTGAGGTGGCAGGCGGCACAGAGGTCGTCATAGGCGGCGGCCCCGGCGCGAATCATGCGCTCGCTCTCGAGGTCGGGCACCTCGATCGCCTCGGCGCCGGCCTCGACCGAGGCATGCATGGTGGAATGCAGGACCGACTCGACCAGCGGCAGGTGCGGGTCCGAGGCGGCGACATTGTACATGCCGCTATGCACGAAGGCGGCGCCGCCGGCCACGATCAGCAACAGGGTCAGGCACCCTCCGAAAACCAGCTTCAGCATCGTTATCCCTATCGCCCTTGGGGCATCTCGGTGCATGGCGGGCGGCTCACGCCTCGGTCGAACACGATGCCCGCTCGCCTGGCCCGGTGCAAGTCGGCCGACACGCGCGACAGGGGCGGTGGTGCCGGGACACCGCCCTACAGGGCCGCCTCGCGATGATGGGCCCGCTCGGTGGTATGGCCACAGGTGCGACAGGTGATCCGGTAGCGCCCGGCGGCGATCGGGGCGAGCTCGAAGGCATGCCAGGCGGGTCCCTGCGTCGCGCGCAGCTCCACCGCCCCGCAGGGGCAGAGCATCATCCAGTGTCCCAGGGGAGACGGCATCAGCTCGATCCTTGGCATCTCGTGACCCTCGAGGTTGGCGATGCCTACAGCATCGTCCCCGGGGAGCGATCCGGCATGTAAGCGATGTCTCAAATTCGCCGTCGCAAACCGCTGAGTCTGCCCGCTTGGTCCACGTGGGCGGCAGGGGGCGCCGGCGGAGCCGATCGCTATCCCGGCGATCGCGTCGGCCGTGGCGTCGCCGCCGCGTCCGGGATGTCCTACAGGCGGCGTCGATGATGTTGTGCGGCGCGTCGTCCGGCGAAGACGCATCATGCAGGCGTGGTGCGACAGGCCGGATGGCCGCTCATCGCACCTCTTGCATCGTGACGGGCAGGCCGCCGCTCGGCGCGGTGGCCCACGCCCGACGCATTCCCTGCTTGGCCCCTCTCCGGGGCCCTTTTTATGGGCGGGGGATTCAGGCCATGGCGGCGTCCGGGGCCTCGGGGAGCTGGCGCACCCACTCCAGGGCGGTCGGACGTTCCCGGGTAGGGAAGGTGCGGATCTCCAGCGTCCGGAACAGGCGGTTTTCCAGCCGCGTCAGGTGGCGGACCCAGTGCTTGTCGCTGAGCACCGCGGCGCGGTAGTAGCGGTCGAGGTCGCCGACCTGGGTCAGGCCATAGCCCAGGTCGCGCAGGAAGGCCGTGAAGGTCATCCAGCGCATCTCGTCGATCTCGGTGTAGAGGCTCACCCGGGGGTGGACCTTCTTGACGGTCTCGATGGCGTCGATGGCCGTCTGCAGGTCGTCGGTCGTCACTCGGCCGCTGACGCGCATGGCCACCACGTGATCGGCTCCCGGCGGCAGTAGTTCGAGCATCCTGGCGTCCTCCTCGGCCTCGGTGGTCGTGCCATTCAGCATAGTCCCTCGAGGCCGGACCGGGACCGGCGCGTGGCGGCAGAGGGCCTCCCTCCGGGCCGCCGCCGCCATGGCGCCGGCCCGGGGAGGCTCAGTGCGCCTCGGGGGTCTCGGCCATCTCCCGATCCAGGCGCCGCGCCACGGCCCCGGGGGAGCCGGTACGCCGGGCCAGCAGGTCATAGGCCACCGGCACCACGAACAGCGTGAACAGGGTCGCGCTGGCCAGCCCGCAGAGGATGACGGTGCCGATCACCAGCCGCGTCTCGGCCCCGGCGCCGCTGGAGACGATCAGCGGCACGGCGCCGGCCATGGTGGTGACGGCGGTCATCACCACCGGGCGCAGGCGGGTGACCGCGGCCTCCACCAGGGCCTCGCGGAAGGCCCAGCCGGCGTCGCGGAGCTGGTTGGCGAACTCGACGATCAGGATGCCGTTCTTGGCCGCCAGGCCCACCAGCATCACCAGCCCCACCTGGCTGTAGATGTTCAGCGACTGGCCGGTGAGCCGCAGCGCCAGCAGGGCGCCGACCATGGCCAGCGGCACCGTGCTCATGATCACCAGCGGGTGGACGAAGCTCTCGAACTGCCCGGCCAGCACCAGGAAGACCACCAGCACGCCGAGCATCAGCAGGAAGGTGGCCGCGCCGCTGGCCTCCAGGTAGTCCCGGGCGGCGCCCTTGACGTCGGTCTGGACCTCGGCGGGCAGCACCTCGTCGGCGGCCGCCTCCAGGTAGCGCAGCGCCTCGCCCACGGCGTAGCCGTCCGCCAGGTTGGCCTGCACGGTGATCGACCGCAGGCGGTTGTAGCGGTTGAGGGTACTGGGGCCGGCGAAGTCGGTGAGCGTGACCATGCTGGACAGCGGCACCAGTTCGCCGGAGCGCGACGAGCGCACCATCAGGCTGTCCAGGGCGCGGGGGCTGTCCAGGGTGCCGGGTTCCGCCTCCAGGATCACGTCGTATTCCTGTCCGGCCTCGACGTAGCGGGTCACGGTGCGCCCCCCGAGCAGGGTCTCCAGGGTCCGGCCGATCTCGCTGACGCTGACGCCGAGGTCCGCGGCCCGGTCGTGATCGATCGACACCCGCAGCTGGGGCTGGTTCTCCTCGTAGTCGCTTTCCAGGCCCGTCAGGCGGGGGTTGTCCTCGCGCACATGGGCGATCAGGGTATCCCGCCATTCGGCGAGCTGCGCGTAGCTGCCGCCGCCGAGCACGAACTGCATCGATTGCTCGATGCCGCCACCGAAGCCCTGGGGCATGATCGAGAAGGTCCGCACCCCCGGCAGGTCGTCCAGGCGGGCGCGCACCTCGTCCATGATCGGCCAGGCGGGCCGGCGGGCGTCCCAGTCGGCGAGGCCGACGATCACGAAGCCGCTGTTGAAGTTCTCGATGTTGCCCCAGCCGCGCGGGGCACGGACCAGTACCCGCTCGATCTCGCCGCGCTCGCGCAGCGGCAGCAGCCGCGCCTCGATCTCGTCCATGTAGTCGCGCATGTAGTCGTAGGTGGCGCCGGGCGGGCCGTTGACCAGCAGGAAGAAGGTGCCGCGGTCCTCCCGGGGCGTGTACTCCCGGGGCAGCTGGGCGTTGAGCCACAGCATGCCGCCGACCAGGGCCAGGAACAGCGCCACCACCGCCCAGCGGGCGCCCAGCACCCGCTCCAGCAGGCGGCGATAGCCGCCACGGGTGGCCATCAGGGCGGCGTGAACGGCATGCGCCAGCCGGCCCTCGTGCATGTCCGCCTTGAGGACCTTGGAGGCCAGCATCGGCGTCAGGGTCAGCGCCAGCAGCGTGGAGATGGCCACCGCGGCGGCCAGGGTCAGGGCGAACTCGGAGAACAGCCGGCCGATATCGCCGCGCAGGAAGCTCAGCGGCACGAAGACCGCGATCAGCACCAGGGTGGTGGCGATCACCGCGAAGGCGATCTGACGGCTGCCCCGGTAGGCGGCCACCAGCGCGGATTCGCCGCGCTCCTGCATGCGCCGGTGGATGTTCTCCAGCATGACGATGGCGTCGTCGACGATCAGGCCGATGGCCAGCACCAGCGCCAGCAGGGTCAGCAGATTGATGGTGAAGCCCATGGCGGCCAGGGCCGCGAAGGTGCCGATCAGGGCGATGGGCACGGTCACCGCCGGGATCAGGGTGGTGCGCAGGTTGCCGAGGAACAGGAAGATCGCCACCACCACCAGGCCCATGGCGATGAACAGCGTCTGCACCACCTGGCCGATGGCGCCGGCGACGAAGGTGGAGGCATCGTAGTTGAGCGTGAGCGTCATGCCCTCGGGCAGGCCGGGGCGGATGCGCTCGAGCTCCTGCTGCACGGCCTCGGACAGGGCCAGGACATTGGCGGTGGACTGCTTGACGATGCCCAGCCCGACCATCGGATCGCCATTGCCGCGGAACAGGGTGCGTTCCTCCACGGCGCCGACCTCCACCCGGGCCACGTCGCCCAGGCGCACCAGGTAGCCGTCGGCGTCGCGGTCCAGCGCCAGGGCCCGGAAGTCCGCCGGGGTGGCGAAGCCGCGGGGCAGCCGGACCATGAACTGGCGCTCCGCGGAGGTCAGCGCGCCGCCGGGAAGCTCGACGTTCTCCTCGCGCAGGGCATCGGCCACGTCGCCGGCGGTCAGGCCGCGCGCCGCCAGGGCGTCGGGGTCGAGCCACAGCCGCATGGCGGTCTCGTGGCCGCCGCCGACGATCACCCGGGACACGCCGTCCTGCACCGCGAAGCGATCGGTCAGGTAGCGGTCGGCGTAGTCGGTGAGCGCGGCGATGTCGCGGCCCTCGCCGGAGAGCGCCAGCCAGATCACCACCTCGGAGCCGGAGTCCGCCTTGCGCACTTCCGGCGCCTCGGCCTCCTCGGGCAGGTTGTCCAGGGAGCCGGAGATGCGGTCGCGGATATCGTTGGCCGCCGCGTCGATGTCCTTGTCCAGGGCGAACTCGATGGCGATGCTGGCGCGGCCGTCCCGGCTCGACGAGCTGATCACCCGGATGCCGGAGACCCCGGAGATGCGGTCCTCCAGCACCTGGGTGATGCGCGTCTCGACCACGCTGGCCGAGGCGCCGGGATAGCGGGTGTCGATGCTCACCACCGGCGGGTCGATGGACGGGTATTCCTGCAGCGGCAGGCGCTCCAGGGCCAGCAGGCCGAAGGCCACGATCAGCGCGGCCAGCACCGTGGCCAGCACCGGTCGCTGCACCGAGATGTCGGACAGGCGCATCAGGCGTCTCCCTGGCCGCGGCCGGCCTCGAGCAGGTCGCGCACCGAGGTGGTCTCGTCGGCGATGCCCAGCAGCCGCACCCGGGCGCCGTCCCGGGTGCGCTCGACGCCGTGACTGACCACCAGCTCGCCCGGCGACAGCCCCTCGAGGACCTCCGCCTCGCCGGTGCGGCGCTCGCCGAGCCGCACGCGTCGGCGCTCGATGCGACCGTCCTCGTCCTCATGGATGACCAGCACGTAGTGGCGCTCGCCCTCGGGAATCAGCGCCGACTCCGGCACCACCAGCGCCTGGCGGGGGCGCCGCTGCAGGGTCACCTCCATCAGCATCCCCGGGCGCAGCCGGCCCGCCGGATTGGGCAGCACCGCGCGCACCGGCACGCTGCGGCTGACCGGGTCGACCCGGGTGCCCACCGCGGCGACGCTGCCCGAGAACCGCGCCTCGGGATAGGCGGCGCTCTCGGCGGTGAGCGGCAGGCCCGGCGCCAGGCCGCCCAGCGCCACCTCGGGGACCCGGAAGTCCAGCTTCATGCGATCCAGCTTGTCGAGGGTGGCGAGTTCCATGCCCGGGGTGGCGAGGGTGCCGACGCTGACCCGGCGGAAGCCCACCACGCCGTCGAAGGGGGCCCGCAGGCGGTAGTCGTCGAGCCGCGCCCGCAGGGCGTCGATCTCGGCCTCCACCTGACGGAGCTGGGCGCGACTGTCCTCGGCCTGGGCGCGGGGCGCCAGGTTGCGTTCCTGCAGTCGGGCCAGGCGGGTCACCGCGTCCCGGCGCTCGTCGCGGCGCGCCTCGGCGACGCGCAGGTCGGCGCGTTCCTCGGCGTCGTCCAGGCGCACCAGCAGCTCCCCGGCCTCGACCCGCTCGCCCCCCTCGAAGGCGACCTCGGCGATGGTCTCGGTGACCGTGGCCGACAGGGTGACGCTTTCCTCGGCCTCCAGGGTGCCGAGCGCCTCCAGGGGGTCGCTCCAGTCGCTCAGGGTGGCCCGGGCGCCGATCACGGCGGTGCGCTCCTGGGCGGCGGCGGGCAGGGCCAGCAGGCAGGCCATCAGCAGCAGGGCGAGCCAGCCGGGGCCGGCGGGGAAGGGGCAGCGGGGTGATATCATGATCGGCTCGTCGGGTCCTGGGGCGCGTTGAGGCCGGGCATCCCGCCCGGCGCAGGCAGCCTAGCCTGCCGCGGGGCGCCGGATGGTGACAAGAGGGTGCAAACGCCGCGGCGGCGATGTACAAGGATTGTACATCAGAGAGTCCCGGGCCGCGCCCCGGGTTCCCTGTGCTACCATGCGCGGCCCGTTCAGCGAGAGGCAGCAGCATGACATACGACGTCGTCGTCATCGGCGCCGGGGCCGCGGGCCTGATGTGCGCCCTGACGGCCGGCTATGCCGGTCGCCGGGTGCTGGTGATCGACCACGCCAACAAGCCGGGCAAGAAGATCCTGATGTCCGGCGGCGGGCGCTGCAACTTCACCAACATGGCCACCACGCCGGCCAACTTCGTCTCCGGCAACCCGCCCTTCTGCATCTCGGCGCTCAAGCGCTACCGGCCCGAGCACTTCGTGGAGCTGGTCGAGCGCCACGGGCTCGACTACGTGGAGAAGGCCCCGGGCCAGCTGTTCTGCGCCGGCTCGGCCAAGGACCTGCTGACCGTGCTGCTCACCGAGTGCGACTGGGCCGGGGTCGAGATCCGCCTCAAGACCCGGGTCGAGGCCCTCGAGCGCCACGGGGAGGGCATGCGGCTGACGACCTCCGGCGGGCGCCTCGAGGCCGGCGCCGTGGTGGTGGCGACCGGGGGGCTGTCGATTCCCACCATGGGCGCCAGCGGCTTCGGCTACGACATCGCCCGCCGGTTCGGGCTCGAGGTCACCGAGACCCGCGCCGGCCTGGTGCCCTTCACCCTGACGTCCGAGTGGAAGGCGCGGGCCGCGGCGCTGGCGGGGCTCTCCCACGAGGTGGCGGTGCGCTGCGGCGATGCCGCCTACCGCGAGCCGATGCTGTTCACCCATCGCGGGCTGTCCGGCCCCGCCATGCTGCAGATCTCCAGCCACTGGCGGCCGGGGCAGGCGCTGTCCATCGACCTGCTGCCCGACACGCCGGCCTTCGAGGCGCTGGCCGCGGCGCGCCGCCAGACGCCCCGGCGACGGCTGGGCACCTGGCTGGGCGAGCGCCTGCCGCGACGCCTGGCCCAGGCGCTGATCGACTGGCATGGCGGGGACGGCCCCCTGGCCGAGCGTTCCAACGCCGAGCTCGAGACCTGGGCGGCTCGCCTCCAGGACTGGCGCCTCAAGCCGGCCGGGACCGAGGGCTGGCGCACCGCCGAGGTCACCCTGGGCGGCGTCGATACCCGGGCCCTGTCGTCCAAGACCTTCGAGGTCACCGGCCTGCCGTCGCTGCGCTTCATCGGCGAGGTGCTGGATGTCACCGGCGAGCTCGGGGGCTACAACTTCCAGTGGGCCTGGGCGAGCGGCGTGGCCTGCGGCCAATCCCTCTAGGCATTGCCTGAAGGCTGCCGGCGCTCGGCGATACGGCGGTAAAGGTCGGCTCGTGCGCGAGCCCGGTCACCGTGCTTATTCACGACCCGTAAGCGCCGTCTTTCGACGCGCGACATCCATCCCGCTTGCTCCTTGCGCAGCGGAGCCGCCCAGATCGGCGGTCCTGCCGATTGCTCTCCGATTGTTGCCTTGCGACCCACAAGGAGGCGGGAAGTGCGTTGGCAGCCCAGCCCTCGCCTTCGCTCACCGACTTGTCGGGCCGCGTCTGGCGCTCGCTATACTGGAGGCGTCCAGCGCCAGTCGGAGGGAGTATGCCCAAGCCCTTGAAGGATCGGCGCCTGTCCCGGGCGGTGGGAGAGGTCGGCCTGACGATGCTGGAGGAGGCCCGCCGGGCCTGGCCGCGCATCGCCGACCCCGAGGATGCCGAAGGCCTGCACGATTTCCGCGTGGCGCTGCGTCGGCTGCGCTCCTGGCTCAAGGCCTATCGGCGCTATCCGGGCATCCGGGTGCCCAAGCCCCAGCGGCGCCGGCTCCGAGACCTGGCCCGGGCCACCAACGCGGCCCGCGACGGCGAGGTGATGCTGGCCTGGCTGGACGCCACCCGGCCCGAGCTGGCCGGAGCCGAGTGCGGCGCCGCCGACTGGTGGCGCGAGCGCCTCGTGGCGAGGGTGGACGCGGACTATGCCGAGGCGCGGCGCGTCCTCGAGGCGGGCTTCCCGCCGCTGGAGCGCGAGCTTCGCCGGACGCTCGCCGGCCTGGCGCGGGCCAAGGGCAGGGGGCCGCGCCTCGGCGAGGCGAGCGCCCGGGAACTGGCGGCGCTGGTCGAGACCCTGGTCGCGGAGGTGTCGGCCATCGCCTCGGCGGAGGATCGCCAGGCCCTGCATCGGCCGCGCATCACCGGCAAGCGCATTCGCTACCTGCTGCGCCCCTGGAAGGGCGAAGCCGACGCCTGCAAGGACGCCGAGAAGGCCATGAAGGCCTTCCAGGATGCCTATGGAGTGCTCCACGACGACCTGGTGCGCGACCCCGCCCTGCAGGCCGCGGCGGCCGAGCATGCCGGCGAGGAGGCGCAGGCGCGCCTGGCCCGGGTCGCAGGAGGGGAGGACGCCCGGGCCACGGCGCCGCGCCACCTGCGGGGCTTTCTGGGCCTCGCCCGGCGCAATCGTGCGCAGCGGCTCGCCCACTACGAGGCGGTCATGGCCGGGGCGGAGGAGCTGCCGGCGCTCACCGCCCGGCTCGACGCGGCGCTGGCGGTGATGCGCGGCGACCGCGCCCCCTGAGGCTCAGCTCAGGCGCTGCTCGAGCTCCCGCCACAGGGCGGCGTAGGCCCGGGCGGCCGGACTGCGCGGGGCGAAGCTGCCGACCGGGGCTCGCTCCAGACCCATGCGCTCGACCACGCTGGCGGTGGGAATGGCGTGGGACAGCATCAGCGGCCAGCGCTCGTGCATCCCGGCCATCACCTCGCGGTGCAGGGTGCGGCGACGGTCGGCCAGGGTGACGAAGGGCCATAGCGGGCAGGCGATGTCGTGGTCGGCCAGGAAGCCCTCCAGCTGCTCGAGGGTGCGCAGCGACAGCACCGTGGGCACCACCGGGACCAGCAGGGCGTCGACGCTGGAGAAGATGTTCTCGGACAGGTGCGACAGGCTCGGCGGGCAGTCGAGGATCACCAGGTCGTAGTCGTCGCGCACCGGCTTGAGGATCTGACGCAGGTGGCTGTTGCCGCGCTTGGCCAGCAGGGCGTCCATTTCCCGGGACGCCAGCGCCGCCGGCAGCAGGTCCAGGCGCTCCAGCTGGGTGGCCCGGATCACCTTGTCGAAGGATGCCTTGCCCTTGACCAGCTTGCCGACCCCGCCGCGGACACGGGGCTTGATGCGCAGGTAGAAGCTGGTGGCGGCCTGGGGATCGAGATCCCACAGCAGTACCCGGTAGCCGGCCCGGGCGGCTTCCGCCGCCAGGTTGACCGCCGAGGCCGTCTTGCCCACGCCCCCCTTGATGCTGTAGAGCGCCAGCATGCGCATATCGCCCGCTCCCTGTCCATCGGGTGTCACCGGTCTGACACGGGAGCATAACAGGGATGCAATGTCCGGGTGTTACGGCGCGATGATGGCGCGCGCTGTCAGCGGTGCGGCCGCCAGGCGTTGAGGCGTCGGGCGGTCAGCGCCGCCAGCAGGGCGCCGCGCCCCAGGCGCTTGAGCCGGGCGGGGCGACGCAGCCCCCACCACAGCAGCAGCCCGGCGCCGGCCAGCGCGGCGCCGCGCCGGCGGCGGATCGCCTGCCAGCCGGCATCCAGCGGGCGCGCCGCGGCTCGCCAGCGTTCGGCGGCGACCAGCAGGTCCAGCCGCTGCTGCTCGATCTCGGCCTCGAGCGCCGCCTTGCGGGCCCGGCGGCTGGGCTTAGTCCCGGCCGTCACGGCTCGCCTCCAGCAGCTCGCGATCCAGGGCCAGGTGCTTGAGGGTGTCGGCCAGCAGGGTGCGGCGCCTGGCCAGGCGCATGACCCAGGCGGCCAGGCCCAGGCCGCCGAGCAGCAGCACCGCGGCGCTGCCGCCGATGGCGGCCAGGCGATGGGTCTCCCAGAAGACGACGATGACCAGGGTGGTCAGCGCCCCCAGGCCGAGCAGCAGCAGCAGCAGGCTGAGCCCGGCGAGCAGCAGCAGGCCGACCAGCCGGGCGCGTTCCTCCTCCAGCTCGAGCACGGCGAGGCGCAGGCGCGTCTCGCCGGTGGCCAGCAGGCTGCCGAGCAGCCGCCGGCCGGCGCCGAACACTCGCCGAGCCGGTCCTTGGCTCTCGGCCATCAGCGCCGCCCGATCAGCATGCCGACGACCACGCCGACGGCGGCGCCGATGCCGATGCTGGTCCAGGGGTTGTCGTGGACATAGCGATCGCAGGCGTCGGCCTGCTGGGTGACGCTGTCCCGGGCCTCGCGGTAGGCGCGCTCGCCGCGGGCCTCCAGGCGCTCGCGGGTCTCCCGCAGCCGCTGCTCGGCGCGCTCGCGGAGCTCCTTGACGTTGTGCCGGGAATCGTCCGCGGTGGCGTTGACCAGCTCCTCGATGGTCTGGGAGAGGTGGTGCAGGTCGTCCTGCAGCTGGCGGGTGGTCTCACGGGTATGCGGTGCGCGGTCGGTCATTGGGTCGTCCCCTGACGGTGAATGACAGCCCCAGCATAGCAGGCGACTCGCGGCGGCGTAACGGGGCCTCAGAGCCCGAAGCCGCCGTTGGAGAACAGCGGGTTGAGGCTGAAGCCGAGGCTCAGACGGCGGATGCTGCGATCGTAGTCGATGAGGCTGTCGCCGTAGCCCTGGTAATACTGGACATGGCCGCGGACCTTGCCGAACAGCGGCCAGGAGTAGTCGAGCTGGGCGCCCATGTGGCCGCTCTCCGGATTGCCCCGCCACAGCAGGCTGGCCTCCTGGTCGTGGAAGAGCCGCCGCGCCAGGGTGATGTCCCCGTAGCCCATGTACTCGTGGATGTCGGGGTTGTCGTCCTCGTCCTCGGGCTCCGGCAGGCGCCAGTAGGGCGCCAGCGAGACCGCCCAGTCGTCGTTGATGAAGGTGCTGGTCAGGATCAGCCGGTTCCAGCTCCGCGACAGCTTGCCGGAGCGGCCATTGGACTGGTGGTTGAGGGCCAACCGGTTGTTGATGTTGGTCCAGCCGGCCAGCTGCCAGTCGTTCTGGAATTCGACGAAGGCCTCCGGCTCGTAGTTGGTCTCGCGAAACGGCGAGGAGGCGTCGGCATTGTAGGCCTGCCACCAGCTGCGCTGGGTGTAGGCGAAATAGAGGTCGCCGTTGTCGAACAGCAGGTCCTCGGCGAGGTTGAACTTGGCGCTGAACTGGAACTTGACCTCCGTGCGGTCGGGATCGGCCTGATCGTCGATCTCGCGGAACGCCTCGCGGTTGGGCGTGGTGGTGTAGCTCAGCGGGAAGAGGTAGTTGCGACGGTGGGTGGTGATGGCGAAGGGGTTGTTCTCCGACTCCTCCTCGAGCAGGCGCCGCTCGGCCACCGACTCCTCCAGCACCGGGGAATGGTCGGCCGGCTCGTGTCCGGCCCGGGCGGGCGTCGCCGTCGCCCCGCCTCGGGCGAGGCGCTCGCGCAGCTCGCCGATCTCGTGCTGCAGGGAGGCGATGCGCTCGCGGATGGCCTGGCGCTCGGCCTCGTCCAGCGAGGCATTGCCCTGGGCCTGCGCCTGGCCGATCAGGCCGAGCGACAGCAGGGTGATGATGCAGCCTGAAGAAACGCGTGACGCCATGGCGGTCGACTACCCTGTCGAGGTGGAAGCGTCGTTCTATCACGCCCGGCGGGCAAGTCAATGGGGCATCCGACCGGTTATCGATTGCCGCCGAGGCCCGAGCCGTCGAGAATCCCCGATCATGCCCCTGCTGCCGCGTCCCGTGAGGTCCCCTTGAAGATGAGCCGTTGCCGCCGATGGTGGCGCACCTTGCATATTGTTTGCCTGTTGTGGCCGTGGCTGGCCGTCCAGGCGGCCGAACTGCCCGAGCGCGAGGCCGTGGCATCGCGACTCGAGGCGCTTCGCCCGGCCGAGGGGGCCGCGGTGGAGGCCGATACCCAGCGCGATATCGAGGCCCTGGAGGCGGCCCTGACCGGGCTCGCCGCGTTGTCCGAGGTCGAGGACCGGCTACGGGCCCTGGAGGCCCGCACCGAGGCGGCGCCGCGCGAGCTGCGCGAGACGCGCCGGGCCCTGGAGCGGCCGGCGTCCGATGACGACATCCTGACGGAGGACATCGAGTCGCTGGCCCTGGCGCCCCTGGAGCGGCGCCTGGCCGAGGCCAACGAGGCCCTGGCGGCCGCCCAGGACCGCCTGGCCGAGGTGGAGACCCGGCTGCTCGGCACCCAGACCCTGCCCGAACGGGCCCAGCAGGGCATCACCCAGGCCACCGAGGCCATGGAGGCCAGCCGTCGGGCACTGGAGGAGCTCAAGGCTCAGGGCGTCGAGGCCTCGGCGCCGCGGCGCCTCCGGCATCGGGTCGAGCAGGCCCTCGGCGAGCGCCGCCTGGCGCTGCATCAGCGGGAGCTGGCCGCCAACTCGCGTTTCCGCCAGCTGGCCCAGCTGCGCCGGGACCTGCTGCAGCGCCGGGTGGCGCGCCTGGAGGCCGGCGTCCAGGTCCTGCAGCGCGCCGTCGAGCGTCGCCGTCGGGAGCGCTCGGAGCAGACCATCGCCGAGGCGGTCCGCGACGAGCCCGAGGACGTGGCCCGTCACCCGCTCATCCGCGAGGCCCAGCAGGCCAACCGGGAGATGAGCCTGGAGCTGTTGCGGGCCACCAGCCGCGCCAACGACCTGGCTCGCCGGGACCAGGAGGCGCGCCGCCGCCTGGACCGGGTGCGGCAGCTGCAGCGCGGGCTCGACGAGCATATCGAGGCGATCCGCGGCAGCCCCCTGCTGTCGCGGATCCTGCGCGAGCAGCGCCAGGCGCTGCCCCGGGTGGAGACCCAGGGCGACCTGCAGGAAGAGATCGCCGATCTGCGCCTCAAGCAGTTCGAGCTGGACCGCCAGCGCGAGCCGCTGCAGGACCCCGAGCGCCTGGCGCGCCGGCGGCTCGGGGCGGCCGGCACCGGCAAGTCCGAGACCGGCACGTCCGAGACCGGCACGTCCGAGACCGGCACGTCCGCAACCGGCACGTCCGAGATCGGTGCCGCCGAGGAGGTGGTGGGGCCCCTGGCGCAGCTGTACCGCGCCCGTCGGGCGCTGCTCGACCAGCTCGAGCCGACCTACGGGGAGCTGCTGACCTCGGCCATCGAGCTCCAGCTCAGCCAGCAGCGGCTGGTGGAGACCAGCCGGGAGCTGCGCACGGCCATCGACGAGCAACTGTTCTGGGTGGCCAATGCCCGCCCCCTGGGGCTGGCCTGGCTGAAGCGGCTGCCCGACCACCTGCGCACCGAGTGGCGTGAGGGCGAGTGGCGCCGCGCGCTGCCCGGTCACTGGCGGCGCCCCCGGGCGGATGCCCTGCTGGCCGTGCCGCTGTTGCTGCTGGCGGGCGGGCTGGCGCTGTGGCGGCGGCCGCTGCGCCGGCGCCTGCGGGGGCTCCACGGGGAGATCGGGCACCTGCGCCAGGATTCCCAGGGGCATACCCCGCTGGCGATCCTGCTGGAGGCGCTGCTGGCCCTGCCGGGGCCGCTGTGCCTGCTGGCCCTGGGCGCGGGGCTGGCGCTCGGCGGCACGGGCATCGCCCCGGGCGTCGGCTGGGCCCTGCAACACCTGGCCCTGGCCTGGGCGGTGATCGCCTGGGCGCGGCGGCTGCTGACGCCGGGCGGGGTGGCGACGCGCCACTTCCACTGGCCCGCCGACTATGGCACGCGACTGCGTCGTTGGCTGCTGTGGCTGGGGACGGCCCTGGCCCCGGTGCTGCTGGTCGGCAGCCTGGCGCGGGACGCGGCGGTCGACCTGACCCAGCGCCCCGTGGCCCTGGCGCTGCTGCTGGCCGGCCTGGTCGGCATGAGCCTGGCGCTGAGCCGGCTGATCCTCGCCCATACGCCGTTCTTCGGCGTCAAGCTGTTCCGCCTGCTGCTCGGCCTGGCCCTGGCCCTGGTGCCCCTGGTGCTGGGCGGGCTGATCGTCTTCGGCTACGCCTACACGGCGCTGAGCCTGATGGGGCGCTTCGTCGTCACCCTCTACCTGCTGGGGCTCTGGATCCTGGTCGAGGCCACGGTGGTGCGCGGGCTGGCCGTGGCGGCGCGGCGGCTCGCCTATCGCCGAGCGCTGGCGCGGCGCCGCGCCCTGGCCCAGGAGAGCGAAGGTGGGGAGCACGGCCTGGAGGTGGTGGAGGAGCCGCCCCTGGACATGCAGCAGGTCAACCAGCAGTCGCTGCGGCTCTCCAAGCTGATCCTGATGATCGCCTTCCTGGCGGGGCTCTACCTGGTCTGGGCCGACCTGCTGCGGGTGTTCGGCTATCTCGAACAGGTGATGATCCTGGGCGGCGAGGGCGAGGCGGGCAGCGACTTGGTGGGCGCCTCGATCTCGGTGGCCGACCTCGGGGTGGCGCTGCTGGTGGTGGCCCTGACGATGGTCATGGCCCGCAACCTGCCGGGGCTGCTCGAGGTCATGGTGCTGTCGCGGCTCGAGCTCAAGCAGGGCAGTGCCTATGCGATCAGCTCGCTGCTCTCCTACGTCATCGTCGGCACCGGGGTGATCTGGGCGCTGGGCACCCTGGGGGTGTCCTGGAGCAAGCTGCAGTGGCTGGTGGCCGCCCTGGGCGTGGGCCTGGGGTTCGGGCTCCAGGAGATATTCGCCAACTTCATCTCGGGGCTGATCATCCTCTTCGAGCGCCCGGTGCGGATCGGCGACACCATCACGCTGGGCCCGCTCACCGGCACGGTCAACCGCATCCGCATCCGCGCCACCACGGTGACCGACTTCGACCGCAAGGAGATCATCATCCCCAACAAGACCTTCGTCACCGATCAGCTGATCAACTGGTCGCTGTCGGACAACATCACCCGGGTCATCCTCACCTACAACGTGGCCTACGGGGCCGATCATGCCCTGGTGCATCGCACCCTGGCGTCGGTCGCCGAGGCCAATGCCCGGGTGCTGGACGATCCCGAGCCCCAGGTGCTGTTCATGCGCTACGGCCCCAGCGGGCTGGAGTTCGAGCTGCGGATCTTCGTCAACAGCCTGGGCGATCGGCTGCTGGCCACCGACGAGATCAATGCGCGGGTCGGCGAGCGCTTCGCCGAGCTGGGGCTGGACATCGCCTTCAACCAGCTGGACGTCTGGCTGCGGCGCCACGACGGCAGCGAGACGCGCCTGGCGCGCCGGGGCCCGGGGCCGGCCCCGGACGCGCCACCGCCGGGCGCCGAGGGGGATCCAGGAACGCCGGGCGAGGGCGAGGCCGGGCGCTGAGGGCTCGCGCTCAGCGCCGCCGGGCGTGCAGCAGGAACTCGCGGTTGCCGTCGCCGCCGCGGATCGGGCTCTCCTGCCAGTGGCGGACCGCGAAGCCGGCAGTCGCGCAGGCCTCGCGGATCCGGACCGCCACCTCGCCGTGGCGAGCGGGGTCGGTGACCAGGCCGCGGGCGTTGACGCCCTCGGGCCCCACCTCGAACTGCGGCTTGACCAGCGACAGCAGGTCGCCGCCGGCGGGCAGCAGGGCGGCCAGCTCCGGCAGGATCAGGGTCTGGGAGATGAAGGAGACGTCCATCACCGCGAGGTCGGCGGGATGCTCGGCCAGGGCTCGGGCCAGCCGGGGGTCGTCGGCCATGGCGCGGGCGTTGAGCCCCTCCAGGCAGGTCACGCGGGGGTCGGCCCGCAGCGCGGCGTCGAGCTGGTCGTGGCCGACCTCGACCCCGATCACCCGTGCGGCGCCGTGGCGCAGGGCGCAGTCGGTGAAGCCGCCGGTGGACTGGCCCACGTCCAGCACCGTGCGGCCGGCGAGGGGCATCGACAGCGCGGCCAGCACCGCCTCCAGCTTGAGCCCCGCCCGCGACGCATAGCGTTCTTCCGGGTCCGCTTCCACGTCCAGGGCGGTGTCCGCCGGCAGCTTCTCGCCGGGCTTGGTCGGCACCCGGCCGTCGTCCCTGAGGCGTACCCGGCCGTGGCGGATCAGGCGCTGGGCGCGGGTCCGGGAACGGGCGAGTCCCCGTTGGAGCAGCAGCTGGTCGAGGCGTGGCATGGGCGGGTCCGGCGGCGACATGGACGCGCCATTATGCCACAGCCCGTCGCTCAGGGGCCGGTGGCGGCCTGCAGCCCGCCGGGGGGCAGGCGGTCGGCGCCCCAGCTGCGCTGCAGGTAGCCGATCACCCGGTCCAGCTCCGCCTGGTCCACCCGGGCCAGCTCGCCGCGCTCCAGGGGGTCGTGGTGGAAGATGTAGAGCCGCGAGGCGAACTGCTCGAAGGGCAGCGAGGACTCGCCGAAGCGCTCGCCGTTCCCCGCGGTGCTGACCCGAACGCCGTCGCCCCAGTCCTGGCCGCTGTCGTTGTTGGGGTTGTAGAAGTAGACCCGCATCACATCCGTGGGGTCGAGGCTGGCGCGCAGCAGGGTGATGGCATGCCAGCCGATGAAGCGGGCGGCGCTGTCGGTGACGGCGATGCCCGCCGGCTGTGGGTGAATCAGCGGCTGGTTGCCGTTGTAGTAGGGGTGGTAGCTGGCATAGAAGTGGCGCAGGAAGGCGTCCAGGTCGGTCAGCTTGCCGCTGGCCACATCGACGTTGATGCGAAAGCCGCGCCCCGACCACCAGCCGTGGAACTCCGGGTTCACCCAGCGGTGGGGGTCGCCCTCGCGGCCGATGCAGCGCCGGCCCATCTCGGCGTAGATGCGATCCAGGTGCGGCACCACGATCAGCGACACCGGGTCCAGATCCATGGGCAGTTCCTGGGAGACGCCCGAGAGGCTAGCCATGGACGACAGCGGCATGCCCTCGAAGTGCATGATGATCTCGTCGTCCCGGGCCGCCCAGGCGACCATCTGCAGCAGGTAGTCCGGGTCGTTGTAGGCCCACATCGACAGCGCCCGGGCCGACTGGCAGGTGGGGTTGTTGCCCTGACCCACGCCCAGCGGCTGGCCGAGCATGCACAGCACCCCCTCCAGCAGCCGCGCGCGGGGCGAGACGGCGTCGCCGAACGCCAGGTTGAGCCGCGCCTGGGACCACTCGGAGAGCGGCAGCCCCAGCTGGCGCCACATGGCCGGCGCCACTGGCGGCTGGTAGAGGATGCCGCGCTCGAGCGTCAGCGCCAGGCCGTACACGGCCTGTGGCGTGGCGGGATGAATCCCGCCGCGGATCAGGGCGTGCACCAGGTCGCGGTAGCACAGCAGGCAGTCGCGCCCGGTGGAGGACAGGCCCAGGGCCTCGCTGATCAGCTGCTCGCCGTGCTCGGTGAGGTGGCGCAGCAGCACCGGGTGATAGGGAGACACCAGGCCGGTATCGTGCATCGCCCGGGCGAAACCGGTGGCTTCGGCCTGCAGCGCCGTGGGGTCCATGCCGGCGAGTCGCTGGCGGTAGACCTCCAGGCCCGGATCCTCGCGGCTGGCATGGCTGGGGCCGAACAGCGAGCTGACCAGGCGGTCGGCGCCCTGGCCGCTGGTGCCCAGGTCGATCGCCGGATCGGCCTGGCAGACGGCGATCTGGGTGATCATCTGCTTGACCGGCTCGACCTGGATGGGGCGTTGCTGGAGGATGCGCCAGATCTCATCGATCAGCCGATCGATGATGTGCTCGTAGCCGATGCCCGTCGCCAGGTGGGCGAACAGCCGACGGGGCAGCTCGGCGAGGCGCCCCTGCGCCTCGCGCTCGGCCTCCCCCGGCGTGCCGAACAGCAGCCACAGGTTCAGGGCAATCACCTGGGTCAGGTAATGGTGGGCCTGCTCGGCGGAGACCAGGGCATGGCGGTACTCGCCCCGGGCCACGGCCAGCAGGCGCAGCTCGCTCAGGGCCTCGATCACCAGGGTGTTGGCATCGGGGCTCTTGAGCGCCTGAGTGGTCAGCGAGGGCACCAGGAACTGCGGGGTGGCCCAGTCCGAGCCTGCGAAGACGCCGGCGGCCTCCAGGCGTTCGGCACGGGCCTCGATGGCCGCGCAGCCGCCGTCCTGCATCATGACTCGGCGGGCGGTGTCCAGCACCCGGGGCAGCTTGCCCGGCTTGGCGAAGTCCGGCGACGTGGCCAGCAGATTCACCGCCTCGTCCAGCCTCTGCAGCAGGGCGGTGAGCCTTTCCTCGGCGCCACCGGCACCGGCTTGGTCGGGTTGTGTCGTCACGCCGACTCCTCGTCGTCAGGTTGTCATGGCTGTCATGACGCGCCTTTCAGACATAGAAATCAAGCTCTTCCATATGCTTGAGCAGGTCGCGCAGGCGATGGGGATCGTCGCCCTTGAAGTACATCAGGCCCCAGTGGGTGCCGAAGGCGGTGCGTTTGGTGACGGTTTCCTGGACCGGTGGCGTGAGCTCGTGGGACTCGAAATAGGCGTCTTCCTCGACCTCCTCGGGGATCTCCAGGCGGCTGACCACGCGCAGCCGGGGATAGACCCCGAAGCAGCCGGCATAGCCGTCGGCGTCGACCACCTCCTTGGGGAAGAAGGCCCGGACCTCCTCGGCGGTGGAATGGGGATCGAAGACCAGCATGCTGGCCTGGTAGGCGTTGAAGCCGTAGACCCGCTCGAGCAGCTCGAAGACCTTGAAGCCCGGCGGCCGGTAGGCGACCTCGCCGAAGTACATCTCGCCGTCGCTGGTGACGAAGTACTCGGGATGGATCAGCCCGAAGTCGATGTCGAAGGCGCGGATCAGCTTCTCGATCTGGGCGGTGATCTGCGCGCGGTAGCGCTCGAGCTCCGGCGAGGCGGGCACGAACACCGAGTAGCCCAGGGTGACGTACTCGGAGATGTTGAGAAAGGCGATCTTGCCGTCGTGGATCCAGGCCTCGACCGCGAATTCCCAGCCGTCCAGGTGCGACTCCATCAGCACCGGGAACTCCTCCTCGGGGATGGTATCCACCTCGTCGGGGGTGCGGATCACTCGGTGCCCCAGGCAGCCGGCCTTGTCGAAGGCCTTGAGGTGGATGGGATCGTTGGGGTCGCCGTCGAGCTTGAGCAGGGTCTGGTTGACGCGCTTGAGGAAACGAATGACGTCGTCCTTGTCGTGGGCCTCCTCGAAGATCCCCACCCGGATGCCGCCCAGCTGGGCGCGGCGCTTCATCAGCGCCTTGTCGCGCAGCAGCAGCGACTGGCCGTAGAGCCGCGGGTTGTCGAGCAGCAGCGAGTTGATGGCCCCGGCCCACTCCACGGTCTCCTCGAACAGCGGGATCGCCACGTCGACGCCCATCTCCTTGAGCGTCTCGGCGATCTCCAGGGAGCGATCGTTCAGGCGCTCGAAGTTCCAGGAGAGATAGGGGATGTCGTGCTGCCGGCAGTAGTCCTCCGCCCAGTCGGGGGCCACCACCACGTAGCGGCGATCGAAGTTCTCGGCGGCCTCGATGGCGTTGAGGCTCCAGCCGAGCAGTGCGATATAACCCTTGTTCGGATCCTTGTTCATGAAACGCCTCCTGGACGGCGTGTGGAAATGTACGTTCTCGCCGGCCCGTGCGGCCAGCGGTCGACGCGTCCTATCTACCATAGGGCAGGACGGCGTCCCCGACATCCCGTCCCGTCAACGCTGGACGGCCGACGGCAATCGCTCCTTGCCGCGCCGGCGGTGGGTTGGTATAGTGCGCGGCGTTCGGCAAGTGATTGATCCTGCGCCGAACCTTGGCGCCCCCGAGCGCCCGCTGTGGTGGCCCCGTCGGTCCTCCCGCAACGCTAAGCCGCAAACCCCGCCAGGCCCGGAAGGGAGCAACGGTAGTGGTGGACGCGTGTGCCGGGATGTGGCTGTCGGGGCCGCCTCCATTTCGGGTCCTCGATTCCGAGCCCCGCGCGGCGTCTCCCGTCCTCTTTTCTTTCCCGCTTCCATTTCCGCCTTCCCGTATCGGGACGTGCGTCCCTGGCCCGTGGATGCTTGCAGCCCGCGGCGGCCCGCGTCATAGTCGTGCTCGGCGTATGGGGCAGGCGGCGGTCCCGGCTCGACAGGCCCGCCGCCGCCGATGCATGCACTGGCTCGTCAAGGAGGCGGCAATGAACGCGCAACGGATTCTCGCCGGGCTGATGCAGCAAGCCGGCTCGGCGCGTCGTGCCGGCGTCGATGTCCAGGGGCTGCTGGATGGCTTGGCGTCCCGGCGCGCCGGCAAGGCGCCGGCCTCGTCCTCGGGCGTGGATGTGGGCAGCGCGCTCGGCGGCGGCGCCCTGGGGCTGCTGCTCGGCTCCAAGCGCGGCCGCAAGCTGGGCGGCAAGGCCCTCAAGTACGGCGCCATCGCGGGCGTCGGGGCGCTGGCCTGGAAGGCCTGGCAGCGGTCCCGTCCGGCGTCCGGCGACGGCGCCCACGAGGGGGCGCCGCTAGATGAACTGCGGGACGAGGCGCTCGAGCGGCGCAGCCTGGCCCTGCTGCAGGCGATGATCATGGCCGCCCGGGCCGATGGCCATGTCGACGAGCGCGAGCGGGCCCTGATCACCGAGCAGATCGATGCCATCGGCGCCGACGACGAGCTGCATGCCTGGGTGGAGCGCCAGCTGTCGGCGCCCCTGGATGCCCTGGCCCTGGCGCGTCAGGCCGATTCGCCCCAGGCCGCCCGGGAGATGTATCTCGCCAGCGTGGCGGTGATCGACGACCAGAACCCCATGGAGCGCGCCTGGCTCGACCAGCTGGCGTCGGGCCTGGGCCTGGAGGCGACCATGAAACAGGCGCTCGAGCGCGAGGCCGGCGACGCCGCCTCCGAGGCGCCATGATCCCGAGGACGATAGCTCCCGATGTTGACCTTCCATAGCGATGCCACCGGGCGGCGCCGCGCCCGCACCGAGCTGGACGAGGGCCGCCTGGTGGCGCCCTACGAGTGTCCCGAGCGCGTCGAGCTGGTGCTCGACCGGGTCCGCCAGACGGGGCTCGGCGATATCCGCGAGCCGGAGACCTTCGGGCTCTCGCCGGTGCTGGCGGTCCATGACCGCGGCTATGTGGACTTCATCGCCGCCTGCTGGGACGACTGGCGGGCGGCAGGGCATGCCGGCGAGGCCATCCCGTCCATCTGGCCCGCGCGGACCATGCGCGGCGACGTGGTGCCCGAGCACATCGACGGCCGGCTCGGCTACTACGCCCTGGCCGCCGAGACCTCGATCTGCGAGGGCACCTTCGAGGCCGCCATGGCCAGCAAGGACATCGCCCTGTCCGCCGTTTCCCACACCCTGGCCGGCGGCGAGCCGGCCTTCGGGCTGTGTCGTCCCCCGGGGCACCATGCGGCCAGCGACCAGTTCGGCGGCTACTGCTTCTTCAACAACGCCGCCATCGCCGCCCAGCACGCCCTGGCGCGCGGCGCCCGCCGGGTGGCGATCCTCGACGTGGATTTCCACCACGGCAACGGCACCCAGCAGATCTTCTACGCGCGCGACGACGTGCTGTTCGCCTCCCTGCACGGCGATCCGCGCACCTGCTTCCCCTACTTCCTGGGCCACGCCGACGAGACCGGCCGCGGGCGAGGGGAGGGCTTCAACCGCAACTACCCGCTGCCGCCGGGCACGGCCTTCGATACCTGGTCCCGGGCCCTGGATGACGCCCTGGCGCGCATCCGCGAGGCCGGCTGCGACCTGCTGCTGGTCTCGCTGGGCGTGGACGCCTTCGAGCACGATCCCATCAGCGCCTTCAAGCTGACCAGCGACGACTTCACCGAGCTCGGCCGGCGCCTTGCCGGCCTGGGGCTGCCCACCACCTTCCTGCTCGAGGGCGGCTACGCGGTGGAGGAAATCGGCCTCAATGCCGTCAACGTGCTGACCGGCTTCGAGGCCGGCGCGCGTCAGGCGTGACGTCGCCCATTCATCAAGGAGAGACCGCATTCATGGCACGCATCTACGACGACAATTCCCGCTCGATCGGCAACACCCCGCTGGTCCGGCTCAACCGGGTCAGCGAGGGCGCGACCGTCTGGGCCAAGATCGAAGGGCGCAATCCGGCCTATTCGGTGAAGTGCCGCATCGGCGCGGCGATGATCTGGGACGCCGAGGAGCGCGGCGCCCTGACGCCGGGCATGACCATCGTCGAGCCCACCAGCGGCAACACCGGCATCGCCCTGGCCTTCGTCGCCGCGGCCCGTGGCTACCCGCTGGTGCTGACCATGCCGTCCTCGATGAGCCTGGAGCGGCGCAAGGTCCTCAAGGCGCTGGGCGCCGAACTGGTGCTCACCGAGCCGGCCAAGGGCATGGCCGGGGCCATCGCCAAGGCCAGGGAGCTGGCCGAGGCCGAGCCCGGCAAGTACTTCCTGCCCCAGCAGTTCGAGAACCCGGCCAACCCGCGCATCCACGAGACCACCACCGGCCCCGAGATCTGGAACGACACCGATGGCGAGGTGGACGTCTTCGTCGCTGGCGTCGGCACCGGCGGCACCCTGACCGGGGTGTCCCGCTACATCAAGCACACCCAGGGCAAGGCCATCACCAGCGTGGCGGTGGAGCCGGTCGACTCGCCGGTCATCAGCCAGACCCGTGACGGCCGGGAGCCGACCCCCGCGCCGCACAAGATCCAGGGCATCGGCGCCGGCTTCGTGCCCGCCAACCTGGACATGTCGCTGGTCGACCGCATCGAGGCCGTCGACAACGACGAGGCCATGCAGATGGCGCACCGCCTGATGCAGGAAGAGGGCATCCTCTGCGGCATCTCCTGCGGCGCCGCCGTGGTCGCCGCGCTGCGCGTCGCCCGGGACCCGGCCTACCAGGGCAAGAACATCGTCGTGGTGCTGCCCGACAGCGCCGAACGCTACCTCTCCTCGGCGCTGTTCGCCGACCGCTTCGGCGAGCAGGAAACCGTCCAGTAGTCGCCCGACCCGGGGCGCCCGTCGCGGCCGGCGCCCCGGCCCGCCGTTTCATATTCGATCCCGCCGATATTGCAGTCGCGAAACCGGCCCGGCAGGATGTCGCCCTTTTGCCGGAGAGTGCGACATGCAGCGCCTTATCATCGCGGCCGGGCTGGCCGTCCTGCCGAGCCTCGCCGAGGCCGGTGCCGTCGTCGGCAGCTGGAACGTCGAGCACCTGGGCTGGGACAACGGCAAGCGCCTGGAGCTCGTCGCCCATGTGGCCAACCATTTCGACCTGCTGGCGGTGCAGGAGCTCATGGTCCCGGCGGCGTTGTCGCGCCTCGAGGCCGAGCTCGAGGCGGCCTCGGGGGAGGCCTGGGCCTCCCTGGCCAGCCATGCCCTGGGGCGCAGCCGCTACCGGGAACACTATGGTTTCCTGTGGCGCGAGTCGGAGATCGACTACCTGGACGGCGCGGTGGTGTTCATCGACCATGGCGACACCTTCGCCCGGGAGCCCTACTCGGCGCGCTTCCGCGACCGGGACAGCGGCGAGGCCTTCGTCGCCGCCTCGGTGCACGTCACCTATGGCGACGGCCTCGCCGACCGTCTGCCGGAGATCGAGGCCCTGGCGGACTATTGGCGGTGGCTGGACGAGGCGCACCCCGATACCCCGCGGCTGTTGATGGGCGACTTCAACCTGGCGCCGGACCACCCCGCCTGGGCGCCGCTGCGCGCGCTCGGCGCGGTGCCCGCCATCACCGGGCAGGCCACCACCCTGTCGACCTCGAACGGCGCCTATGCCAGCCGCTACGACAACATCTGGTACCGCCCGGACCGCCTGAGTCCGGCCGAGCTCGGCGTGGTGCGCTACCCGGCGCTGACCGGGCTCGACCACGACGACGCCCGGGATCAGGTCTCCGACCATGCGCCGGTGTATCTCGCCCTGCACGGCGGCGAGCTCACGCGCCGGCCCCTGGACGGGGTGGCCGGCCAGGCGCTGGCCGCCGGCTGCGTCGACCTCAACCGCGGCTCGCCGGGGGAGCTGGAGGTCTTGCCGCATATCGGCCCGGCCCGGGCCGCCGCCATCGTCGCCGGCCGGCCCTGGGCGGGCAGCGAGGAGCTCACCCGCCTGGACGGCATCGCCGCCGGCCGCCTGGCCGATATCCGCGACAGCGGGCGGCTGTGCCAGGGCTGACCGCCTCGGCGCTTTGCGCCCGGGCCGCCACCCGGTAGAATGAGGACCAGTCTTCGAGCCCGCCGGCGGGCGCCTTCCGCGCCGGCGGGCCGTCCGTGTCCGGCTGCCCGCCAGCCTCGCCGCAAGGATGTTCCGCTGCATGAGCTATCAGGTCCTGGCCCGCAAGTGGCGGCCGCGCACCTTCCATGAACTGGTCGGCCAGGAGCACGTCCAGCGTGCCCTGGTCAATGCCCTGGACCAGGGGCGGCTGCATCACGCCTACCTGTTCACCGGCACGCGCGGGGTGGGCAAGACGACGCTGGCGCGGATCCTGGCCAAGTGCCTGAACTGCACCGCGGCGGGGCAGGGCGACGCGGGCGTGACCTCCACCCCCTGCGGCGCCTGCCCGAGCTGCGAGGCCATCGACCAGGGCCGTTTCGTCGACCTGATCGAGGTCGACGCCGCCTCGCGCACCAAGGTGGAGGACACCCGCGAGCTGCTCGACAATGTCCAGTACGCGCCGACCCAGGGGCGCTACAAGGTGTACCTCATCGATGAGGTGCACATGCTCTCCACCAGCAGCTTCAACGCGCTGCTCAAGACCCTGGAAGAGCCGCCGCCCCACGTGAAGTTCCTGCTGGCCACCACCGACCCGCAGAAGCTGCCGCCCACGGTGCTCTCGCGCTGCCTGCAGTTCACCCTCAAGCACATGCCGCCGGAGCGCATCGTCGGCCACCTGTCCCAGGTGCTCGAAGCCGAGTCGGTCGCCTTCGAGGAGAGCGCCCTGTGGCTGCTGGGCAAGGCCGCCGAGGGCTCCATGCGCGACGCCATGAGCCTGACCGACCAGGCCATCGCCTTCGGCCAGGGCGAGGTGCGCCACGGCGACGTGGCGGCCATGCTGGGGACCCTGGATCACCGCCACGTGCTGGCGCTGATCGAGGCGCTGGCCGAGGTGGATGCGGCCCGGGTGCTGGCCGAGGTCGCGGCCCTGGCCGAGCAGGGACCGGACTTCGCCGGCGTGCTCGACGACGTCACCGGGGTGTTGCATCGCCTGGCCATCGCCCAGATGGTGCCCGAGTCGCTGGACAACGCCCACGGCGATCGCGAGCAGCTGCTGGCCCTGGCCGCGCGCTTCACCGCCGAGGACATCCAGCTCTACTACCAGATCGGCATCCAGGGACGCGGCGACATGGCCCATGCCCCGGACCTGCGCACCGCCCTGGAGATGACGCTGCTGAGGATGCTGGCCTTCCGGCCCCAGGGCGTGCCCAGGCCGGCGAAGACCCCGCTGCCGATGCGCGGCGACGGCGGCGCGAGCCCGGCGGGCGCCGGCGAGCAGGCCGACAGCCAGCCCGCGGGCCAGCCGGCAGGCGGCACCGAACCCGCCGCCGGCGAGGCGTCGACCGCCACCCCGAGCCGGCCGGCGACAGCCGAGGCGGCGGCGACGCCCCCGGCATCATCTCCGCAGGACGCCGCGCCGGCGCCAGGGGCACAGTCCTCGCCGGCAGCGACATCCACGCCCGCCATGGACGCGGCGCCCGAACCGGCGCCCGCGCCCGAGCCGCCGCCGTGGAGCGAGCCGGTGTCCCCGGCGCCGGTCGAGCCGGAGCCGATCCCCGAGGCCGCCCCCGCGGCGCCCGCGTCCGGCTCCATGCCTCAGCCCGAGCCCGCCCCGGCCCCGCAGCCGGCGGCCGAGCCCGCGCCGGAGGTCGCCCCCGGCCGGCTGAGCCACGCCGCGTGGCTGGACGGCTTCGACGCTCTGGGGCTCTCGGGGCTGACGCGCAACCTGGCCGCCCATTGCGTGGTCGAAGCGGACGACGGCCAGCACCTCACGCTGCGCCTCGACCCCTCCCAGGCGGCGATGCAGGCCGAGGTGCACGTCGAGCGCATCCGCGAGGCTCTGGACGCGGCCGGGTTCCCGCGGCGGGTGAGCGTCGCCGACGGCCCCCTGCCCGAGGGCGTGGAGACGCCCCGCCAGCAGGCCGATCGCCTCGCCGCCGAGCGCCATGCCCGGGCGGTGGAGGTGCTGCAGGCCGATCCCCAGGTACGCAAGCTGCAGGAGGCCTTCGGGGCCCGGCTGATCGAGACCTCGGTGAAGCCCGCCGACGCCGCGGGCCGCCATTGACCCCGGGGCGCACAGGCGCCCGGGCAGAACATTCAATCGAGAGGATACCGCCATGATGAAGGGTGGAATGGGCAACCTGATGAAGCAGGCCCAGGAGATGCAGGAGAAGATGCAGAAGGCTCAGGAGGAGGTCGCCCGCGCCGAGGTGCAGGGCGAGGCCGGGGCCGGCATGATCAAGGTCACCATGAACGGGCGCCACGACGTCACCAAGGTCGACATCGATCCGAGCGTCATGGACGAGGACAAGGAGCTGCTCGAGGACCTGCTCGCCGCGGCCGTCAACGATGCCGTGCGCAAGGTCGAGGCCAGCTCCAAGGAGATGATGGAGGAAGCCACCGCCGGCCTGAACCTGCCGCCCGGCTTCAAGATGCCCTTCTGATGACCCCCGACCGCCTCGCGGCGCCCGGCGGACCGGGCGTCGGCGGCCGTGGCGCGCCGCCGACCGGCGCGCGGCGCCGGCGCGGGCCTTTCCCTTGACTCGGTGGACGCGGGACACGATATGAGCTTTTCCCCCCTGGTCGAACGCCTGATGGAGGCCTTCCGGGTGCTGCCCGGGGTCGGCCCCAAGACCGCCCAGCGCATGGCCATGCACCTGCTCGAACGCGACCGCGACGGCGGCCGGCGCCTCGTGGAATCCCTGGGCCTGGCCATCGAGGCGGTGGGCTACTGCGAGCGCTGCCGGACGCTGACCGAGGAGACGGTGTGCGGCCTGTGCCGGGACGCGCGACGCGACGACGGCGTGCTGTGCGTGGTGGAGTCCCCCGCCGATCAGCTGGCCATCGAGGAGGCCGGCGGCTATCGCGGGCGCTATTTCGTGCTGCATGGCCACCTCTCGCCGCTGGACGGCGTCGGCCCCGAGGACATCGGCCTGGACGCCCTGGAGGCTCGAGTGGCCGAAGGCGGCGTGGAGGAGGTGATCCTGGCCACCAACCCCACCGTGGAGGGCGAGGCCACCGCGCATTATATCGCCGCCCAGCTCACTCCCCGGGGGGTGAGCCTCTCGCGGCTGGCCTATGGCGTGCCCATGGGCGGCGAGCTCGAATACGTCGACGGCGGCACCCTGAGCCGGGCCTTCAACGGCCGCCTGCCCTTCCGGGGCGAGTGACCGCCGCCTACCCATTTCCCTTGCCGGATACCCCATGACCCCGACTCCCGAGATTCGCTGGATCGACACCCCCGAGGCGCTGGACGCCGCCTGTGCCGAGGTGGCCGGGGCCGATGTCGTCGCCCTGGACACCGAGTTCTTCCGCGAACGCACCTTCCATCCCGTCCCGGCGCTGATCCAGTTCTGTGCCGGTGGTCCGGCCTACCTGGTGGACCCGCTGGAGGTGGCCTGCACCCCGGCCTTTCGCCGGCTGCTCGCCGAGGGCCCCCTGAAGCTGCTGCATGCCTCCAGCGAGGATCTGGAGGTCTTCGCCCACTGGGCCGGGGTGCCGGTGGCGCCGCTGGTTGACACCCAGATCGCCCAGGCGCTGCTCGGCGAGGTGCCGGCCATGGGCTACCAGAAGCTGGTCGAGCACTGGGTGGGCGAGACCCTGCCCAAGGGCGAGACCCGCTCCAACTGGCTGGAGCGCCCGCTCAGCGAGGCCCAGCTCGCCTATGCCGCCCTGGACGTCGTTTACCTGCTGGACGTCTGGGACGGCCAGCGCGAGGCCCTGGAGCGGCTCGGCCGCCTGGGCTGGCTGGAGGCGGATTGCGCCGCCCTGGTGGACCAGGCGGCGCGCAGCGACGAGGCCGACGGCCAGTGGTACCTGCGCCAGCGCAACCTGTGGCGGCTGGGACCGCGCCAGATCGAGGCCTACCGCCGGCTGACGATCTGGCGGGAGGGCGAGGTGCGGCGCCGCGACCTGCCGCGGGGCTGGCTGGCCAGCGACAAGCTGCTGTTCGCCATCGCCGAGCGGCTGCCCGAGAACCGCTATGAGCTGGCCGCGGTGGACGGCGTCAAGCCGCCGCTGGTCAAGCGCGAGGGCGATACCCTGCTGGCGCGGGTCCGCGAGGCGCGCCAGGCCGACGCCGCCGACCTGGCCCCGGCCCCGCTGTCGCCGCTGTCGCCGGCCTTCAAGCGTTGCCTCAAGGCCATGAAGAAGGTCGTCAATGCCGAGGCCGAAGCCCTGGGCATCGCGCCGGAGGTGCTGATGCGCCGCCGCGACCTGGAGGCCCTGGCCAGCGCCAAGCTGAGGGGGCAGCCGCTGCCCCTGCCCGACGGCTGGCGGGGCGAGCGCCTCGCCGGCGCCCTGGAACGCACCCTGGACGAGGTGGGGGACATCGCATGACCACCCTGAACGGCAAGCTGCTGTGCGAGGTCTTCAAGAGCTCGCGCAAGGACGAGATGTACCTCTACGTGGACAAGCGCCGCGGCCTGGAGGACGTGCCCGAGGCGCTGCTCGAGCGCTTCGGCGAGCCGGTCTCGGCGCTGACCCTGATGCTCGCGCCGGACAAGCGCCTGGCCCGGGCCTCGGCCGCCGAGGTGATGGCCGCCATCGAGGAGCAGGGCTTCTACCTGCAGATGCCGCCGGCCAAGGAGGCGTACCTGCTGGACCTGTATCGCACGCCCACGGAGGCGAAGTACTAGGCTTGCGGGCTGCGGGCTGCGGGCTGCGGGCTGCGGGCTGCGGGCTGCGACTAAGGGCCGAGGCGATGGCCCGCTGACGGTGGCTCGCGTGCCACCGAGCGATCGGTGACGATGATGATGAGAGAACGATTCTGGGAGCGCTTTCCCCTGGCGGAGCTCACCGCCGAGGAGTGGGAGGCCCTGTGCGACGGCTGCGGCCAGTGCTGCCTGCTCAAGTTCCAGGACGACGACGGCGACCTGGCGGTGCTGGGCGTGGCCTGCGAGCTGCTCGATATTCAGGGCTGCCGCTGCGGCGACTACGCCAACCGCTTCCAGCGGGTGCCGGACTGCCAGCAGCTCACCGTCGAGCGGATCGCCGAGTTCCGCTGGCTGCCCCGCTCCTGCGCCTATCGGCGCCTGGCCGAGGGGCGCAAGCTGGCCGGCTGGCATCCGTTGATCTCCGGCGATCCCGAGCGGGTCCACCGCAAGGGCATCAGCGTGCGCAGCTTCGCGGTGTCCCAGGCCGAGGTCCCCGAGGACGAGCTCGAGGACCATATCATCGCCATCATTCCCGTCGACGATTAGGCGCCCCCGCAGGGCGGCCCGGCGGAGCCGGGCAGCGGCATGGCGCTCAGGCCTCCCGCGCCTCCAGGCCCAGCGCCCAGAGGATGAAGGCATCCTGGCGGGCGCCATCGTGCCAGGCCTTGAAGCGGCCCGAGGCGCCGCCGTGGCCCGCCGCCAGGTCGGTGCGCAGCAGGGTGGGGTGGTCGGGGGGCGCCTCGCCCGCGGCCTCGGCCAGCTCGCCGAGCCGGGCGTAGAGCTTGGCGGGCTCCCAGTAGGATACCCGGGTGTCGAACCAGCTGCCCTGCAGGAATACCGGCGGCCAGGGCCGGTCCGGCAGGTTGTCCAGCGGCGAGTAGGCGCCGATGCGTTGCCGGGCGCTCGGCTCCCGGGGGTCGCCCCACTCGCTGTACTCGGCGGTGGTCAGCGGCAGGTCCGGGTTGTCCATGGTGCGCAGCACGTCGACGAAGGGCACGTCCAGCACCGCCGCGCGGAAGCGTTCCGGCGCCAGGTTGAGGCTGGCGCCGACCAGCAGGCCGCCGGCGCTGGCGCCGTAGGCGACGATCCGCTCGTCGTCGCTGACCCCGCGCTCGACCAGGGCGTCCCGGGCGGCCAGGAAATCGTGGAAGCTGTTGGCCTTGTGCTCGAGCTTGCCGGCCAGGTACCAGGGCTCGCCGCGGTCGCCGCCGCCGCGCACGTGGGCCACGGCGAAGGCCACGCCGCGGGCCAGCAGCTCCAGCCGGGCCACCGAGAACCAGGGATCCAGCACCTCGCCGTAGGCGCCGTAGCCGTACAGCAGGGTGGGCAGCGGGTGGCCGACCAGGTCGCCGCGCATCACCACCGAGACCGGAATCCGTTCGCCGTCGTGGGAAGTCGCCCAGAGCCGCTCGCTGACCAGGCGGTCCGGCGAGAGGTCGCCGTGCACCGGCTGCTGCTTGAGGCGGCGACGCTCGCCGCTGTCCAGGTCGAGCTCCGTCCAGGTCGGCGGCAGGGTGAAGGATTCCTCGTGCAGCCGCAGCCGCCGGTCGGCGAAGTGGGGCGCCTCGCCGAGCGCCAGGCTGCAGGGCGTCTCGGGCAGCGCCAGCCGCGCGTCGCGGCGGGTCGCGTGCTGCGCGTCGAGCTCCATGACCCGCAGGTGCACCTGGGCCTGGTGGTGGTCGCGCTCGGTCAGCACCAGCCCCCATGCGAAGGCGTCGACGCCTTCCAGGGTGGTGTCCTCGCGATGGGCGACCAGCCGCTCGGCCGGCCCCGTCGGGTCGGAGTCGTCCACCCGGTCCAGGCAGAAGTGGGGCGCCTCGCGGTTGTGGAGCACGTAGAAGTGCCCGGGGCGATGCTCCAGGCCGTACTCCACGCCGCGCTCCCGGGGACGGAAGCAGCGTGGCGGGGTGGCCGGCGCCGCGGCCGGAACCAGGTGCGTCTCGCTGGTGTCCTTGGAGGCGGCCTCCAGGAGCAGCCAGGCCCGCGAGCGGGTCTTGCCGATGCCGACGAAGAATTCCGGGTCGTCCTCGCGGCGGATCAGCGCCGGCGCCCCGGCCGACGGCGTCTCGCCCAGGGCGAGCGGCAGCCGCCAGACGCTGTCGGGGCGACGGGTGGCGTCATGGCGGGTGAACAGCAGGGTGACGCCGTCCTCGGCCCAGCACAGCTCGGGGCCGATGTCCTCGAGCAGGGCGACGGGCTCGCCGTCCGGCAGGCGCTTCAGCCACAGGGTGAAGGCCTCGTCGCCGCGGGTGTCCTCGGTCCAGGCCAGCCAGGCCTCGTCCGGGGGCAGGGCCATGTCGCCGACCTCGTAGAAGGCGTGCCGGCCTGCCCGCGCCTCCAGGTCGAGGAAGGGCTCGGCGGCCTGGGGGGCACCATTGGGATGGCGCCACCATACCGGGTGGTCGGCGTCCACCGCGGTCTCGCTCCAGATCGTGTAGTGGTCCAGGGCCGTGGGCAGGCCGCGCACGGCCAGCTCGCGGCGGGCCAGGTGGCCGTGGTAGAGGCGCTCGGTCAAGTCGTCCAGGGGCGCGAACCAGGCCTCGGCCTCGGCGTTGGCGGCCTCCAGGAAGGCCGTCACCTGCGGGTCGTCACGGTCCTCCAGCCAGTGCCAGCCCGGGTCCTCGGCGCGGCGAAAGCGGGTGACGGGGGAGGGCGGCAATGTTCGGCGCGGGGCCTGGGGCGGCTGTGCTTTCATGGTGCGGGATGTACCATACTCCAAGTGAATTCAACAGGGTGCGTCGGATGACGCCGCAGAGACGAGGTATCAATGCTGATTTCGGATTCGATGTCCCTACTATGGCTGAGCTACGCCGGGCTGTCGCTGGTGGTGCTGATCACCGGCTACCTGGGGCTGGCCTTCCTGCCCCGGCTGCCGCGACTGATGATCACCTGGGCCGTGGCCGGGGTGATGTGGGTGCCGGCGAGCTTCGAGCTGCCGCTGATGGCGGAAGGCGAAGTGTACCGCGGATTCGCCCCTGCCGTGGTGGTCGCGGGGCTGGCCTTCCTGGAGGGCGATACCGCAGCCATGCTGCCGGCGCTGCTGCTGGTGGCGGTGGCCGCGGGCGTCGGCGCCCTGGCGGGGCTGCTGCTGTGGCGCCGCGGCCGGCGCGGCGCCGGCGAGGCGGCGGAGAAACAGGAGGCGCGCCAGGAGGGCGCCGGCGAGCGACAGGAGCCGGTCATCGGCTAAGGAATCGCGATGCATAGTTGGCGACAGGCCCTGGCGGGCGTTCTCGCGTTGCTGGCCGGCCTCGGCCTGACGGCCGCGGTCCACGCCCAGGCGGCGCCCGACGGCCGCTCGACGGGCGCCGCCGACCTGCGGGTGGTGGTGGACGTGTCCGGCAGCATGAAGACCCATGATCCGGACCGCCTGGCGGCGAGCGCCATGGACCTGCTGGTCTCGCTGCTCCCCGACGGCGGGCGGGCCGGGGTCTGGACCTTCGGCGAGCGGGTCGATGCCCCGCTGCCGCTGGGCCGGGTCGGGCCCGCCTGGCGGGAGCGGGCCCTGGCCCTGCCGCCGGCGCTCGGCGACTACCAGCAGTACACCGACATCGAGGCCGCCCTGCGCCGTGCTGCCGAGCCCGAGGCCGGCGGCCGGCGCCACCTGGTGCTGATGACCGATGGCGTGATCGACCTGCCGCCGGTCCGGGGAGCCAAGCCGGCCATCGATCGGGCCTCCCGACGCCGGCTGGTGAACGACCTGGCGCCGGCCCTGGCCGATCAGGGCGTCACGGTGCACGCCATCGCCTTCTCCGACGCGGCCGACCTGGCCCTGGTCGAGCGGCTGGCGCAGCGTACCGGCGGCCTGGCCGCCAAGGTCGACACGCCGGAGGGGCTGCTGGGGGCCTTCCTGGATATCGTCGAGCGCATCTTCCCCGCCGATCGCCTGCCGATCGAGGACGGCCGCTTCATGGTCGACGACGGCGTCGATCGGCTCTCGGCGCTGATCTTTCATCCGCCGGAGGGCCCGCCGCTGACCCTGATCGCCCCCGACGGCCGCCGCTATTCCGCCGATGCGGCGCCGCCCGGGGCGCGCTGGCAGGTGGAGCCGCGCTTCGACCTCATCCGCCTGCCCGACCCCCAGGCCGGCGAATGGCGCATCGCGGGCCCGGTGGGCGAGGGCAGCCGCATCAGCGTCGGCGCCTCCTGGCAGCTGCGGACCGCGCCGCTGCCGGCGACGCTGTATCGCGGCTTCCCGGTGCCGGTGGAGGCCTGGCTGGCGACGGAGGGCGGCCAGGCGACGCTGCCGGCCAACCTGACCCTGGAGGTCTCGCTGCAGGACGAGGCCGGCGAGGTGCAGTCCTCGGTGACCCTCGAGGCCGATGCCGAGGGGCGCTTCCGGGGTCGTCTGCCGGCCCCGGCGCTGACCGGCAACGCCCGGCTGGTGGTGCGCGCCTCCGGCGACGGCTTCGTCCGCCAGCGCCGCCAGGCGGTCAATGTCCTGCCGGCCATCGGCGCCGTCCATGACGCCGAGGCCGGACGGGTGGTGCTGGCCGCGGAGCACCCGGCGCTGAGCCGCGACAATACTCGCCTCCACGGCGAGCTGCGCGGCGAGCGCCTGGCGGCGCGCGCGGTGGCGCCGGCGCGCTGGCACCTGGCGCTGCCCGAGCTCGACGACGAGCTGCGCCAGCCGCTGCTGCTGAGCGCCGAGATCACCCTGGACGGCGAGACCCGGGAACTGCGCCTGCCGCGGCTGATGCTCAATCCCGGCGGGCGCATCGGCATCGACCAGGCGGATCTGGCGGGGCCGACCCTGGCCGCCGAACGCTTCGCGTCTCCCGGCGACGCCGCCGCCCCGGCCGAGCCGGCGAGCCTCGCGGACCGCTTCGTCGAGGCGGTCAATGCCGTGCCCGCCCGGCTGCATGAGGCCTGGCAGGCCGGCTGGCCCGGCCTGAGGCGCCTGGCCGAGCGACACGGCGGCGACCCGCGCCTGTGGGCCGGGCTCGGGCTGGCGGCGGTGCTGCTGCTGGGCGGGCTGCTGTGGCGCCGCCTGCGCCGCCCCCGAGCCCGCCATCCCCGGGAGGAACCGCATGTGTGAGCTGCTGGGCATGAGCGCCAATGTGCCGACCGATATCTGCTTCAGCTTCACCGGCTTCCTGCACCGGGGCGGCGGCACGGGCCCCCACCGCGATGGCTGGGGCATCGCCTTCTACGAGGCGGGGGGCTACCGCGACTTCCGCGACCCCCATCCCTCGGTGGACTCGCCCATCGCCCGGCTGATCTGCGACTATCCGATCAAGTCGCATATCGTGATCAGCCATATTCGCCAGGCCAACGTCGGCCAGGTGCGGCTGGCCAATACCCATCCCTTCACCCGCGAGATGTGGGGGCAGCCCTGGTGCTATGCCCACAACGGCCAGCTCGACGGCTGGGAGGGCCTGCCGCTGTCCTTCTACCGGCCGGTGGGCGGGACCGACAGCGAGCATGCCTTCTGCTGGCTGATGGGCGAGCTGCGCCGGGCCTTTCCCGACCCCCCGGCGGATCGCCGCGCGCTCTGGGCCCTGCTGCATCGCCTCTGCGAGCGCCTGCGCGGGCACGGCGTCTTCAACCTGCTGCTGGCCGACGGCGACTACCTCTACACCTACTGCGCCACCAAGCTGGCCCATATCACCCGCCGGGCGCCCTTCGGCAAGGCGAGCCTGTCGGACGCCGAGCTGGCGGTGAACTTCGCCGAGCACACCACCCCCGACGACGTGGTCTCGGTCATCGCCACCGAGCCGCTCACCGACAACGAGGACTGGGTGCGCATGGCGCCCGGGGAGCTGCTGGTGTGGCGGGACGGCGAGATCCTGGGGCGCTATCAAACAGGAGTTTAAATCGTCTGTTTTACAGCCGGGAAGCCGGTGAGATAAGGTAGGCTTCGCCGCCCGCGGGGCCGTGGGGCGCGATCGGTCGCCGCCGCGCCCGCCCTGTCGGGCGGCCAGAACAACAAGGAACCGCCCCGGGGGTGCCGGGGCGGCCACAGCCTGGAGAATGCCATGAGCGAGCACGCCACTCCCGCCGTCCTTCGCGGTCCCGAGCTGGAAGGGGACGAGGCCTACGCCTCGGTGATGGATGTCTTCCATGCCGCCATCGAGCGCTTCGCCGATCGCCCCGCCTTCACCTGCATGGGCCGGACCCTGAGCTACGGCGAGCTGGACCGCCTGTCCGGCGACTTCGCGGCCTGGCTGCAGCACGATACCGGCCTGCAGCCCGGCGATCGCATCGCCATCCAGCTGCCCAATGTCCTGCAGTTCCCGGTGGCGGTGTTCGGTGCCCTGCGCGCCGGGCTGGTGGTGGTGAACACCAACCCGCTCTACACCGAGCGCGAGATGGCGCACCAGTTCAAGGACTCGGGCGCCCGGGCCATCGTCATCCTGGCCAACATGGCCGACAAGCTGGAACGGGTGCTGGAGCGCACCGACATCGAGCACGTGGTGGTGACCCAGCTCGCCGACCTGCACCCCTTCCCCCGGCGGCCGCTGATCAATGCCGCGGTCAAGTACGTCAAGAAGCTGGTGCCGGCCTACCGGCTGCCCCGGGCACTGGGCTTTCGCGAGGCGCTCAAGCGCGGCGCGCGGCTGGAACATCGCGAGGTCGACCGCCAGGCCGACGACATCGCCGCCCTGCAGTACACCGGCGGCACCACCGGCCTGGCCAAGGGCACCATGCTGACGCACCGCAACCTGGTGGCCAACATGCTGCAGGCGCGCCAGGCCATCGGCCAGGGGCTCGAGGACGGCAAGGAGACCATCATCGCGCCGCTGCCGGTCTACCACATCTACACCTTCACGGTGAACTGCCTGTTCATGATGGAGACCGGCAACCATTCGGTGCTGATTCCCAATCCCCGCGACCTGGCCGGTTTCGTCAAGACGCTGAAGTCGGTGCGCTTCACCGGCTTCGTGGGGCTCAACACCCTGTTCAACGCCCTCTGCGATCGCCAGGACTTCCGCGACCTGGACTTCTCCGGGTTGCACCTGACCATCTCCGGGGGCATGGCGCTGACCCGCGCCGTGGCGAAGCGCTGGGAGGAGGTCACCGGCTGTCCGGTGGCCGAGGGCTACGGGCTCACCGAGACCTCGCCCATCGTCAGCTTCAATCCCATCGACGCCATCCAGCTCGGCACCATCGGCCGGCCGGTGGCCGGCACCGAGGTCAAGGTGGTGGACCTCGAGGGCGCGGACCTGCCGCTGGGCGAGTCCGGCGAGCTCTGCGTGCGCGGCCCCCAGGTGATGAAGGGCTACTGGCAGCGCGACGACGAGACCGCTCGCTCCCTGGACGCCGACGGCTGGTTCCACACCGGCGACGTGGCGGTCCTCCAGGACGACGGCTACATCCGCATCGTCGACCGCAAGAAGGACATGATCCTGGTCTCCGGCTTCAACGTGTATCCCAACGAGATCGAGGACGTGGTGGCCCATCACCCCGGGGTGGTGGAGTCGGCGGCGGTGGGCGTGCCCGACGACGCCAGCGGGGAGGCCATCAAGCTGTTCGTGGTGGCCCGGGACCCGGACCTCGACGCCGAGACCCTGCGCGCCTGGTGCAAGCAGCAGCTCACCGCCTACAAGGTGCCCCGCCACGTGGAGTTCCGCGACGAGTTGCCGAAGACCAATGTGGGCAAGGTGCTGCGCCGCCAGCTGCGCGATGAGGATCCCCGGCAGGGCGACGCCTGACCGGGCGGATCGGTTGCCCAAGACGCCATCGTGTTCAGCAAGGTGCT
>NZ_JARWAK010000013.1:0-116701 GCF_031451675.1 Halomonas koreensis | reverse complement strand
CATGGACCACAACGGCGGCATCACCGACGAGGACGTCGCCGAGGGCTATATCCTGTCCTGCTGCAGCATGCCCAGGGGCGATGTGGTGGTGGAGTACTGAGCCGCGGCGGCATGGGGCTCTTTTCCCTCCCGGCACCTGCCGGGTGCCGCTGACCGCCGGCGAGGTGGACATGGACCACAACGGCGGCATCACCGACGAGGACGTCGCCGAGGGCTATATCCTGTCCTGCTGCAGCATGCCCAGGGGCGATGTGGTGGTGGAGTACTGAGCCTGGCCCGGCCGTCCGGACCTTGCGCCGGGACGGCCTGCCGCCGACACTGAGCCCTCTCTTTCCGTCTGCCGCCGGGGCCTTCCCGCCATGACCGCTTCCCCCCAGACGCCGCCGCTGTCGGTCGGCTTCGTGCTCCTGCACCGCTTCACCATGATGCCCTTCGCCGCCTTCGTCGACTGCCTGCGCCTGGCCGCGGACGAGGGCGACCGCAGCCGCCAGCTGCGCTGCCACTGGGTGTTCATGACCAGCGCCGGGCGGGACGCCATGTCCAGCTGCGGTGCCGCCGTCACCCCCTGCGCGCCCTTCCGGGATCCCGCCGAGTTCGACTACATCGTGGTCATCGGCGGGGTGCAGGACGAGCATGCCGCCGCCGACGAGGCGGCGCTTGGCTACCTGAGGCGGGTGGCCCGGGCCGGGGTGCCCCTGGTCGGCGTCTGCACCGGGGTCTTCGCGCTGATCCAGGCCGGCCTGATGACGGGGCGGCGCTGCTGCGTCAGCTGGTATCACCATGGCGACCTGACCCGCCGCTTCCCGGACATCGAGCCGGTGGCGGAGGGGCTGTTCGTCGACGACGGCGACCGTCTGACCTGCGCCGGCGGTATCGCCTCGGCCGACCTGGCGGCGCACCTGGTGGAGCGCCACCTGGGCAAGGCCTGGGCCATGAAGAGCCTGCACATCATGCTGATCGACGAGGCGCGCCCGGGCAGCCATCCCCAGCCCCAGCCGGTGCTCTTCGACAAGGTCGAGGACCGACTGGTCCGCCGGGCCATCGGCATCATCGAGCAGCACCTGGGCCAGGCGATCCCGATGGACGAGCTGGCGCGCCGGGTCGGCACCTCGCGGCGCAACATCGAGCGCCGCTTCCGCGAGGAGCTGGGCATCGGCCCCCAGAAGTTCGCCCGGGACCTGCGGCTGCGCTACGGCCTGTGGCTGCTGCACTACACCGCCAAGAGCGTCACCGAGATCGGCGAGCGCTGCGGCTTCGCCGACACCGCTCACTTCTCCCGGCATTTCCGCGAGGCCTTCGGCGCCACCCCAACCGCCGTGCGCAAGGCGGCGGGGGAGGGCGCCACCTCGGTGGACCCCTTCTTCCTGCACATCCAGGCCCGGCCGGCGTCCTCGTAGCGCGTCGACCCGCACCGCGGCGGGTGCAGCCGGGGCGCTTCCTTCCCCCGCCCGATGCGACGCTCGGCTTCGGCAAAAACAAGGGCTTGGCGCGGCTGGCGTGAATATGGCCGCAAAGATGTCGCATACGTTCAATCTTTGCGTCACCGGCTTCGCTATCAATAGAAGGGTGGCAGGAGCAGTCTCCCGGGGCGGTCCCGGCATGCCCACCTGTCTCGCTCGATGATGGCGGTGTCGTTTTCAGAATACCGCGCATCCCCCTTTTGCATACCGTTGAGAAGCCAAGTCCCAGGGTGATGTCATGAACGCCAACAACCTTACAACAGCCGACCCCCAGATCGCCGCCGCCATCGCCGACGAGGTGGCGCGTCAGGAGGCGCACATCGAGCTGATCGCCTCCGAGAACTACGCCAGCCCCCAGGTCATGGCGGCCCAGGGCAGCCAGCTGACCAACAAGTACGCCGAGGGCTATCCGGCCAGGCGCTACTACGGCGGCTGCGAGCACGTCGACGTGGTCGAGAAGCTGGCCATCGAGCGCGCCTGCGCCCTGTTCGGCGCCGACTATGCCAACGTCCAGCCGCACTCCGGGGCCCAGGCCAATGCCGCGGCCTTCATGGCCCTGGTCGCGCCCGGCGACACCGTGCTGGGCATGAGCCTGGCCCACGGCGGCCACCTGACCCATGGCGCGGCGCCCAACTTCTCGGGCAAGTACTACCACGCCGTCCAGTACGGCCTGAACCCCGAGACCGGCGAGATCGACTACGAGGAGGTCGAGCGCCTGGCCCACGAGCACCAGCCCAAGCTGATCATCGCCGGCTTCTCGGCCTACTCGCGCGTCGTCAACTGGCGGCGCTTCCGCGACATCGCCGATGCCGTGGGCGCCTGGCTGCTGGTCGACATGGCCCACGTCGCCGGCCTGGTGGCCGCCGGCCACTACCCCAGCCCGCTGCCCCACGCCCATGTGGTCACCACCACCACCCACAAGACCCTGCGCGGTCCCCGCGGCGGCCTGATCCTCTCCGCCAGCGGCGACGAGGCGCTGTACAAGAAGCTCAACGGCGCGGTCTTCCCGGGGCAGCAGGGCGGCCCGCTGATGCACGTCATCGCCGCCAAGGCGGTGGCCTTCCGCGAGGCCATGAGCCAGGACTTCGTGCGCTACCAGGCCCGGGTCATCGACAACGCCCGGGCCATGGCCGGCGTCTTCGCCGAGCGCGGCTTCGAGGTGGTGTCCGGCGGCACCGACGACCACCTCTTCCTGGTCTCGCTGATCAAGCAGGGCGTGACCGGCAAGGACGCGGACGCCGCCCTGGGTCGCGCCCACGTCACCGTCAACAAGAACGCCGTGCCGGGCGACCCCCAGAGCCCCTTCGTGACCTCGGGGCTGCGCCTCGGCACCCCGGCGGTGACCACCCGCGGCTTCGATCAGGCCGACTGCGAGACCCTGGCCGGCTGGATCTGCGACATCCTCGATGTCCTGGCCGAAGGCGCCGACACCGCCGCCATCGAGGACGAGGTGCGGGGCAAGGTCGCCGAGCTGTGCGCTCGCCATCCCGTCTATGCCCAGGCCGCGAGCGAGCCGGCCGATACCGCCACCGCGTGAGCCCGTGCCCCGCCGGTGCGCCGGCGGGGCCCTTGAGGAGTAGACCCTATGCAACGTTATTCAGGCTTCGGGCTGGTCAAGCACGCGCTGAGCCATCACGAGAACTGGCAGCGCCAGTGGCGCAACCCCACCCCCAAGAAGCAGTACGATGTGATCATCGTCGGCGGCGGCGGCCATGGCCTGGCCACCGCCTACTACCTGGCCAAGGAGCACGGCATCAAGAACGTCGCCGTGATCGAGAAGGGCTGGCTGGGCGGCGGTAATACGGCCCGTAATACGACGATCGTGCGCTCCAACTATCTCTGGGACGAGGCGGCGGCGCTCTACGAGCACTCCATGAAGCTGTGGGAAGGCCTGTCCCAGGACCTCAACTACAACGTCATGTTCTCCCAGCGCGGCGTGCTCAACCTGGGCCACACCCTGCAGGACATGCGCGACATCCAGCGCCGGGTCAACGCCAACCGCCTGAACGGCATCGACAGCGAGGTGCTGGATGCCAAGGGCGTCCAGGAACTGGTGCCGATCATGGACTGCTCGAAGAACGCCCGCTATCCGGTGATGGGCGCCTCCTGGCAGCCCCGGGCCGGCGTGGCGCGCCACGACGCCGTGGCCTGGGGCTTCGCCCGCGGCGCCGACGCCCACGGCGTGGACATCCTCCAGCAGACCGAGGTCACCGGCTTCAAGATCCGCGACGGCCAGGTCTACGGGGTGCACACCAATCGCGGCGACATCGAGGCCAAGACCGTCGGCTGCGTGGCCGCCGGCAACTCCGGGGTGCTGGCCAGGATGGCCGGGATCAAGCTGCCGCTGGAGTCCCACCCGCTGCAGGCCCTGGTCTCCGAGCCGCTCAAGCCGGTGCTCGACACCGTGGTGATGTCCAACCACGTGCACGGCTACATCAGCCAGTCCGACAAGGGCGACCTGGTCATCGGCGCCGGCATCGACGGCTACAACGGCTACGGCCAGCGCGGCAGCTATCCCACCGTGGAGCACACCCTGCAGGCCATCGTCGAGATGTTCCCGATCTTCTCCCGGGTGCGCATGAACCGGCAGTGGGGCGGCATCGTCGACACCTGTCCGGACGCCTGCCCGATCCTCTCCAAGACCCGGGTCAAGGGGCTCTACTTCAACTGCGGCTGGGGCACCGGCGGCTTCAAGGCCACCCCCGGCTCGGCCCATGTGTTCGCCGCCAGCCTGGCCAAGGGCGAGATGCACCCGATCGCCGCGCCCTTCTCCATCGATCGCTTCAACACCGGAGCGCTGGTCGACGAGCACGGCGCCGCCGGCGTCGCCCACTGATCCACCGCAGAGGAGAGCCGACATGTTCCATATCCATTGCCCCTACTGCGGCGAGACCCGCGAGGAAGAGGAATTTCACCCCAAGGGACAGGCGCATATCGCCCGCCCGGAGGACCCGGATGCCTGCAGCGACGAGGCCTGGGGCGACTACCTCTTCTTCCGCGACAACCCCCGCGGCATCCACCACGAGCTGTGGGTGCACGCCGTGGGCTGCCGCAAGTTCTTCAACGTCACCCGCAACACCGTGACCTACGAGATCCTCGAGACCTACAAGATGGGGGAGCAGCCGTCGTTCACCGCCGAGCACCCCGAGGGCCGGCCGGCGCCCGACGTCGCCGACCCGGCAACGCTTCGTGAAGGAGTCCGCGCATGAGCCAGCTCAATCGCCTCGCCCGGGGCGGTCGCATCGACCGTTCCCGCAAGCTGAGCTTCACCTTCAACGGCCAGCGCTATCAGGGCCATGCCGGCGATACCCTGGCCTCGGCGCTGCTGGCCAACGGCGTCGACATCGTCAACCGTAGCTTCAAGTACTCGCGGCCCCGCGGCATCGTCGCCGCCGGCGCCGAGGAGCCCAATGCGGTGGTCCAGCTCGGCTCGACCGAGGCCGCCCAGGTGCCCAACGTGCGGGCCACCCAGCAGGCGCTGTACGACGGCCTCGAGGCCGCCAGCACCAATGGCTGGCCCAACGTCCAGCGCGACCTGATGGGCCTGGTCGGCAAGCTGGGCGGCAAGTTCATGCCCCCGGGGTTCTACTACAAGACCTTCATGGCCCCGGCCTCGATGTGGATGACCTACGAGAAGTACATCCGCAAGAGCGCGGGCCTGGGCCGCAGCCCCATGGAGAAGGATCCGGACCTCTACGATCATCTCCACCAGCATTGCGACGTCCTGGTGATCGGCGCCGGGCCGGCGGGCCTCGCCGCGGCGCTGGCCGCCGGCAAGAGCGGCGCGCGGGTGATCCTGGCCGACGAGCAGGAGGAGATGGGCGGCTCGCTGCTCGATAGCCGCGAGCTGCTCGACGACCAGCCCGCCGATGCCTGGGTGGCCGAGACCCTGAGCGCGCTGGCCGCCATGGACAACGTGACCCTGCTGGCCCGCACCACCGCCAACGGCTACCACGATCACCACTTCGTGACCCTGCACGAGCGGCGCACCGAGCACCTGGCCGATACCGCGCCGGTCGCGAACGGTCGCCGCCAGGCGCGTTCGCGCATGCATCGGGTGCGGGCCGGCCGGGTGGTGCTGGCCACCGGCGCCCACGAGCGCCCGTTGGTCTATGCGGGCAACGACGTGCCGGGGAACCTGCTGGCCGGCGCCGTCTCCACCTACATCCGCCGCTACGGGGTGGTGCCGGGCCAGAAGCTGGTGCTCTCCACCAGCAACGACCACGGCTATCGCGCCGCCCTGGACTGGGCGGAGAGCGGTCGCGAGGTGGTGGCCATCGCCGACGCCCGGGCCCACCCGGACGGCGAGCTGGTCGAGCAGGCCCGGGCCCTGGGCATCCGCATCATCACGGGCGCGGCGGTCCTCGAGGCCAAGGGCGAGTCGCGGGTCAACGCCGCGCGGGTGGCGAAGATCGACCTGGACGGCTTCAAGGTCGCCGGCGGCGCCGAGACCCTGGCCTGCGATACCATCGCCAGCTCCGGCGGCTACAGCCCGGTCATCCACCTGGCGTCCCACACCGGCGGGCGGCCGACCTGGAACGACGACATCCTGGGCTTCGTGCCGACCCTGGTGAAGGGCGTGAGCGCCGCCGGCGGCGCCCAGGGCGTCTACGCCACCGGCGAGGTGCTGGCCGACGGCATCAAGGCCGGCGCCCGGGCCGCCGAGGAGACCGGCTTCGCGACCGGGCGGCTGCGCCTGCCGGCCGTGGCCGAGCGGCGCGACGGCGCGGCCGTGGCGCTCTACCAGGTGCCCCACGAGAAGCCCACCCTGCGGGCGCCCAAGCAGTTCGTCGACCTGCAGAACGACGTCACCGCGGCGGCCATCGAGCTGGCCACCCGGGAGGGCTTCGAGTCCATCGAGCACGTCAAGCGCTATACCGCCATGGGCTTCGGCACCGACCAGGGCAAGCTCGGCAACATCAACGGCATGGCCATCGCCGCGCGCTGCCTGGGCCGTTCGATCCCCGAGGTGGGCACCACGGTGTTCCGGCCCAATTACACCCCGGTGACCTTCGGCGCCATCGTCGGCCGCCACTGCCGCGAGCTGTTCGATCCCGAGCGCTACACCGCCATGCACCAGTGGCATGTGGAGCAGGGCGCCGAGTTCGAGGACGTCGGGCAGTGGAAGCGCCCCTGGTACTTCCCGCGCAAGGTCGACGGCAGGACCGAGACCATGTTTGATGCGGTGGCCCGGGAGTGTCGCGCGGTGCGCGAGAAGGTCGGCATCCTCGACGCCTCCACCCTGGGCAAGATCGACATCCAGGGGCCGGACGCCCGGGAGTTCCTGGGCCGGGTCTATACCAACAAGTGGGCCAAGCTGGCCCCGGGGCGGGTGCGCTACGGCCTGATGTGCAAGGACGACGGCATGGTGTTCGACGACGGCACCACCAGCTGCCTGGGCGAGAACCACTTCCTGATGACCACCACCACCGGCGGCGCCGCCACGGTGCTGGAATGGCTGGAGATCTGGCACCAGACCGAGTGGCCGGAGCTGGAAGTCTACTTCAACTCGGTGACCGATCACTGGGCGACCATGACCGTCACCGGTCCGGAGGCGCGCAAGCTGCTGGCCGAGGTCACCGACATCGACCTGGACAAGGAAGCCTTCAAGTTCATGGACTGGCGCGAGGGCCAGGTGGCCGGGGTGCCGGCGCGGGTGTTCCGCATCTCCTTCACCGGCGAACTGGCCTACGAGATCAACGTCCAGGCCAACTATGCCCTGCACGTCTGGGAGACGCTGTTCGCCCACGGCGACAAGTACGGCCTGACGCCCTATGGCACCGAGACGATGCATGTCCTGCGGGCCGAGAAGGGCTTCATCATCGCCGGCCAGGACACCGACGGCTCGGTGACCCCGGAGGACCTGGGCATGCACTGGGCGATCGGCTACGACAAGCCGTTCCCCTGGATCGGCAAGCGGGCCCTGTCGCGCCCCGACACCGCCCGCACCGATCGCAAGCAGCTGGTGGGCCTCAAGCCCAGGGATGCCAAGGTGGTGCTGGAGGAGGGCGCCCAGATCGTCCTCGACCCGAACCATGCCATCCCCATGCCGATGGTGGGGCACGTGACCTCGAGCTACTACAGCCCGACCCTGGACTCGGGCTTCGCCCTGGCGGTGGTCAAGGGCGGTCACCAGAAGATGGGCGAGACCGTCTATCTGCCCATGGCCGACGGCCAGGTCCACGAGGCCGAGATCGTCAGCACCATCTTCCTCGACCCCAAGGGAGAGCGTCAGAATGTCTAACGTCGCAACCTTCGATACCCGCACCGAGGCCAAGATCCCGGTGGAATCGCCGCTGACCTACTCCTATCGTCGCTCGGGGGCTCCGGCCCCCACCGCCAGGAGCCGGGTGGTGCTGCGCGAACGGCCCTTCCTCGGCCACCTGGTGCTGCGCGGCGGCGCCATCGTCCTCGACGAGGCGGTCCGCGAGGTGCTGGGCGTCACGCTGCCCGGCGAGCCCCAGGGCCTGGTGCATGACGCCGAGGGCCGGCGCTCGATCCAGTGGATCTCCCCGGACGAGTGGCTGGTGATCGTCCCCGGCGGCGAGGAGTTCGCGCTGGAGAACCGCCTGCGCGAGGCCCTGGGCGGCGCCCACTTCGCCATCAGCAACGTCAGCGGCGGCCAGACCCTGGTCGAGCTCGAGGGCGAGGCCGCCCGGGAGCTGCTGATGAAGTCGGTGATCTACGACGTCCATCCGAGCCACTTCCCGGTGGGCAAGGGGGTGACCACGGTGTTCGCCAAGGCCACGGTGATCCTGCGTCGCCCGAGCGAGGATCGCTGGGAGCTGGTGGTGCGCCGCAGCTTCGCCGACTACACCTACCGCTGGCTGCTGGACGCCGGCGACGAGTACGCCATCGGCGTCGAGCGCTGATTCCGGACGCCCCACCCGTATGACCAGACCAGGCCGGGGCTCGCCCCGGCCTGCTTCGTCAGGAGACTCGCCATGAGCCGTAGCACCGATACCTGGATCCTCACCGCCCAGTGCCCGAGCCGCCTGGGCACCGTCGACGTGGTCACCCGCTTCCTGAAGGAGAACCGCTGCTACATCACCGAGCAGCAGTCCTTCGACGACAGCCTGGCCGAGCGTTTCTTCATCCGCACCGAGTTCCGGCCGCAGGATCCCGACTTCGATGCCCAGGCCTTCCAGGCCGGCTTCGCGACCCGGGCCGAGGGGTTCGAGATGACCTTCGAGCTGACCGCCCCGGAGGCGCGCACGCCGGTGGTGATCATGGTCTCCAAGGCCGATCACTGCCTCAACGACCTGCTGTATCGCTACCGCACCGGCCAGCTGCCTCTCGACATCCGGGCGGTGGTCTCCAATCACCCGGACCTGCAGCCGCTGGCCGACTGGCATGGACTGCCCTACTACCATTTCCCGATCACCCCGGAGACCAAGGCCGAGCAGGAGGCCCGGGTCTGGGGCGTGATCGAGGAGAGCGGCGCCGAGCTGGTGATCCTGGCCCGCTACATGCAAGTGCTGTCTAGCGAGATGTGCGAGCGGCTCGCCGGCCGGGCCATCAACATCCACCATTCCCTGCTGCCCGGCTTCAAGGGCGCCAGGCCCTACCACCAGGCCTACGAGAAAGGCGTCAAGCTGGTCGGGGCCACCGCCCACTACATCAACGACGACCTGGACGAGGGGCCGATCATCACCCAGGGGGTGGAGCCGGTCGGCCATGCCGACTATCCGGAGGATCTGGTGACCAAGGGCCGGGACATCGAATGCCTGACCCTGGCCCGGGCCGTCGGCTACCACCTGGAGCGCCGGGTGTTCCTGCATCGGCGCAGGACGGTGGTCTTCTCGCGCTAGCGGGGCGTCGTCGATCGCCTCTCTGTTACAAACCGTTACACGTTGAGGCTGAACCCCGCCCGGCACGGATCGTCACAGGGGGGCATTGATCGCATGCACGAACAACGTTTTTTCCGGAGGTATTCATGCAACGCTTTACCGCCCTGTGCTCCGCCGCCCTGCTCAGCATCGGCCTGATGGGCTCCATGGCCCACGCTCAGGAATCCGCCGATGCCGCCAGCGAGGCGCCGCAGGCCGAGGCACAGGCTCAGGACTTCTCCGATGCCCAGCTGCAGAAGTTCGCCGATGCCTCCAAGGAGATCGCCGTGATCTCCCAGGACTACACCCAGCAGCTGCAGGAGGCCGAGGGCGACGAGGCTCAGCAGCAGGTCCGCCAGGAGGCCAACGACAAGATGGTCGAGGCGGTGGAGCAGAGCGGCCTGGAGGTGAATACCTTCAACGCCATCGGCCAGGCGATCCAGCAGGATCCCGAGCTGATGCAGCGCGTCCAGGAGATGGCCCAGGCGCCGTCCTCCTCCTGATCGCCGCACGCCGATGCCGGACGGGGCCATCCTTCGGGGTGGCCCCTTTGCGTTGGCGCGTCTTTACAGCGCCCCCGGGGGCTTTCAGACTGAGGCCAACCCCCTTCGCCGGAGCCAGGACATGGACGTGGAACTGCTGGAGATCCGCCAGCACATGGCGCGCTTCCCGCCCTTCGAGACGCTCTCCGACGAGCTGCTCGACGAGGTGGCCGGCCAGGTCGAGGTGGCCTACTACAAGGCCGGCGCCGAGATCCTGAGCCTCGACCAGGAGCAGCACGATCTCTGCTACATCCGCAGCGGCGCCGTGGAGGTCTATCGGCGCGGCGGCGAGCTGCACAATCGGCTCGGCGAGGGCGACATCTTCGGCCAGTTCAGCCTGCTGCGGAACCGCCGGGTCCGCTACCCGGCCCGGGCCATGGAAGACGCCCTCATCTACTTCATCCCCGAGGCGGTCTTCCAGCGCCTATGCGAGGTCGATCACGACTTCGCCGACTTCGTCGAGCTGCAGCGGCCGCGGCTCGAGAGCGCCGTCGAGGAGCAGAAGAAGAACAACGACATGATGATCACCCGGGTGCGCAAGCTGCTCACCCGCTATCCGGTGATGGTCGAGGCCTCGACCACCGTCCAGGAGGCCGCCCGGCTGATCACCGACTACCAGGCCTCGGCGGTGCTGGTGCTCGACGCCCCGGGGGACAATCCGCGCTACACCTTCCGCGACAGCGAGGACCGGGCCTGGCAGGTGCGGGGCATTCTCACCGACAGCGACTTCCGTACCCGGGTGGTGGCCGAGGGGCGCGCCCCGGACACCCCGGTGGGCGAGGTGGCCGGCAACCGGATCATCGCCGTGCAGTCCGACGAGTCGGTGCACGAGGCCATGCTGTGCATGCTGCGCCACAATATCCATCACCTGCCGGTGATGCACCGCCGCCGCCCGGTGGGCATCGTCCACCTGTCGGACATCATCCGCTACGAGACCCAGAGCAGCCTCTACCTGGTCAGCAACATCTTCCACCAGCCCAGCGTCGAGGGACTGGCCCGGCTCGCCCCGGACGTCAGCGCCGCCTTCGTGCGCATGGTCGAGGAGGGCGCAGACTCGCGGATGGTGGGCAGCGCCCTGTCCACCATCGCCCGCAGCTTCACCCGCCGCCTGCTGGAGCTGGCCGAGGAGAGCCTGGGGCCGCCCCCGGTGCCCTACTGCCTGATGGCGATGGGCTCCATGGCCCGCAACGAGCAGTCCATCGTCACCGACCAGGACAATGCCCTGGTGCTTTCCGACGACTACGATCCCGAGGCCCATGGCGCCTACTTCCTGGCCCTGGCGAACTTCGTCTGCGACGGCCTGGATGCCTGCGGCTACCCCTACTGCAAGGGCGACATCATGGCCACCAACGACCGCTGGCGGCAGCCCCTGGCGGTGTGGAAGCGCTATTTCACCGAGTGGATCGAGCAGCCCAATCCCGAGCGGTTGCTGCACAGCTCGATCTTCTTCGACCTGGATGCCGTCCACGGCGAGAACGTGCTGGTGGAGCAGCTCCAGGACCTGGTGGCCGAGAAGGCCGCGCGCCATCCCCGCTTCCTGGCGGCCATGGCGCGCAACGCCCTCAACCGCACGCCGCCGCTGGGGTTCTTCCGTACCTTCGTGATGGAGAAGGACGGCAAGCACAACAACTCGATCAACCTCAAGCGCCGGGGCACGGCGCCCATGGTCGACCTGATCCGGGTGCATGCCCTGGCCTGCGGCTCCAGCGCCCAGAACAGCTTCGACCGGCTCGACGACATCGACCGCACCCAGCTGCTCGCCCCGGGGGTCAGCGATCGGCTGCGCTATGCCCTGGAGTTCCTGTCCATGTCGCGGATCCGTCACCAGGTGATCGACATCGAGCACGAGCAGCCGCCGGACAACAACATCGAGCCGGAGAACGTCTCGAGCAGCGAGCGCCACAATCTCAAGGATGCCTTCCAGGCGCTGAGCCACGCCCAGAAGTTTCTCAAGTTCCGCTACCCCATGCCGGCCCGCGGCCGGTAGGCGGAGGAGGACACGAATGCGAGGCTGGCCGCGACCCAGGACCCAGATCCCCGACTGGCCCGGCTATCTGGCGAGCCGGCTGTCGCAGGCCGGGGATCCGCGGCTGTCGCGGTTCTTCGCCGCCGGCACCCTGGACCCCGATACGCCCATCGGCGAGGCGCCGCTGGTGGCGCTGGACATGGAGACCACCGGCCTCGACGCCCGGCGCAACTCCATCGTCAGCATCGGCCTGGTGCCCTTCACCCTGCCGCGGATCGGGCTGTCGGGGCGGCGCTACTGGATCGTGCGCCCGCGTCGGCCGTTGAGCGCCCGCTCGGTGACCTTCCACCACATCACCCATGCCGACATCGACCGGGCCCCGGAGCTGGACGACGTCCTCGGCGAGCTGCTCGACGCCCTGGCCGGGCGCCTGGCGGTGGTGCACTATCGCCACATCGAGCGCCCCTTCCTGGACGTTGCCGTGAAGGCGCGGCTCGGCGAGGGGGTGATGTTCCCGGTGATCGACACCATGTCGCTGGAGGCGCGCATCCATCGCCAGTCGCTGATGGCCCGCTTCAAGCGCTGGATCGGTCGTCCGCCGGCCTCGATCCGCCTCTACGACAGCCGCAGCCGCTACGGCCTGCCGCCCTACCAGGGGCACCACGCCCTGACCGATGCCCTGGCCACGGCGGAACTGCTCCAGGCGCAGATCGCCCATCACTACCGTCCCGAGACGCCGGTGGGCACGATCTGGAGCTGATCGGGCAGGCGGCCGGGCCCGTCGGCGCCGCGGGTCAGTAGTCGATGCCGCGCCGGGCCTCGAGGCCGGCGTTGAAGCCGTGGCGCACCTCCTGCATCTCGGTGACGGTATCGGCCATGGCCAGCAGCTCGCGGTGGGCGTTGCGCCCGGTGACGATCACCGTCTGCTCGGCGGGACGGGCCTCCAGCGCCTGGCGGACGGTGGCGATGTCCAGGTAGCCGAACTTGAGCATGTAGGTGATCTCGTCGAGCACCACCAGGTAGATCCCGGGGTCGGCCAGCATCCGCGCGGCCTCCGCCCAGGCCTCCCCGCACGCCCGGGTGTCCGCCTCGCGGTTCTGGGTCTCCCAGGTGAAGCCGGTGGCCATGATCGCCACCTCCAGCCGCGGGTCCGCCTCGAGCCGCTCGCGTTCGCCGCACGCCCACTGCCCCTTGATGAACTGCACCACTCCGACGCGGTAGCCGTAGCCGAGCGCCCGGGTCACGGTGCCCCAGGCGGCGGTGGTCTTGCCCTTGCCGTTGCCGGTGAACACCAGCAACTGGCCGCGCTGCTCGGTGGCGTCGGCCACCCGCTCGTCCACATGCGCCTTGAGCTTCTGCATGGCCTGGCGGTGGCGTGTCTGGCGGTCGCTCATGTCGATGTCTCCGGTTGATGATGACGACGAGCCCGCAGCCTACCCCAGGAACCGGCCGGCGTTCACGCCTCGGGGCCCGGCGGGCTTGAGGCAGGTCCCTGGCGCGACCGCCTGCAGCTGAAAACATTTCATCGTCGCCGGCGCTGACAGCGTCGCGGGGGCACGCCAGAATCGTCGGCATATCCGCCGGAGGCCCCATGACCGTCATCCTGCGCGTCGCCGACTCCCGCGACCTCGCCGACCTCTACCGGCTGGAACAGGTCGCCTTCTCGGGGGATCGGTTCACCCGTCGCCAGCTCTGGCACCTGCTCAATCGCGCCCACGCCCTGACCCTGCTGGCGGTGGCGGAGGGCGATCGCCTGCTGGGCTATGGCACCCTGCTGTTCCGCCACGGCAGCGGCCGGGCGCGTCTCTACTCCTTCTGCGTGCATCCCGAGGCCCGCGGTGCCGGCCTGGGGCGCCGCCTGCTGGCCCGGCTGGAGGCGCGGGCCCGGGGCCGAGACTGCGATCGGCTGGTACTGGAGGTCAGGGCCGACAACCAGGTGGCGCTGTCGCTCTATCGCAGCATGGGCCTGGCGCCCAGCGACTGGCTGCCCGACTACTACGAGGACGGCTGCGCGGCCTGGCGCATGACCAAGGCGCTGGTCGAGGCCGGCCCGGCGAGCCCCGAGCGCCGCCTGGCCCCGGCGATGCGGCCATGACCCTCGGTCGCGGCGTCGACGCCGGCCCTCGCCCGCCGGCCTGGTAGAATGGGGCGGTCATCCATCACCGGGAAAGCCCCATGCCGTCATTCGATATCGTCTCCGAGTTCGACGCCCACGAGGCCCGCAACGCCGTCGACCAGGCCAATCGCGAGCTACAGGGTCGCTTCGACTTCAAGGGCGTCACCGCCGCCTTCTCGCTCGAGGGCGAGACGGTCGGCCTCGAGGCCGAGGTCGACTTCCAGCTGCGCCAGATGCTCGACATCCTGCGCAACAAGCTGATCGCCCGGGGCATCGACCCCCGCTGCCTGGACGTCGAGGAGCCCGAGCTCTCCGGCGTGCGGGCCCGCCAGAGCGCGCGGCTCAAGCAGGGGCTGGAGCAGGCCGAGGCCAAGGACATCGTCAAGCGCATCAAGGCCAGCAAGCTCAAGGTCCAGGCCCAGATCCAGGGCGACAAGGTCCGCGTGACCGGCAAGAAGCGCGACGACCTGCAGGCCATCATGGCCCTGCTCAGGGGCGAGGACGGCCCCGACCTGCCGCTGCAGTTCGACAACTTCCGGGACTGAGCCCGGCGGCGGACGAGGGCTTGACGCGGATCAAGCCCTCGTTCGCCCGGCCTTGAAATGCCCCCGGCCGCCACCAATTCTGATCCTGCAGGATGCATGAGTACCTTGGCCAGGATGTGTCGCAATCGCATCGGGAGGTGACCTATGGATCTGCAGAAGTGGACGCCCTGGAGCTGGTTCCGCAGCGAGAGCCAGGATGCCCCCGCCGCCCGTGAGCCGCAGCCGTTGTCCGGCATGCATCGCGAGCTGGATCGCTGGATGGACGGCATGCTGCGCCAGTTCGGCCTGCCCGCCATGGAGGCCGGCAGCGGCGAGATGCCGGAGCTGCTGCGCCCGCGTCTCGACATCGCCGAGCGCGACGGGGACTACCTCATCAGCGTCGAGGTGCCGGGGGTCGAGGAGCAGGACATCAAGCTGACCCTCGACAAGGATCGCCTGGTGATCGAGGGCGAGAAGCGCCAGGAGAGCACCACCCGGGAGGATCGCTACCAGCGAGTGGAGCGCGCCTACGGGCGCTTCCGCCGGCTGCTCGACCTGCCCGCCGACGCCAAGCCCGAGGGCATCGAGGCGACCTTCGACAAGGGCGTGCTCACCATCACCGTGCCACGCAGCGGCGAGGCCGGGAGCGCTCGCCGCGAGATTCCCATCAAGGGCTGAGCCAGCTTGCCGGCGGCCCGTCGGGGCCGCCGGCATCCACCCCGTCATAGCCCGTCCCTGACGCGACCATTGACCACCATCATTGGCAGCGGGGGGCCGCTTGGGCTTCAATAAGGGCAACGCCGTTGCCGCCACGGGAGTCCGTGAACGATGTCCCATGCACGCCGAGCCGCCTACCTGACGCTTGCCGGGATCAGCTTCCTGCTGGGGGTGATCGGCGCCTTCCTCCCGCTGCTGCCCACCACCTGCTTCATGCTGCTGGCGGTGTGGTCGGCGTCCCGGGGCTCGCCGCGCTTCGCCGGCTGGATCCGCGCCCATCCCCGCTTCGGGCCCGCGGTCCAGGCCTGGGAGTCCGAGCGGGCGATTCCGCGCCACGCCAAGTGGCTCGCCGGGGCCATGCTGCTGATCTCGATGCTGGTGCTGGGCCTGACGGTCGGCGCCCTGTGGCTCAAGCTGCCGCTGCTCGCCGGGCTGGCCCTGGTGGGGGCCTGGATCCTGACGCGCCCGGAACCCGTGGCCGACGCCTGACCCTCGCTCGGCCGCTTTGAGGTGGAGGCTGTCGGCGCCGTACAATGGCGACAATTCTCGACAGGAGCCATCCTCGATGTCCGAACCCCAACCGATCTACCTGAGCGACTACCGTCCCCCCGCCTACCGCGTGACCCATACCGAGCTGACCTTCGACCTCGATCCCGCCGCCACCCGGGTCAAGGCGCGCCTGCACGTCGAGCGCCACCCGGATCGCGAGGCCGGCGCCCCGCTGGAGCTCGACGGCGAGCAGCTCGCGCTCAAGGCCATCGCCATCGACGGCCAGCCGCTGGGCGAGGACGAGTACGCGCTCACCGAGCGCGGCCTGCGGGTCGAGCGGGTGCCGGCACGCTTCCTGCTGGACACCGAGGTGGAGATCGCGCCCGAGGACAACACCGCCCTGGAAGGGCTCTACCAGTCGAACGGCATGTATTGCACCCAGTGCGAGGCCGAGGGCTTCCGCCGGATCACCTTCTATCCGGATCGTCCCGACGTCATGGCCACCTTCTCCACCACGGTCATCGGCGACGCCGGCCGGGAGCCGGTGCTGCTGTCCAACGGCAACCCGGTGGAGCGCGGCGAGCTGCCCGGCGGCCGCCACTTCGTGACCTGGGAGGATCCCCATCCCAAGCCCTGCTACCTGTTCGCCCTGGTGGCCGGCGACCTGAAGAAGGTGGAGGACGGCTTCACCACCGCCGGCGGCCGCGACGTGACCCTGCAGATCTGGGTCGAGGAGGAGAACCTCGGCAAGACCGATCACGCCATGGCCTCGCTGAAGCGGGCCATGCGCTGGGACGAGGAGACCTACGGCCGTGAGTATGACCTCGACCTGTTCATGATCGTGGCGGTCAACGACTTCAACATGGGCGCCATGGAGAACAAGGGGCTCAACATCTTCAACTCGGCGGCGGTGCTGACCCATCCCGACACTGCCACCGATGCCGCCTTCCAGCGGGTCGAGGGCATCGTCGCCCACGAGTACTTCCACAACTGGTCGGGCAACCGGGTCACCTGTCGCGACTGGTTCCAGCTGTCGCTCAAGGAGGGCTTCACCGTCTTCCGCGATCAGTGCTTCTCCGCCGACACCAACTCGGCGCCGGTCAAGCGCATCGAGGAGGTCTCCTTCTTCCGCACCGCCCAGTTCGCCGAGGACGCCGGCCCCACCGCGCATCCGGTGCGCCCCGACCACTACATCGAGATCGGCAACTTCTACACCCTGACCATCTACGAGAAGGGCGCCGAGATCGTGCGCATGCTGCGCAACCTGGTGGGCTGGGACGCCTTCCGTCGCGGCAGCGATCGCTACTTCGAGCGCTTCGACGGCCAGGCGGTGACCATCGAGGACTTCGTGGCCTGCATGGCCGAGGCCTCCGGCCGGGATCTCTCCCAGTTCCTGCGCTGGTACGATCAGGCCGGCACGCCGGAGATCGACGCCCACGGCGAGTACGACTACGCCAACGGCGTCTATCGCCTGGTGCTGCGTCAGCGGACCCCGGCGACGCCGGGCCAGCCCGACAAGCGGCCGCTGCATATCCCCATCCGCCTGGGCCTGGTCGGCACCAAGACCGGCCGCGACCTGCCGCTGACCCTGGACGGCGAGGCCCTGGGCACCGACGGCGTCATCCACCTGCACGAGGAGGAGCAGGAGTTCGTCTTCACCGAGGTGGCGGAGGCGCCGGTGCCGTCCCTGGCGCGCAATTTCTCGGCCCCGGTCAAGCTGCACTTCCCCTACTCCCGGGAGGACCTGGCCTTCCTGCAGACCCACGACAGCGACGGCTTCAATCGCTGGGACGCCGGCCAGCGCCTGGCGCTGCTGGCGCTGGACGACCTCATCGCCGCCCATCGCAACGGCGTGGAGAAGGTCATGGACGGCCGGGTGGTCGAGGCCTTCCGCGCGCTGCTCGCCGCCGAGCCCGACGACAAGGCGGTGCTGGCCGAGATGCTGACCCTGCCCTCCGAGGCCTACATCGCCGAGCAGCAGCCGCTGGTCGACGTGGACGCCATCCATGCCGCCCGCCAGTTCGTCAAGCAGTCGCTGGCCCTGGCCCTGCGCGACGACTTCCTGCGGGTCTACGAGGCGAATCGCCGGGAGGCGCCCTATGCCCCCGAGCCCGAGCAGATCGGCGAGCGCAGCCTGAAGAACGTGGCGCTCTCCTACCTGATGAGCATCGAGGACGAGGAGGGGATCGAGCTGGCCCGGCGCCAGTTCGAGGCCGACCACAACATGACCGACGTACGGGCCGCCCTGACCCTGCTGGTGCACTCCAGCCGCGACGACCTGGCCGACCCGGCGCTGCGCGCCTTCGGCGAGAAGTGGGCCCACGACCCCCTGGTCATGGATCAGTGGTTCAGCATCCAGGTCAGCCGGCCGCAGTCGGACGCCCTGGAGCGGGTCAAGTTCCTGATGGATCACCCGGCCTTCTCGCTGACCAACCCCAACAAGGTGCGCGCGCTGATCGGCGCCTTCGCCCAGAACCGCATCAACTTCCACCGCGCGGACGGCGAGGGCTACCGGCTGCTGGCCGATGTGGTCATCGAGCTCAACCGCCTCAACCCGGAGATCGCCGCGCGCCTGGTCACCCCGCTGACCCGCTGGCAGCGCTTCGACGAGACTCGCCAGGACCTGATGAAGGGCGAACTCGAGCGCATCCGCGGCGAGGCACTCTCGCCGAACCTCTACGAGGTGATCGAGAAGGCCCTGGCATAGCCGCAAGCCGCTCATCGCAGGAACAAGGCGCCGCCCTCCGGAGCGGCGCCTTCGTCGTATGGGGGAGGGGCTCGCCTAGTAGATCAGCCAGCTCAGCACGGTCGCCCCCAGCAGCGCCCAGATCAGGGTGACCACGAAGGCGCCCCGCCGCAGGGCGCGAAAGCCCCGCCACAGCGCCCATAGGCCGAATGCCAGCACCAGCAGGCCGACCAGGCTCGGGGCGATCCCCAGCGCCCCGGCGACCCCCTGAACGAAGCCGGCCACGGCCTCGTCGAGGCCGGAGAAGAAGGCCACCAGGGCGTCGACGAGGAAGCGGATGAACTCGCCGACCGCCTGGCCGATGAAGGTGAAGACGTCGTCCATGGACAACTCCCCTGGGGGACGGCGGGATTCCTGCAGTATCGCGGTCCCGCCGGCCCCGGGCAAGCGCCGGGCTCAGCCCAGCTGGCTGCTCTTGGAGACGATGCCGGCCTCCTCGGCGGCGCTGTCGGCCAGGGCGCGGCCGGCCTCGTCGTAGACGTGGAAGACGGCATGGGCGCCGAGCTCGCGGATCGGCTCGATCTCCTCGGGGAATTCCACCACCGCGGTGATGCGCCCCTGGAAGCGCCGCGAGCGCAGCTGCTTGAGCGCGAAGAGGTTGCCGGCGTGATGGGGCATGGCCAGCACCACCAGGCGCACCTCCGGGGACATCAGCAGCTTGTCCCAGAAGTCGGAGTCCACGGCGTCGCCCTCGAGGACGTTGAAGCCGCGGCGGGTGAGCCGCTTCACGCTCTTGGGGTTGCTGTCGATGCCCAGCACCTGCAGGCCGTATTCCTTCTGCAGGCGGCGGTAGACGCTGCGGCCGATGCGCCCCATGCCCAGCACCACCGCCTCGGCGTCGCCCACCTCGATGGGACGGTCGCTGGGCGTCAGCTCGGTCTCGTCGATGGCCGGCAGGCGCGGCTCCAGCCAGCGATAGACCCGCTCGCTGACGCCGTTGACCACCGCCGAGGCGCCGAAGCTCAGGGCCACGGCCAGCGACAGCACCACCAGCCACTGTTCGGGGAGCCAGCCGCTGGCCGTGGCGATGGCGCCGACGATCAGGCCGAACTCCGAATAGTTGGTCAGGCTCAGGGTGGCCAGCACCGAGGTGCGGTGACGCATGCGGAAACGCATGAACACCGCCTGGTAGATGAGGCTCTTCAGCGGCAGGATCAGGACCATCAGCAGGGCGACCCCGAACAGCTCCCAGCTGGGCATGGCCGTGAGCCCCAGGCTCAGGAAGAAGCCCACCAGCAGCAGCTCCTTGAGGCTGAACATGGAGCGTGCCAGGGTCTGGGCCGCGGGATGGGGGGAGAGCAGCAACCCGACGATCAGCGCGCCCAGATCGCCTTTCACGCCCACCGCGCTGAACAGCGCATAGCCCAGCACCAGCGCCAGCAGCATGCCGAACAGCATCTGCATCTCGCCATGGCCCAGGCGGTCGAGCAGGCCGCGCAGCGCCGGGGCCAACGGGATCAGCAGCACCAGGCCCAGGGCCCAGGGGCTGGGCAGCTCGCCGGTGGAGGCGGTGAGGAAGACCACCGCGAAGATGTCCTGCATGATCAGCACGCCGATGGCCAGGCGGCCGTAGGCGGTCTGGGTCTCGCTGCGCTTCTCCAGGACCTTGACCACGAACACCGTGCTGGAGAAGGACAGCGCGAAGCCGAGCAGGGCCAGGGTCGACCAGCCCGCGCCGCCGAGCAGCGGCAGGCCCAGCCACTTCAGCAGCGACAGCAGGCCCACCAGCATCAGGGTCGAGCCCAGCATGTGCAGCGAGGCGCCGCCCCAGACATCCCGGCGCAGCAGGGTGCGAATGTCGAGCTTTAGCCCGATGCTGAACAGCAGCAGGGTGACCCCCGCGTCGGCCAGCACCTCCAGCAGCGGCGTGGTCTGGTAGCCGAGGGCATTGAGCGCGAAGCCGCCGGCCAGGAAGCCCACCAGGGGGGGAAGCCGGAGGGTCATGGCGGCGAGGCCACCGAGGAAGGCCGCAAGGATGAAGGCCGGTTGGATCATGACAACTCCCTTTGCCGGGATTTCCGGGAAGACAGACAGTGTAAGGAAGTCATAAAGTGAATGGCATTCATTCGTTCATCCTGCCGGCCGGGCGTGAAGCGCCCATGACGCCGCGCGTGGCAGGCCAGGGAAGCACGCACACCATGACAAGGCTGATCCTCAACGGCAAGGCGGCTCAGTGGCCGGCGGTGCGCGAGGCGGTGTTCGCCTGCCGCCGGGCCGGCACCGAGCTGGACGTGGCGGTCACCTGGGAGCCGGGTGACGCGGCCCGCTGGGCCGAGCGGGCCGGCGGGGCGGGCGCCGGACGGGTGATCGCCGCCGGCGGGGATGGCACCGTCAACGAGGTGGTCAATGGCCTGATGCGCCTGCCGGCGGGACGGCGCCCCGGCCTGGGTATCCTGCCGCTGGGCAGCGCCAACGACCTGGCCCATGCCCTGGGGCTGCCGCTGACGCCCCGGGCGGCCCTGGAGGCGGCACTGACCCAGGCCCTGCGGCCGGTCGACGTGCCGCGGCTCGGCGACCGGCACTTCCTCAACATGGCCACCGGCGGCTTCGGCGCCGAGATCACCACCTCGACGCCCAAGGGCCTCAAGCGCCTGCTGGGCGGCGGCGCCTATTCGTTGATCGGGGCCCTCAAGGCCTGGCAGTACCGTCCCTACCCCGGCCGCCTGCGCTGGGAAGGGGGCGAGCGCGAGGCCTCGCTGTTCGTGCTGGCGCTGGGCAACGGCACCCGCTCCGGCGGCGGCCAGCGGCTGACGCCCTCGGCGTGCATGGACGACGGCCTGCTCGACGTGCTGGTGCTGCGGGATTTCGCCTCCCTGCGCGAGATGTGGGCCATGCGCCGCGAGCTGCAGCGGCGCCCCGCCCGGGGGCGCTTCGTGGAGACCTTCCGGACGCCCTGGCTGAGCTTCGAGGGCCGCGACCCGCTGCCGCTGACCCTGGACGGCGAGCCCTGTCGGCGCCGCGCCTTCGATGTCGAGGTGGCCCCGGGCGCCCTGGCCCTCGCGGCGCCCGCCGACTGCCCGCTGCTCGCCGGCGCGCCGGCCTGATCCCGGCGGGGCGCCCGCCGCCCCGGCCCGCTCGCGCCGCCTTGCGGCGCCGCGGGGGCTCTGGTGCAATGTAGTCGACACCCCATCAAGAGTAAGGAAGGCCATGACATCCTGGAAACCCCTGGTCCTGGCGCTGGCGCTGGTCCTGGCGGGCTGCGGGGGCGACGAGGACGCCACCGGCGACGCCAACGGGGCCGACGACGGTGGCTCGCCCGCGGGCGAGACGACCGGCCAGGCGTCGGCCGAGCCGAGCCCGACGCCCGAGGCCTCCGCCGCGGAGTCGACGCTCGCCGGCGAGGACGCGAACCGGACGGCCGAAGCCGAGCGGGGCGAGGCGAGCGCGTCGCCCGAGGCCGCCGACGCCATGCGTCCCGAGCAGGAGGCGACCCCAACCGCCGGTAGCGAGGAGCTGGATGCCGAGGTGCCGGCCGGCGAGCTCGCCGGCGACGAGGTCGATCAGATCCTCGAGGAGACCGAGCGGCGCTTCCGCGAGGCGAGCGAGCGCCTCGAGCAGCAGTACGAAGAGGTGGAGCGCCAGCGGCCCGCGGAGCCCGGGGCCACGGCGTCGGCGGCTCAGGCGACGGAGCTCGAGGCCGTGCTGGACAATCCGGACGGGTTGCCGGAGGAGGGGCTCGAGGCCGAGGCGGACCCCGAGGTCGAGGCGATCCTCGAGGAGACCGAGCGTCGCTTCGAGGAGGCGCGCCGCAAGATCGACGAGCAGTTCGAGCAGGCCGAGCGGGCCGTGCCCGACGAGATTCGCGATGCCACCCGCGTCGAGGAGGACGGCGAGGAGGCGCCCTGATCTCGGCCACGAGAAACGAAAAAGGCCCGCCGAATGGCGGGCCTTCTCGTGGCGTTACCGGCCGGGCCGGCGTCGCCGGGTGGCGTCGACCGACTCAGTCGGTGACCCGGACGTTGGAGGCCTGGAGGCCCTTCTTGCCCTGGGTGACCTCGAAGGAGACCTTCTGGCCATCCTGCAGGGACTTGAAGCCTTCAGCCTGAATCTCGGAGAAGTGGACGAACAGGTCGTCGCCGCCGTCTTCCGGCGAGATGAAGCCGTAGCCCTTGGTGTCGTTGAACCACTTGACGGTGCCAGTTGCCATGTGTCGATTTCCTTAACTAACTAAATAATGGTGCTGGGTCGGCCCGGTCGACGACCGCGACCCGAACCCGTCGTGCGTGGGTAAGACAAGGAAGAAGTGCGCACGGGGTGTATCGAAGGAATCGAAGTACAACTGACGACTTTCTACTTGCTGACCTACGCAGCGGATGGTGCATCAGCACCGGGGTTGCGTCAACAGGGTGGCGCAGGGAGACTGGTGCTGCCGCCCGCAAGGTCAATGTAGCCACAAAGCTGACGGGCGTCCAGCGACCGCGGCGACGCCCCGAGACCCCGACGAGACCCTCTGACATGTCCGATACTCGCATCGCCTCCCAGGATACCCACAGCAAGGTCGTCGGCTACCTGCTGTGGCTGTTCGGCTTCCTCGGTGCCCATCGCTTCTACTACGGCAAGCCCGTCACCGGCACGATCTGGTTCTTCACCCTGGGCCTGCTCGGCATCGGCTGGCTGATCGACCTCTTCCTGATCCCGTCGATGGATCGCCAGGCCGACCTGCGCTTCCAGGCCGGCCCCACCAACTACACCCTGGCCTGGCTGCTGCTGACCTTCCTGGGGATCTTCGGCGTGCACCGCTTCTATCTGGGCAAGTGGCTCACCGGCCTGCTCTACCTGTGCACCGCCGGGCTGCTGGGCCTGGGCGTCCTGTACGACTTCTGGACCCTCAACGACCAGATCTCCATGCGCCACGCCCGGCGCGGCATCTTCAACGGCTGAGGCCTGGCCATGCTCCTCGACGCCCAGTTCTGGCCCTTCCTGGTGGCGATCACCCTGCTGAGCATCACCCCCGGGGTGGATACCCTGCTGGTGATCCGCAACACCGCGCGCGGCGGGGTGCGCGACGGCGTGCTGACGAGCCTGTCGATCTGCACGGGCCTGTTCGTGCACGCCGGGGTCTCGGCGCTGGGCATCTCGCTGATCCTGCTGCAGTCGGCCTGGGCCTTCGCCGCGCTCAAGCTGGCCGGCGCGGCCTACCTGATCTGGCTGGGCATCGCCGGCCTGCGGGCCGCCCGCCACGGCCGCGGGCTGCCGGTGGCCGCCGCCGAGACGGCTCGCCAGCGGGGCCCGGTCTGGCGGCCGCTGCGCGAGGGGCTGCTGTCCAACGTGCTCAACCCCAAGACGGTGGTCTTCTACATGGCCTTCCTGCCCCAGTTCATCGCCCCCGGCGAGCCGGCGCTGACCAAGTCCCTGTGGCTGGCCGGGGTGCATTTCCTGGTTGCCAACCTGTGGCAGATCGGCGTGGTGTTGCTGGTGGGGCGGGCCGGCCGCTGGCTGGCGAGGCCGGCCGTGTCACGCTGGCTGAACGGCCTCACCGGGGCGGTGCTGGTGGGCTTCGGCGCCAAGCTGGCGCTGACCCGCGCCCCCGCCTGACACTGTTGGGGACGAGGAGTTAGGGGCCGCGAGGCAGCAGCATATTGCTCGCACCTCGCACCTCGCACCTCGCACCTCGCACCTCGCTACCTATTTCCTGGCCAGCAGCGAGCCGTCGTAGCGCCCCTGGCGCTCCGCCGGGGTCAGCAGCGCCACGCCGCTGGGGTCGCCGCCCCGAGCCAGGCTCTCGAAGATCACCCTGTAGGCCAGCACCGCCTGGACATAGCGGCGGGTCTCGCGGAAGGGGATGGACTCGACGAAGAGGTCGAAGGCCTGCGGCGCGCGCTCGAGCCAGCGATCGACCCGGTGGGGGCCGGCATTGTAGGCCGCGGTGGCGGCCAGGCGGTTGCCCCGGTAGCGCTCGAGCATCTCGCCGATGTAGGCGCTACCCAGGCGGATATTGACCGCCGGATCGAGCACCCCGAAGCGTCCCGGGTCCGCCAGGCCCAGGCGTCGGCTGACCTGGCGGGCGGTGGCCGGCATCAGCTGCATCAGGCCCCGGGCGCCGGCCGGCGAGAGCGCCTCCGGGTTGTAGGCGCTCTCGCGGCGGGCGATGCCCATCAGCAGGTAGGGGTCGACGTCGTTGGCCTCCCCCCAGCGCAGGAAGTCGTCCCGGTAGGCCTCGGGGAAGCGCCACTCCAGGGCGTCCCACAGCTCGGCGGCGATGGTGGTCTGCACCAGCCGCGCGGGCCAGCCGCGGCGCGCCGCATGGTCGGCCATGGCCATGGCCCGCTCGGCGGAGACCCGGGCCGCCGCGGCGTACCATTCGCTGCCGGCCAGGCCGGGTTCGCCGATGCGCAGCAGCGCCTCGGCGCGGCGCACGGCCGGCATGGCGGCGACGGCCGCCCGCTGGTCGGCCGAGACCCGAGTGTCGGCCATGTTGAGGGCATAGGGGCGTCCCAGGCGGTCGGCGGCGGCGAAGCCGAAGAAGCTGCGCTGCGCGGCGGCCCGCTCGTAGGCGGCCCGGGCCGCCTCGGCGTCGCCCAGCCGCTGCCGGGCCCGGGCCTGCCAGTACTGCCAGCGTGCCTCGCTCCGCTCGGCGTCGGGCAGGCGGCCGGCCCAGTCCAGCACCCCCGACCAGTCCCGGTCGGCCAGGGCGACCCGGATGCGCAGCTCGGTGAGCTCGGCGTCGTCGAGCCGTGGTAGCACCCCGTCGACCCAGGCGAGGTTCTGCTCGATGTCACGCACCAGGGAGTAGAAGGCCAGATCCCGCTCGATGGCCGCGCGGTGGGTGTCCTCGATGATCAGGTGGGGCGCGACCTTGCGCCAGGCCTCCAGGGCCGCCTCGGTGTCGGCACGGGTGAAGCCGTGCATGGCGGCGGCGAACAGGGCGCCGCTGCCGCGACAGTCGGGACCCAGACAGCGCGGCACGCGGGTGATCGCCGCGAAGTCGCCCTGCAGGCGGTCAAGCGCGGCCCGGGCGTCGTCCCACTCGGGCCCGAGCTGGCGTTCCAGGTAGCCGACCATGCCGGTCTCGCCGGCCCGCCAGGCCAGCGTCAGGCGCTCCCAGACCTGCGTCGGCCCGATCTCGCCACGCCGCCGCAGGGTGTCGAAGAGCGGGTCGCAGGCGTCCGGCTGGGAGTGGCCGACCCGCCACAGCGCGCGGCCGCCCTCGGCCGCCGCCGCGGGATCCCGGTCGAGCAGGGCGGTGTAGTAGTGGCACTGGCGCAGTGTGCCGCGCGGCTCGCCGTCGGCCACCGCCAGCAGGTCCGCGTGGCGGCCGGCCTCGCCGTAGGCGGTGATGGCCTGTCCGCGCATCCAGCCGGCCAGCGGCGAGTCGGCATGCCCCGCGAGGAAGGCCTTCACGTCCTCGGGGCCGGCCTGGGGCAGGCGATGCTTGAGGCGGTGGTAGTCGACGTAGCCGGCCAGCACATGATCGTCGATGGCGGCCTGGTCGATCGCCGACCAGCGCTGCTCCCGGGCCGCCTGGAGGGCGTCGCGCATGGCGACGTCGGCCTCCGCGGCCTGGCCGCTCAGCGGCCAGCAGAGCAGGGCGGCGGTCAGCAGGGGTTGCCAGGGGAACGGGGACGTGGGGCGGGTCATGGTGGCGCCTCTCGGGTCTCGGGTCGGGCGGGACTAAGCGCCCATGGTCGCCCATGGGGCCGCGCTTGAGTAGTGTCGCCTGGCGCCGACGGCCTTCGGTCCGACGATGAAGGCCGGCGGATCGCTCGGTTATCCTGTGTCTTTAGCCGCCCTCGTCCCCGCCGGCAAGGAGAACCGCATGCCCCTTCCCCTCTGGCAACGCCTCACCCGCCGCGCCGGCGCCCTGTCGCGGATGCGCCGGGCGCTGGCGGATTTCCTGCCGATGCTGGCCGATGTGGCGCGGGGGCGCTATCGGCCGGTGCCCTGGCCGGCGCTGGGCTGGATGCTGGCGGCCCTGGCCTATCTGCTGTCGCCGCTGGACCTGGTGCCGGACGTGTTGCTGGCGCTGGGCCTGGTCGACGACGTGGTGGTCGTGGGCTGGATGCTGACCCGGGTGGATCGTGCCCTGGCGGACTATCGCCACTGGCGCGGGGCGGGCCGCTGAGCCTTGCCCGGGGCGGCGGGGCCGGCTAGAGTCTGAGTCAAACGTTTGAATTGACGCCGAACCCCGACCCGCGAGGTGCTTCATGCCAGCCGCCGACGGCCCCCTTCCCGCCGACTGGCGACGCGCCCTCCAGCGCTTCGCCGCGGCGATCCCCCATACCCGCGACCTCGGCCTCGAGGTGCTCGAGGCCGGCCCCGACGGGGTGCACCTGTGCCTGCCCTGGCAGGATGACCTGTTGGGCGACGAGGTCCGCGGCCTGGTTCACGGCGGCCTGCTGACCATGCTGCTGGATACCGCCTGCGGCTCGGCGGTGCTACCGGCCCTGCCGGAGCCCGAGGTCTGCCCGACCCTGGACCTGCGCCTCGATCACTTCCGTCCCGCGGTGGCGGGGCGGGCGATCCATGCCGAGGCTCGGGCGGTGTCGGTGAGCGCCTCGGTGGTCTTCACCGAGGGCACCCTCTGGCAGCAGGCCGGACGGCCGGTGGCTCGGGGCATCGCCAACTTCGCGCGTCTCGGTCCACGCAACACCCCGCCGGGGTTCAAGGCGGCGCTGTTCGCCGGGGAGGACGACCATGGGTGATACCTTCATCGACGCCGAGTGGCTGGCGCGCACCCGCGAGGCGGGCGACGTGACGGCCTGGCTGGCGAGGATCCCCTACGCCCGGCGCATCGGCGTCTCGGCGGCGCCGGCCGCGGACGGCGAGGGGCTGGTGTTCCGCCTCGCCCCCCGGCAGGGCAACGTCGGCAACAGCCTGCTGCCGGCGCTGCACGGTGGGGTGGTGGCGGCCTTCATGGAGACCGCCGCCACCCTGGACCTGATGTTGGCGGCGCGGGAGCCGCGGCTGCCACGGGTCGTCGACGCCTCCATCGACTACCTGCGCACCGCCCGAGTGGTCCCGACCCTGGCGCGCTGTGAGCTGCTGCGGGAGGGCCGCCGCCTGGCCAATGTCCGGGTGCAGGCCTGGCAGGAGGCCGAGGACGCCCCGGTGGCCACGGCTCGACTACACTTCGTGCTCGGCGATCCCGACGACGCTTGAAAAACGCCGGGCGGTCCCCATATCGACGGAAGCCAAGCAACCGGTGGCACCCGGCCACCGCCGACACGTCGACAAGGGGTCCGTAAGACATGACCACTGCCACCCGTGAAGAGACCCTCGGCTTCCAGACCGAGGTCAAGCAACTCCTTCACCTGATGATCCACTCCCTGTACTCCAACCGGGAGATCTTCCTGCGCGAGCTCATCTCCAATGCCGCCGACGCCTGCGACAAGCTGCGCTACGCGGCGCTGGACAATGACGCCATCTTTGAAGGCGACAGCGAGCTGCGCGTCGAGATCGAGCACGATGCCGAGGCCGGCACCGTCACCGTGCGCGACAACGGCATTGGCATGAACCGCGACGAGGTGATCGAGAACCTCGGCACCATCGCCCGCAGCGGCACCGCCGAATTCCTCCAGCAGCTCACCGGCGAGCAGCAGAAGGACGCCAAGCTGATCGGCCAGTTCGGCGTCGGCTTCTATTCCGGCTTCATCGTCGCCGACGAGGTCACGGTGCGCACCCGCAAGGCGGGCACCGAGCGGGGCGAGGGCGTCGAGTGGCAGTCCCGCGGCGAGGGCGAGTTCAGCGTCGCCGACATCGAGCGCGAGGCTCACGGCACCGAGATCGTCCTGCACCTCAAGGAGGACGCCCGCGAGTTCGCCGACGACTTCCGCCTCAAGAACCTGGTGCGCAAGTACTCGGACCATATCGAGGTGCCGGTGCGCATGCCGAAGGTCGAGACCGCCAAGGACGAGGACGGCAACGACATCGAGGGCAGCGAGACCGTCACCTGGGAGACCGTCAACGAGGCCACCGCGCTGTGGGTGCGGCCCAAGAGCGAGATCTCCGAGGACGAGTACAAGGCCTTCTACAAGCATGTGGCCCACGACTTCAGCGACCCGTTGACCTGGAGCCACAACAAGGTCGAGGGCAAGCTGGAGTACACCAGCCTGCTGTACGTGCCGGGCCGCGCGCCCTTCGACCTCTACGAGCGGGACGGCGCCCGGGGCGTCAAGCTCTATGTGCAGCGCGTCTTCATCATGGACGACGCCGAGCAGTTCCTGCCGCTCTACCTGCGCTTCATCAAGGGCGTGCTGGACACCCGCGACCTGTCGCTGAACGTCTCCCGGGAACTGCTGCAGCAGGATCCCAAGGTCGAGAAGATCAAGTCGGCCCTGACCAAGCGCGCCCTGGACATGCTCAAGAAGCTGGCCAAGGACGAGGAGGCCTACCAGACCTTCTGGAACACCTTCGGCAGCGTGCTCAAGGAAGGCCCGGCGGAGGATCACGCCAACCGCGAGAAGATCGCCGGCCTGCTGCGCTTCTCCACCACCCACACCGACAGCGCCACCCAGGACCAGTCGCTGGCGGACTACGTGGGCCGCATGAAGGAAGGCCAGGAGAAGATCTACTACATCGTCGCCGACGGCTTCAACGCGACCAAGTCCAGCCCGCACCTGGAGATCTTCCGCAAGAAGGGCATCGAGGTGCTGCTGCTCCACGACCGCATCGACGAGTGGCTGATGAGCCACCTCACCGAGTTCGAGGGCAAGTCGTTCGTCGACGTGGCCAAGGGCGAGCTCGACCTCGGCGAGATCGAGGGCGAGGACGAGAAGAAGGCCCAGGAGGAGACCGCCAAGGCCAAGGAGGACCTGGTCAAGCGCGTCCAGGAGGCGCTGGGCGAGTCGGTCCAGGAGGTCAAGGTGACCCATCGCCTGACCGATTCCCCGGCCTGCGTGGTGCTGCCCGAGCACGAGATGGGCTACCAGATGCGCCGCATCATGGAGGCCGCCGGCCAGCCGATGCCGGAGGTCAAGCCGATCCTCGAGCTCAACCCCGAGCACGCCCTGGTGGCGCGCCTCGAGGCGGCCGAGGGCGAGGGCTTCGCCGACCTGGCGCATATCCTGCTCGACCAGGCGGTGATCGCCGAGGGCGGCCACCTCGACGATCCGGCCGCCTATGTGCGCCGCCTCAACGCCCTGCTGAGCGCCTGACGCTCCCCGCCGATGCCGCGTCCGGGCGGCATCCCTTACCGCCGGCCGCCCCAAGGGCGGCCGGCGTCGTCCTGGCCGGCCGCGATCCCGACGATGTCGGTCCTCGCGCGGCGATCGGCCGTCCCGCCATCTCGGCCCTTGTGCTGCGCTGCATCATCTGCCATAAGCATGGGCGGAGCCGGCGGCCTCGGCGCCCTCGAGGTCTTGACCTTGACGTATTGGTCAAGTTTTGGGCGTTTATTTTCAGGGGGATAGCCACACCGGCATCGATGCTGTCATCGTCGACATGCGGGTTGAGAATCCGGGTCGCCTAAGGTATGACTAGTCGATCTAGGCTATGCAAATTTTCAATACAAAGACCAAGACGGGAGATCCAACGTGAAGATTGGTGCACCCAAGGAGCGTGCTCCGGGAGAGGCGCGCGTCGCGCTGACCCCTGAAAGCGCGCAGCATATCCAGAAGCTGGGACACGACTGTCTCGTGGAGGCCGGCGCCGGTGCGGCCGCCGGCTTCGACGACGCGGCTTACCGGGAGGCCGGCGTCACCGTCGTCGAGGGCGACAAGGCGCTGTGGGACGCCGCCGATGTGGTGATCAAGGTCCGCGAGCCCGACGACGAGGAGGCCGGCTACCTGCGCCGCGATCAGACCCTGATCTCCTTCTTCTGGCCCGCCCAGAACGAGCCGCTGCTCGAGCGCTGCCGCGATACCGGCGCCAACGTCATCGCCATGGACATGGTGCCGCGCATCTCGCGGGCCCAGAAGATGGACGCCCTGTCCTCCACCGCCAACATCGCCGGCTATCGCGCGGTGATCGAGGCCGGCAACCAGTTCGGGCGCTTCTTCACCGGCCAGGTCACCGCCGCCGGCAAGGTGCCGCCGGCCAAGGTGCTGGTGGTCGGCGCCGGCGTCGCCGGCCTGGCGGCGATCGGCACCGCGACCAGCCTGGGCGCCGTGGTGCGCGCCTTCGACGTGCGCCCCGAGGTGGCCGAGCAGATCGAGTCGATGGGCGCCGAGTTCCTGTTCCTGGACTTCGAGGACAGCCAGGACGGCTCCGGCAGCGGTGGCTATGCCGCCCCCTCGAGCCCCGAGTTCCGCGAGAAGCAGCTGGCGCTGTTCCGCGAGCAGGCGCCGGACGTGGATATCGTCATCACCACGGCGCTGATTCCCGGCCGCCCGGCGCCCAAGCTGTGGCTCGAGGACATGGTCGAGGCCATGAAGCCCGGCTCGGTGATCGTCGACCTGGCCGCCGAGAAGGGCGGCAACTGCGACCTCACGGTCCCCGACCAGCGTATCGTCACCGACAACGGCGTGATCGTGGTCGGCTACACCGACTTTCCTTCACGCATGGCCACCCAGGCCTCGCTGCTGTATGCCACCAACATCCGCCACATGCTCACGGACCTGACGCCGGAGAAGGACGGCAGCATCGACCACAACATGGACGATGACGTCATCCGCGGCGCCACCGTGACCTACCAGGGCGACATCACCTTCCCGCCGCCGCCGCCCAAGGTGCCGGCGATCGCCGCGGCCAAGCCCAAGCCCAAGGAGCCAGAGCCCACGCCGGAGGAGAAGAAGGCCGCCGAGCATGCCGCCTTCGTGGCCCAGACCAAGCGCCAGGCTACCCTGCTCGGGGTCGGCGGCGCGCTGATGCTGCTGCTCGGCCAGGTGGCCCCGGCGTCGTTCATGTCGCACTTCATCGTCTTCGCCCTGGCCTGCTTCGTCGGCTTCCAGGTGATCTGGGGCGTGAGCCACTCCCTGCACACCCCGCTGATGGCGGTGACCAATGCCATCTCCGGCATCATCGTGCTCGGCGCGGTGCTGCAGATCGGCTCGGGCAGCGGCCTGGTCGTGCTGCTGTCGGCGATCGCCGTGCTGATCGCCACCATCAACATCGTGGGGGGCTTCCAGGTCACGCGCCGGATGCTCGCCATGTTCCAGAAATCCTGAGCGGCGGAGATAACGAGATGTTGAGTCAAGGATTCGTATCTGCCGCCTCGATCGCGGCGAGTGTACTGTTCATCCTTTCCCTGGGGGGGCTGAGCAACCAGGAGAAGGCCAAGCGCGCCGTCTGGTACGGCATCATCGGCATGGCCGTGGCGGTGTTCTTCACCGCCTTCGGCCCGGGCATCGGCGGCTATTGGTGGATGGTGCCGATGATGGCCATCGGCGCGGTGATCGGCGTCTACCTGGCCAAGAAGGTCGACATGACCGAGATGCCGCAACTGGTGGCGGCGCTGCACAGCTTCGTCGGCCTGGCGGCGGTGTTCGTCGGCTTCAACGCCGACCTGGAGCGCCGCCGGGTGCTGGCCGCCCAGCTCGCCGAGCAGGGCAGCGAGGGCTTCTCGGCCTTCGCCGCCCTGGTGGCCCACAAGACCCCGGCCGAGCTGACCTTCCTGCAGATCGAGGTGGTGCTGGGCGTGTTCATCGGCGCGGTGACCTTCACCGGCTCGGTGATCGCCTTCGGCAAGCTGGCCGGCAAGGTCGACGGCAAGCCCCGTCAGCTGCCCGGCGGCCACCTGCTGAACGCCGCCGCGGCGGGCCTGTCGCTGGTGCTGGCCATGCTCTATCTGAACGGCGCCGGCTTCTGGACCCTGCTGCTGCTGGCGGCCCTGGCCTTCTTCATCGGCTGGCACCTGATCATGGGTATCGGCGGCGCCGACATGCCGGTGGTGGTGTCGATGCTCAACAGCTATTCCGGCTGGGCGGCGGCGGCCATCGGCTTCACCCTGTCCAACGACCTGCTGATCGTCGTCGGCGCCCTGGTGGGCTCCTCCGGTGCCATCCTCTCCTACATCATGTGCAAGGCGATGAACCGCAACTTCGTCAACGTGATCCTGGGGGGCTTCGGCGGCAGCCAGGGCCCGGCCGCGGAGATCGAGGGCGAGCAGGTGGCCATCGACACCAACGGCGTGGCCAGCGCCCTGAACGACGCCGACAGCGTGATCATCGTGCCGGGCTACGGCATGGCGGTGGCCCAGGCGCAGAACGCGGTCAGCGAGCTGACCCGCAAGCTGCGCGGCGCCGGCAAGGAGGTGCGCTTCGGCATCCACCCGGTGGCGGGCCGCCTGCCGGGGCACATGAACGTGCTGCTGGCCGAGGCCAAGGTGCCCTACGACATCGTGCTGGAGATGGACGAGATCAACGACGACTTCGCCGACACCGACGTGGTGATCGTCATCGGCTCCAACGACATCGTCAATCCGGCCGCCCAGGAGGACCCCAACAGCCCGATCGCCGGCATGCCGGTGCTCAAGGTCTGGGAGGCCAAGCAGGTCTTCGTCTGCAAGCGCGGCCAGGGGACCGGCTACTCGGGCATCGAGAACCCGCTGTTCTTCAAGGAGAACACGCGGATGCTCTACGGCGACGCCCGTTCGAGCATCGATGCCCTGGTGCCGATGGTCGACTGAGCGCCATCCGGGCCGAGCGGCCCGGATTCGCCTCGCGACGCCCCCTGACGGGGGCGTTTTTCGTTACAATCGCCGAACCATTCCACCTTCCGGGGCGACCATGTCCGACGATCGCAACAACAGGGTGGCGGTGCTCGGCGGCGGCAGCTTCGGCACCGCCCTGGCCAGCATCGCCGCCGACAACGGCTTCGAGGTGCGCCAGTGGCTGCGCGACCCCGAGCTGGTGGCGCAGATCAACCGCGAGCATCGCAACGGCCGCTACCTGCCCGACTATGCCATCAACCCCGCCGTGCGCGCCTCGGATGCCCTCGAGGAGGTGCTGCCCGGCGCCGGCCTGGTGCTGGTGGCCATTCCCTCCAAGGCCTTCCGCGAGGTGGTGCGCCGAGCCCGGCCCTGGCTCGATGCCTCGCAGATCCTGGTCAGCACCACCAAGGGCATCCAGGAGGAGGGCTTCAAGCTGATGAGCCAGCTCCTCGAGGAGGAGACCGGCTTCCCCCATATCGGGGTGCTGTCCGGGCCCAACCTGGCCGCCGAGGTGGCCGAGCGCCAGCTCACCGCCACGGTGGTCGCCAGCCGGGATCCGCTGACCCGCACCCGGGTGCAGACCGCCCTGGGCTGCGACTACTTCCGGGTCTACGCCAGCAACGACCGCTACGGGGTCGAGCTGGGCGGGGCGCTGAAGAACCTCTACGCCATCGCCGCCGGCATGGCCGCCGCGCTGGGCATGGGCGAGAACACCCGCAGCATGCTGATGACCCGGGCACTGGCCGAGATGAGCCGCTTCGCCGTCTCCCAGGGAGCCAACCCCATGACCTTCCTCGGCCTGGCCGGGGTCGGGGACCTGATCGTCACCTGCTCGTCGAGCCGCTCGCGCAACTACCGGGTCGGCTTCGCCCTGGGCGAGGGCCGCTCCCTGGACGAGGCCGTCGAGGCCCTGGGCCAGGTGGCCGAGGGCGTCAACAGCGTGCGGCTGGTGCGCGACAAGGCCCGCCTGGAGGGCGTCTACATGCCCATCGCCGAGGGCCTCTACCAGGTGCTGTTCGAGGGCGTGCCGGCCCGCGAGATGGCCCGGATGCTGATGCAGGGCGAGCAGAGCAGCGACGTGGAGTTCGTGCTGCCCCGGGAGGACGTCCAGCAGGATCGCCGCGAGCGGGGAGGCACCGATGGCTGAGCCGCTGCTGATCATGCGCCACGGCGAGGCCGGACAGGGCCGTCCCGATCCGGCCCGCGAGCTGACCGGCCGGGGCCGGGAAGAGGCCGCCCGGATGGGCGCCTGGCTGGCCGGGCGCGACGACCTGGCGACCTATCGGCTGAGGGTGGTGGCGAGCCCCTACCGGAGGGCGCAGCAGACCGCCGCGGCGCTGGGCGAGGCGCTGGGCCTCGCGGTGGAGACCCTGGAGCGGATCACCCCGGACGACCCGCCCGGGGCGGTGGTGGACTGGCTGCTGGCCCAGGACGACGACCGTCCGCTGCTGCTGGTCAGCCATATGCCGCTGGTCGGCGCGCTCACCGGCCTGCTGGTGGAGGGCCGGGCCGATCGCGGCCTGGGCTTCCCCACCGCCGCCGTCGCCGAGCTCGATGCCGAGGTGCACGCCGCCGGCTGCGCGCGGCTGACCCGCTTCACCGCCCCCGCCGATATCACCTGAGCGAGGCATGCAGATGAGCTATATCGTCAATAACCGCGTCCACGTGAACCCCGGCTACGAGGACGACTTCGAGGCCCGCTTCCGGGCCCGGGCCGGGCAGATCGACAAGCAGCCGGGCTTTATCGCCATGCGGGTGCTCAGGCCCCAGGGCAACCAGGCGCCCTATGTGGTCGAGACCGAATGGGAGAGCCAGGAGGCCTTCCGCGCCTGGGTGGGCAGCGACGACTTCAAGCGGGCCCATGCCAACCCCTTGCCGGCGGAGGCCACCGCCGAGGGCGGCGGCCTCGAGCAGTTCGAGGTGGTCGAGGGCACCGAGGCCCGGGGGCCGGGCGGCTGAGCTGGCGCCTAGGAACCTGTCGGGTTTGACCGATCGTCACGAGAGTCACGGATTTCGAGTCAAATTGTTCGATCGATTGAGGCGAATAGCGCGCTATTTAACCAAATGGATCGAATAAAGTTGGCCGAAAGCCCGGGATTCGCAGTAGATCAGCGTTAAGTCCGACAGGCTCCTAGATCAGCCCGGCGGCGCGCAGCCCGAACACGCCCAGGGTGACGGTCAGGCTGGCCAGCAGGGTGCTCAGCGCCACGATGTTGGCGGCCAGCGTGGCGTTGCCGCCCATGGCCTTGACCATCACGAAGCTGGCTGCCGCGGTGGGGCTGGCGAAGAAGGCGAACAGCACCCCCAGCTCGCGGCCCCGGAAGCCGACCAGCCAGGCCGCGGCGGTGGCCAGCGCCGGCAGGGTGACCATCTTCATCAGGCTGGCGCCGAGCGCCAGGCGCCCCTCGGGGCCGCGAGCGGCGGACAGCGACAGGGTGGCGCCGATGCACAGCAGCGCCAGCGGCAGCGTCAGGGAGGCGAAGTAGTGACCCGAGGTGGCCAGCCAGGTGGGCAGCGTCAGGTCCAGGGCGGCCACCGGCACCGCGGCCGCCACCGCCAGGATCAGCGGGTTGCGCAGGATCTGTCCGGCCAGGCTGCGCCAGTCGGTGGCCGCCTGCGGCTGGTAGCGCGCCAGGGCGAGCACCGAGAGCGCGTTGTAGGTCAGGATCACCACCCCCAGCAGCAGCCCGCCCGCCGAGAGGCCATAGTCCCCGTAGAGCCCCGCGGCCAGGGCCAGGCCGACGATGCCGCAGTTGCCGCGGAAGGCGCCCTGCACGTAGACGCCGCGCTCGGCCCGGGGCACGCGCAGCCTCGCCCAGCCCCAGGCCAGCAGGAAGCTGCCCAGGGTGGCCAGGGCGAAGAAGCCCAGCCACCGGGGATCCAGGGTGGCGGCCAGGTCGGCCTCGACGATGCTGAGGAAGATCAGCGCCGGCAGGGTGGCCCGGAACACCAGCATCGAGGCGGTGGTGACGAAGCCCTGATCGAGCCAGCGCAGCCGCTTGAGCACCAGGCCCAGGAAGACCATGGCGAAGATCGGCAGGGTGACGTTCAGGGTCTCCTGGAAGACGGCGGCGAGGCTCATCCCCGGGCCAGCCACAGGCCGACCACGACGGCGACGATGACCGTCAGGAAGAAGACACGGTTGCGGGTGCGAGTATCGCGGGGCGGCTTGTCGGGCTTCACGCGGGGCTCCGTTGATCGAGGTGGCCGAAAGGCGACTTGGCGCCCCATGGTATTCCCGTTAGCCTGCTATCGCCACTCGACGCCTCCGACCGGATCACGCCATGCCCGCCAATGACACCGCCGCTCGCGACCCGCTAGTCTTCGCCCATGCCAACGGTTTCCCGGGCCTGAGCTACCGCAGCCTGCTGACGCCCCTGGCCGGGCGCTTCGACGTCCATCCCCTGGACCGCCTGGGCCACCACCCCGACTTCCCGGTGGGGCACAACTGGCTGGCCCTGCGCGACGAGCTGCTCGCGCACCTGGCGACCTTCGAGGCCCCGGTGGTCGGGGTCGGCCACTCCATGGGCGGTGTGCTGATGGCCATGGCCGCCGAGCAGGCCCCCGAGCGCTTCCGCTGCGTGGTGATGCTCGACCCGCCGCTGATGCTGGGGCTGGATGCGCTGGCCATGAAGGCGATCAAGCGCCTGGGGCTGGTCGACCGCTTCACCCCGGCGGGCAAGACCCTGGGCCGGCGGACCACCTGGTCGAACGCCCGGGCCATGCGCGACTACCTGCGTCGGCGGGGGCTGTTCCGCCGCTTCACCGACCAGGCGTTGGCCGACTACGTGGAGGGCGGTACCCGCAAGCTCGACGACGGCCGGGTGGTGCTGCTGTTCGATCCCGACATCGAGGTGGCGGTGTTCCGCCACCTGCCCGACCACCTGGACGCCTTGCCCGAACGGCTGCGGGTGCCGGTGGGGGTGCTGGCCGGTCGCGACTCCGACCTGCTCACTCCGCGGCGCCGGCGGCGCCTGCGGCGACGCGGCGTGCGCGTCGCGGAGGTGCCGGGCAGTCACATGTTCCCCATGGAGCACCCCGAGGCGACCCGCGAGGCGCTGCAGGGCATGATCGTGGCGCTGGAGGCGGCAGGCCCATGACGATGCCCACGGCCCTGAGCCTGGCCGGGGGACGGCTGGCGGCACTTGCCTGGGGCGAGGCCCAGGCGCCCACCTGGCTGGCCCTGCACGGCTGGCTGGACAACGCCGCCAGCTTCGCACGGCTGGCGCCGCGGCTGGTCGAGGCGCTCGACATCCGGGTGGTGGCGCTGGATTTCGCCGGCCATGGCCACTCCCGCCACCTGCCCGGCGGCGGCGACTACGCGATCTGGGACTACGCCCACGACGTGCTCGATGCCCTGGACGACCTGTCGCTGACCCACGCGCCCCTGCTGGGACACTCCATGGGGGCCGGGGTGGCCTGCCTGGTGGCCGCCGCCGCTCCGGAACGGGTGACGCGGCTGGCGCTGATCGATGGCCTGGGGGTGCTGACCACCGAGGCGGCCCGCACGCCCGACCAGCTGCGCAAGGGGCTGCGCGCCCATCGCCGGCCGGTCTCGCGCGCGCCACGCTATCCTGATGGCGAGAGCGCCGTGGCCGCCCGGGTCGCCGGGGGCGTCACGCCCCTGGAGGCCGAGACGGCAAGGCCGATGGTGGCGCGCAACCTGATCGAGACGGACGACGGCCACCTCCGGCTGCGCACCGATCCGCGCCTGCTGCGGCCCTCGCCGGTGCGCTTCACGCCGGAGCAGGCGCTGGCCCTGCTGGAGGCGATCCGTTGCCCGGCGCTGTGCATCGAGGCCGAGGACGGCATCCTCGCCGGCCGGGCGAGCGCCGCGGCGGCCCGGGCGGCGCTGAAGGGCCTGCGCCGCCGGGTGCTGCCCGGCGGCCATCACCTGCATCTCGAGGCGTCCCGGGTGGCGGCGGTGGCGCACGCGATCGAGGAGGCACAGCCGTGAACGGAGGAGCGCGATGAGCAGGCGTCATGACAAGGGCCGGCGGGTGTCGCTGACCCTGGGCAGCGGTGGCGCCCGGGGCTATGCCCATATCGGCGTGATCGAGGAGCTCGAGGCGCGGGGCTATGAGGTCGTGGCGCTCTCCGGCTGCTCGATGGGCGCCCTGGTGGCCGGCGTCTACGCCGCGGGCCAGCTGGACCGCTACAAGGACTGGGTGTGTCGCCTCGACTACTTCGATGTGCTGCGCCTGGTGGATGTCACCTGGAGCCCCATGGGTGCGATGCGCGCCAACAAGGTGATGAACAAGCTCGACGAGCTGGTCGGCGACATCCGCCTGGAGGACCTGTCGATCCCGGTGACCACCGTGGCCACCGACATGACCCGGCAGCGCGAGGTGTGGTTCCAGCAGGGCTCGCTGCTCGACGCCATCCGCGCCTCCATCGCCGTGCCCGGGGTGATCACCCCGCTGCATCGCGGCGACCAGGTGCTGGTGGACGGCGGCCTGCTCAACCCCCTGCCGATCATGCCGACGGTCTCGACCCACGCCGACGTCGTCATGGCGGTCAACGTCACCGCCCAGAGCGCCCGGCCGGTGAGCCTGGAGGCCCTGCTGCCGCCCGAGGAGGCGGCCGAGGAGCAGGCCCGGGAGGCGGCCCGGGACTCGGGTGGAGGCGTGGACTTCGGCGGCTGGATGGAGGGCGTGCGAGGGGCTACCCGGCGGCTGCTCGACGGCCTGTCGAGCGGCGGCGAGAGCGAGGAGGACGACGGCATCGCCCGCGGGCGGCGCGCCTGGGGACGGCTGGACATGATCCTGGCCTCCTTCGACGTCACCCAGGCGGCGCTGGCCAAGTACAAGGTGGCCGGCTACCCCCCCGACGTGCTGATCGAGGTGCCCAAGACGGTGTGCGGCGCCTACGAGTTCCACCGCGCCGAGGCGCTGATCGCGCTGGGACGCCACCTGGCCCGGCAGGCGCTGGAGCGCCTCGAGCGGGAGGCGGCGTCCAGTGTGGCCGTCGAGCCGTTGCCGCCCGCCGACCCCGACGGCGGGCCGGAAGCGGCGGCCCCGCCCCGCGACGGCGAGCAGGCGTAGCCGGGATCAGAGGCCGTCGCGGCGGCGACGCAGCAGCACGTAGACGGCACCGGTGCCGCCGTCGGCCTCGGTGGCCGAACAGAAGGCCAGCACGCTGGGCCACTCGCGCAGCCAGGCGTTGACGTGGCTCTTGATCACCGGGTAGTCCGCCTGGGCGCCCCAGGCCTTGCCGTGCACGACCAGCACGCAGCGCGCCCGGTCGGCCGCGGCGTCGCCCAGAAAGCCCTCCAGCTGGGCCCGGGCCTCCTCCAGGGTGTAGCCGTGCAGGTCGAGGCCGGCCTCCCAGGCGATCCGGCCGCGCTTGAGCTGCTGGCGCTCGCGGTAGGGCAGGTCGGGCAGGGCGAAGTCCAGGTATTCCGAGGGCCGCACCGCCTCCACGCGGCCGTCGGAGGTCCGGCCGGAGGCGGCGTCCTCGCCGGCCGCCGTGGCCGCCGCGCGGCGGGCGCGGGCCGCCTCCTCGGCGCGGCGCGGGCGCCCGGGGTCGGCCCGGTCGCTGCGCAGTGGACGCACGCCGGCCTCGCTCAGGGCCTGGCGGAAGGCGCTGATCTCGTCGTGGTCGGGGGCGTGGCGGCGTCGGCTCATGAGACTCTCTGACCTGGCGTTGGCGACGGGGCGATGGCGAGTGCCGGCAGGGCCATCGCCGTGGCGAGCGGCGGGCGCCGCGGGGCGGGCCGCGAGAGTCCGAGTATACCGGCCCTGGCGTGGCTGTGAACCGCCGGCGAGGTTACAATCGGCTTCCGACGCCCTTCCCATCGACAACCACAGGATGTCTCGTGGCCGAACCTTCCGCTCCCTCGCCCGCTTCCACCCTGGCCCTGGACGACGAGGCCCTCGTCGAGGGGCTGATCACCCTCCGGGACTGCCTGCGCTGGACCGCCAGCGAGTTCCACCTGGCCGGCCTGCACTTCGGGCACGGCACCGATTCCGCCTGGGACGAGGCGGTGGCGCTGACGCTGGGCGCCCTGCACCTGCCCTGGGACGTGGATCCGGGCGTGCAGGACGCGCGCCTGCTGCCCATGGAGCGGGCGCGGATCGTCGCCCTGGTCCGCGAGCGGATCGCCACCCGCCGGCCGCTGCCCTACCTGCTGGGCGAGGCCTTCTTCGCCGGCGTGCCCTTCAGCGTCGACGAGCGGGTGCTGATCCCGCGCTCGCCCATCGCCGAGCTGATCGAGCACGGCTTCGGCGCCTGGTTCCCGGTGGAGCCGCCGGCCCGGGTCCTCGACCTGTGCACCGGCTCCGGGTGCATCGGCATCGCCACGGCCCTGCACCTGCCCACCTGCGAGGTCGACCTGGCGGACGTCAGCCCCGAGGCCCTGGCGGTGGCGCGTCGCAACATCACCCGGCACGACGTCGGCGACCGGGTGCGGGCCGTGGCGTCCGACGTCTTCGACGGCCTGGCGGGCCGGCGCTACGACCTGATCGTCGCCAACCCCCCCTACGTGGATGCCCGGGACCTGGCCACCATGCCCGCCGAGTACCGCCACGAGCCGGGGCTGGCGCTGGGCGCCGGGGCGGACGGCCTGGACATCGTGCGGCGCATCCTGCGCGAGGCCCGCGACCACCTGACCGACGCCGGCGTGCTGATCGTCGAGGTGGGCAACTCCGACCACCACCTGGAGGCCGCCTTCCCCGAGGTGCCCTTCCTGTGGCTGGAATTCGAGCGCGGCGGCCAGGGGGTGTTCGTCCTGACCGCCGCGGAACTCGACGCCCATGCGGCGTCCTTCAGCTGAGTCGTCAAGAGGAACGCCCATGTCCGGCAACACCTTCGGCAAGTCTTTCACCGTCACCACCTTCGGCGAGAGCCACGGCCCGGCGCTGGGCGCCATCGTCGACGGCTGCCCTCCGGGGCTGCCGCTCTCCGAGGCGGACCTGCAGCGCGACCTGGATCGGCGCCGCCCCGGCTCGTCGCGCCACACCACCCAGCGCCAGGAGCCGGACCGGGTGCGCATCCTGTCCGGGGTCTTCGAGGGGGTGACCACCGGCACCGCCATCGGGCTGCTGATCGAGAACACCGACCAGCGCTCCAAGGACTACTCGAAGATCAAGGATCAGTTCCGCCCGGCCCATGCCGACTACACCTACCAGCACAAGTACGGCATCCGCGACTACCGCGGCGGCGGGCGTTCCAGCGCCCGGGAGACCGCCATGCGAGTGGCGGCCGGCGCCATCGCCAAGAAGTACCTGGCGGCCCAGGGCATCACCGTGCGCGGCTACATGAGCCAGCTCGGCCCCATCGCCATCGACTTCAAGCAGTGGGCGTCGGTGGACGACAATCCTTTCTTCTGCCCCGACCCGGAGCGGGTGCCCGAGCTGGAGGCCTACATGGACCAGCTGCGCCGCGACCAGGATTCGGTGGGGGCCAAGGTGTCGGTGGTCGCCGAGGGGGTGCCGCCGGGGCTGGGCGAGCCGGTCTTCGATCGCCTCGATGCCGAGCTGGCCCACGGCCTGATGAGCATCAACGCGGTCAAGGGCGTGGAGATCGGCGACGGCTTCGCTTCGGTGGCCCAGCGTGGCAGCGAGCACCGCGACGAGATGACCCCGGACGGCTTCCTCTCCAACCATGCCGGCGGCGTGTTGGGCGGCATCTCCAGCGGTCAGACGCTCGTTGCCCACCTGGCCCTCAAGCCGACCTCGAGCATCACCACCCCGGGACGCTCCATCGATCGGGATGGCAATCCGGTGGAGGTGGTCACCAAGGGCCGCCACGATCCCTGCGTGGGCATTCGCGCCACGCCCATCGCCGAGGCGATGATGGCGCTGACGCTGATGGACCACCTGCTGCGCCATCGCGGCCAGAACCAGGACGTCACCGTGACCACCCCGCGGCTGCCCTGAGCGGGCTGCTACACTGGGAGCGTCACTCGCGCACACCTCTCCGACAAGGCGGTCATCATGAAGATCAACGTCGAGTTCGACCTGACCCCCGAGGAATTCCGCCGTGCCCTGGGCCTGCCCGATGTGGAGGCCTTCCAGCAGCAGCTGCTGGAGCGCATCCAGGAGCAGATGGAATCCGGGGTCGAGGGCTACGACCCCATGAGCCTGATGCAGCCCTTCCTGCAACAGCCGATGCTCCAGCAGGGGCTGTCCCAGGGGCTGGCCAGCTTCGGCAACTACCAGCAGATGATGCTCGACATGCTCAGCAAGGCCGCCGCCGGCTCGGGCACCGCCTCGTCCGGTGGCGAGGAGGCCCCGCGCGGGCGGGACGAGGGCGCGGCCCCGGCCAGCGCCCGCTCCCGCCGCCGCCGCGAGGAGTGATCCCGCCTACGACCTTGGTCCTCCCGTCACCGTATTGCAACGTCAGCCATGCCAGACTACGCTTTGTGCAGTGCAGCACGGCTTTCGTCCGCTTTCCCACCGGGAGGAGTGACCATGCAGGACAAGACGTTCGACGCCTTCAACGACCAGACCCGCCAGTTCTTCGAGCCCATGCGCAAGCTCAATGCGCTGATGCTCCACAACATGGAGCGGATGTCCGAGTACCAGATGGAGTCGCTCAAGCGCTACAGCCAGATGGGCACCGAGCGGCTGCGTGACGCCACCGAGATCACCGACGCCGAGAGCCTCCGCGACTTCGGCACCCGCCAGGCCGAGATGATGAACGCCCTCTCCAAGCAGATGCTGGAGGATGCGCGGGCCCTGGGCGAGATGAGCCTGGAGTTCAAGGCCGAGCTCGAGAAGCTCTACGCCGAGTCCGGCCAGGCGCTCGCCGAGCAGGCCTCCCAGGCCGGGGCGGCGCCGTCCGAGGCCTCCGCCGGCAAGGCCGAGGCCAAGGCGGAGACGCCGGCCAAGGCGACCAGTCAGGCCGCGCGCAAGCGCAGCTGAGCATCGCGGGGAATCGGCGGCCCCCGCCGCTTCGTTCGACGAGGCGGCGGGGGCCGTTCAGGCGTGGCAACGACAGGAGGGGTCCATGCAGCCAGGGGTACAAGCACCATCGCAGGCCGAACTCGAGGCCTGGAACGCGCACTTGAGGGCGATCGGCGAGGAATACCGGGCCCTGCTGGAGGACCTGCTGCCGCGCATGGTGCCGGATGACGCCGCGGCGTCCGTTCAGGGCCACATGCGCGAGGCCTTCCAGGCCGGTGCCGAATCGCTGATGCAGGATCCGTCCCTGCTGTGGGAGACCCAGGCGCGGCTGATGCAGGACCAGCTTCGGCTGTGGCAGAGCGGCCTCAAGGCCATGGCCGGCCAGGAGGAGGCCCCCCTGGTGACGCCGGCCCGGGGCGATCGCCGCTTCCAGGACGAGGCCTGGCACCGGGATCCCTTCTATCGGGCGATCATGCAGCAGTACCTGCTGTTCTCGCGCCTGGTCGAGGAGCTGATCGAGCGCCTGCAGGGGCTGTCGCCGGACCACAAGCGCAGCCTGGCCTTCTACGCCCGCCAGCTGGTCAACGCCATGGCGCCGACCAACTTCATCACCACCAACCCCGAGGTGATGCGCCGCACCCTGGAGACCCGCGGCGAGAACCTGGTCGATGGCCTGGCGCGACTGCGCCGGGACCTGGCCCATTCCGCCGAGGGACTCAATGTCACCATGACCGATCGCAGCGCCTTCGCGGTCGGCGAGAACATCGCCGTCACCCCGGGGGCGGTGGTCTACGAGAACGAGCTGATCCAGCTGATCCAGTACACTCCGAGCACCGAGCGGGTCTACAAGACGCCGCTGCTGATCGTGCCGCCCTGGATCAACAAGTACTACATCCTCGACCTGCGCCAGGACAACTCCCTGGTGAAGTGGCTGGTGGACCAGGGTCACACCGTCTTCCTGATCTCCTGGCGCAATCCCGGCCCCGCGCAGCGCGACCTGACCTGGGCGGACTACATGCAGCTGGGGCCGATCAGTGCCATGGAGGCCATCGAGCAGGCCACCGGCGAGAAGTCGGTCAACCTGCTGAGCTACTGCGTCGGCGGCACCCTGGCGGGCTCCACCGTGGCCTACCTGACCAGCACCCGGCGCGGCCGCAAGGTCAAGTCGGCCACCTACATGACCAGCCTGTGGGACTTCCGGGATCCCGGCGAGATCGGCGTCTTCCTCGCCGAGCCGGTGCTCCAGGGCATCGAGGCCAAGCTCGAACGGGATGGCTACCTGGATGGCCGGGTCATGGCCTACTCCTTCAACCTGCTGCGCGAGAACGACCTCTTCTGGTCCTTCTACATCAACAACTACCTCAAGGGCGAGGTGCCCGCGCCCTTCGACCTGCTGTACTGGAACACCGACGGCACCAACCTGCCGGCGGCCACCCACGGCTGGTACCTGCGCCACCTCTATGCCGAGAACCGCCTGGTCGAGCCCGGCGGCATCGAGCTGGACGGCGTGAAGATCGACCTGCGCAAGATCTCGGTGCCGAGCTATTTCGTCTCCACCCGGGACGACCATATCGCCAAGTGGAACAGCACCTACTACGGCGCGCTGCTGCCCAAGGGGCCGGTGACCTTCGTGCTGGGCGGCTCCGGCCATATCGCCGGCATCGTCAACCCGCCCCACAAGAACAAGTACGGCTTCTGGACCAACGACGAACTGCCGCCCACGCCGGAGGAATGGCTGGAGGGCGCCGAGGCCCACGAAGGGTCCTGGTGGCCCCACTGGCAGGCCTGGATGACCGACAACGGCTATGCCGACGCCGAGAGGATGGTGCCGGCCCGCCAGCCCGGCGACGGCGAGCTGGACATCCTGGAGCCGGCGCCCGGCCGCTACGTCAAGACGACCATCCCGGAAGTGCTCGGCGAGCCGAAGGAGTGAGGCGTCAGGGGTAAGGCGTAAGGGGCGGCCTGGCCGCCCCTTGTGCTATCTGGAGCAATCAGGCTTCGCTGCCTCGCACCTCGCACCTCGCACCTCGCACCTCGCACCTCGCACCTCGCACCTCGCACCTCGCACCTCACACCTCCCGGCGCAGCCGCAGGCCCGGCAATACCAGCAGCGCGGCCAGCGCCCAGACCGGCCAGCTGCCGGTGCGGGAGAAGGGCGTCAGGCCCTGGCGGGGCACGACCTCGCCGACGAGGATCGCCTGCTGGAACTGCGGCACCCGTTCGGTGATGCGCCCGTGGGCGTCGATCAGGGCGGTGACGCCGTTGCTGGTGGCGCGGATCACCGGGCGGCCGTTCTCCAGGGCGCGCAGCCTGGCCATCTGCAGGTGCTGCAGCGGGCCGATGGAGGCGCCGAACCAGGTATCGTTGGAGACCGTCAGGATCACCCCGGAACGCCGCGCCTGCTCGGCCACCAGGTCGGCATAGATGATCTCGTAGCAGATGGCGTTGCCCAGCCGGGTGCCGGCCACGCGCAGCGGGGCCTGGGCGGCCGGGCCCGGCGTCATGGTGGGCATCGGCAGGTCGAAGAAGGCGATGGCCCCGCGCAGCAGGCGCTCCAGGGGCAGGTATTCGCCGAAGGGCACCAGGTGGCGCTTGCGGTAGGCCTGTCCGTCGCCGCCCGCCTCGAGCACGCTGTTGTAGTAGAGGCCCTCGCCGTCGCGCTGCAGGATGCCGGTCACCAGTCGGGTGTCGGGCGGCAGCAGCGCCCGGGCGCGGGCCAGGATCGGGCGCGCCTGGTCGGCGAACATCGGCAGCGCGGCCTCGGGCCAGATCACCAGGTCCCGGTCGTCGCCCACCGCGGCGGTGAGCGACAGGTAGGTCTCGACGGCGACCCGCTGGCCCTCCGGGGTCCACTTGATCCGCTGGGGCAGGTTGCCCTGCAGCAGGGCGACCCGCAGCGGCTCGGCGGCGGGCGAGGTCCACTGGGCGGGCAACGCCAGGGGCGCCAGCCAGAGCCCGGCCAGCGGCAGCACGGCCCAGGCGCGACGGCGCAGCGCCTCCACGCCCAGCGCCCCGGTCAGCGCCACGGCCAGCGACAGCAGGTGGACGCCGCCGATCGGCGCCCAGGGGGCCAGGGGCGCATCCACCTGGCCGCTGCCCAGCAGCAGCCAGGGGAAGCCGGTGAACAGCCAGGTGCGCAGGGCCTCGCCGAGCACCCAGGCCCCGGCGAAGCTCAGCGGAGCCAGGCGCGGGCCGCACAGGCGCCGGTAGAGCCCCAGAGTGACGGCGAAGAACAGCGCCAGGGCGGCGACGAACAGCGCCGTCAGGGCCAGCGCCAGGGGCACACCGGTATAGCCGTAGTCGTGGATCGAGACGTAGACCCAGGAGGCCCCGGTGCCGAACAGGCCGAGCCCGTAGCACCAGCCGCGCAGGGCGGCGCGGCCCGGCGACAGCGTGGGCAGGCCGGCGTACAGCAGCCCGGCGGCCAGCGGCGCCAGCCACCAGAGGTGGAAGGGGGCCGCGGACAGGGTGGTCAGCCCGCCGGCGGCGATGGCCGCCAGGGGGCCGAGCAGCCGGCGGATGCGGGGTGGCAGCATGGCAACCGTCCTTGGCGAGGGGGATCAGTCCGTGGTCGCATCCCGGGCCGGCTCGGCCTCCAGCAGGCGGATGCGGCGGTTGTCGGCGTTGAGCACGGTGAAGCGCCAGCCGCCGATCTCGGTATGTTCGCCGCGCCCCGGCAGGTGGCCGAAGCGCTGCATCACCAGGCCGCCCAGGGTGTCGAACTCCTCGTCCGAGAAGTGCGTGCCGAAGCGCTCGTTGAAGTCATCGATCGGCGTCAGGGCGCGGATGGCATAGCGCTCGTCGCCCAGCGCGCGGATGTCCTCTTCCTCGTCGGTGTCGTGCTCGTCCTCGATGTCGCCGACGATCTCCTCGAGGATGTCCTCGATGGTGACGATGCCCGCGGTGCCGCCGTACTCGTCCACCACCACGGCCATGTGGTTGTGGGTGTCGCGGAACTCCTTGAGCAGGCTGTTGAGGCGCTTGGATTCCGGCACGAACATCGCCGGGCGCAGGACCTCCTCGAGGCGGAAGGGATGCCCGTTGTCCTGGCCGCCGCGCAGCAGGGGCAGCAGGTCCTTGACCAGCAGGATGCCCTTGACCTCGTCGAGGTTCTCGCCGACCACCGGGTAGCGGGAGTGGCCGGTCTCGAGGATCACTGGCAGGTATTCCTCCAGCGGCTGGTCGAGCGCGATGGCGGTGACCTGGGAGCGCGGGATCAGCACCTCGCGGACCTGCTGGTCGCTGATGTTCAGCGCGCCCTCGATGATCATCATGGCATCCTGCTCGAGCTTCAGCCGGGTGGCCGCCTGGCGCAGGAACTCCAGCAGCTCGTCCCGTGAGCTCGGCTCGTCGCTGTCGCTGGTCAGGGCGCTGAACAGCTTGTCGAGCCAGGATCGGTTGCCCTGGCTACTCGATCGGTCTTCGCTCATGCGTCGGGTCTCTCGTCCTCGGTATCGGAATCGCGATCAGGCGGGCTGGGCGTCAGGTAGGGGTCGGCGATGCCCAGGCCGGCAAGGATCTCCCGCTCCAGGGCCTCCATGGCCTCGGCCTCGTCGTCCTCGATATGGTCATGGCCCAGCAGGTGCAGCAGGCCGTGGATCACCATATGAGCGTAGTGATCGTGCACCGCCTTGTCCTGATCCCGGGCCTCGGCGAGCACCACCGGGTGGCAGATCGCCAGGTCGCCGAGCAGCGGCAGCTCGATGCCGGGCGGCGTCTCGAAGGGGAAGGACAGCACATTGGTGGGCTTGTCCCGGTCGCGGTAGTCGCGGTTGAGCGCCCGGCTCTCGGCGGCGTCGACGAAGCGCACCGTCACCTCCGTGCGGGCCTCGTCGGGATGGCGGGCCAGCACGGCCTCGGCCCAGGCCTCCAGCGCGGCCTGGTCGGGCAGGCCATCGGCCTCGAGCGCCACCTGGCGGTCGACGACGGCGCGGGTCATGAGCGACCCTCGCCGCCGTCCTGGCGCTCCCGGCGCTCCTGACGCAGCGCCTCGCGCTCCTCGCGCCTGGCGCGGGCCTGGGCCTCCTCCTCGGCCTCGAAGGCGTCGTAGGCCTCGATGATGCGCTGCACCAGGGGGTGGCGCACCACGTCCTTGGCGGCGAAGTGGGTGACGCCGATGCCCGGCGTGCCCTTGAGCACCTCGAGCACCTGGATCAGTCCCGAGGTCTGGCCGCGGGGCAGGTCCACCTGGGTGATGTCGCCGGTGATCACCGCCGTGGAGCCGAAGCCGATGCGGGTCAGGAACATCTTCATCTGCTCGCGGGTGGTGTTCTGGCTCTCGTCGAGGATGATGAAGGCGTTGTTGAGCGTGCGGCCGCGCATGTAGGCCAGCGGCGCGATCTCGATGATCTGGCGCTCGATCAGCTTGGCCACCTGCTCGAAGCCGATCATCTCGTAGAGGGCGTCGTAGAGCGGGCGCAGGTAGGGATCGATCTTCTGGGCCAGGTCGCCGGGCAGGAAACCGAGCTTCTCGCCGGCCTCCACCGCCGGGCGCACCAGCAGGATGCGGCGCACCTCCTGCTGGTTGAGGGCCTCCACCGCGGCGGCCACGGCTAGGTAGGTCTTGCCGGTGCCGGCCGGGCCGATGCCGAAGTTGATGTCGTGGGCGCGGATGCTCGAGACGTAGTTCTGCTGGTTGAGCCCCCGAGGCTTGATCAGCGCCTTGGGGGTGCGCAGCAGCACCTCGTCGTCGCCGCCGGGGCCTTCCTCCTCCTCGAGGGCCTGAAGGCCGGACTCCTGGAGGAAGAGGTGCACGGTGTCCGGGGTCAGCTCGCTGGCCTCGGCCTCGCGATAGAGGTGCTCGACCACGTTGGCCGCGGCCTTGACCCGGGGACCGGGGCCGGCCAGCTGGAAGACGTTGCCCCGGTTGCGCAGCGTCACGCCGAGACGCGACTCGATGAGCTTGAGATGCTCGTCGTGCTGGCCGCACAGGTTGGCCAGGCGCTGGGGATCGTTGGGCTCGAGGTTCAGGGTGATGACGCGGTTCGCCGCTGTGGATGGCTGGCTCAAGACGGGCGGGTCCGTGGGTTGATGGATGTCGGGGTCAGCTTACTGCCCCGGTAGCTAGAAGGGCAATGAAGGGGGCTCGGAAACAGGGCGGGGCCGATCCGGCGACGGTCCCGGAGTGCCGGACCATCGAGGAGTTGCCGGCCCCCATCCCCGGGCGCCGCAGGCCCTCCGCTTCGGCCTGCCCCGGCGCCTTGCACCCCTGCATCGGCCCATCGTGTCGTGCCGGCGTCTAGAAGCGCTCCGGGGAGGCCAGGTCGCCGCGCAGCGAGTTGGGCAGTGCCTCGGTGATCTCCACGTCGACGAAGTAGCCGATCAGTTCGGTGGGGTTGGGGGCGCGGAAGTTGACCACCCGGTTGTTCTCGGTGCGCCCGGACAGCTGGCCCGGGTCCTTGGGCGAGAAGCCGGTGACCAGGATGCGCTGGGTGGTGCCCACCATGCGCCGGCTGATCTGCATGGCCTGCTGGTTGATGCGCTCCTGCAGGATCGCCAGGCGCTGCTTCTTGACGGCCTCGGGGGTGTCGTCCTCGAGGCCCGCCGCGGGGGTGCCCGGGCGGGCCGAGTAGACGAAGCTGAAGGAGACGTCGAAGCCGATGCGGCCGATCAGGTCCATGGTGGCGGCGAAGTCCTCCTCGGTCTCGCCGGGGAAGCCGACGATGAAGTCCGAGGAAAAGCTGATGTCGGGGCGCAGCGCGCGGATGCGCTCCATCTTCTCCACGTACTCCTCGACGGTGTGGCCGCGTTTCATGGCGGCCAGGATGCGGTCGGACCCGGCCTGCACCGGCAGGTGCAGGTGGCTGACCAGCTCGGGGATCTCGTCGTAGGCCTCGATCAGGCTGTCGGAGAACTCCACCGGGTGGGAGGTGGTGAAGCGGATGCGGTCGATGCCTTCCACCGCCGCCACGCAGGCGATCAGCTCCGCCAGGTCGATCTCCTCGCCGAGCCGGTTCTCGCCGCGATAGGCGTTGACGTTCTGGCCCAGCAGGTTGATCTCGCGAACGCCCTGATCGGCCAGGTGGATGACCTCGTCCATCACCGCCTCGAAGGGCCGCGAGATCTCCTCGCCGCGGGTGTAGGGCACCACGCAGAAGGTGCAGTACTTGGAGCAGCCCTCCATCACCGAGACGAAGGCGGTGGCGCCGTCGCTGCTCGGCTGGGGCAGGTGATCGAACTTCTCCACCTCGGGGAAGGTGACGTCGACCACCGAGATCTGGTCGTCGGCGCGGGCGTCGAGCATCGACGGCACCCGGTGCAGGGTCTGGGGCCCGAACACCATGTCCACCTGGGGGGCGCGCTTGCGAATGGCCTCGCCCTCCTGGCTCGCCACGCAGCCGCCCACGCCGATCACCAGGTCCGGATTGGCCTCCTTGAGCTTCTTCCAGCGACCCAGCTGGTGGAAGACCTTCTCCTGGGCCTTCTCGCGGATCGAGCAGGTGTTGAGCAGGATGACGTCGGCGTCGCGCTCGTCGTCGGTGAGCTCCAGCTGGTGGGATTCGCCGAGCAGATCCGCCATGCGCGCGGAATCGTACTCGTTCATCTGGCAGCCATGCGTCTTGATGAAGAGTTTCTTCGCCATAAGAATAGGTCGTGGCGCCTGGGCCCGACGGGTTTCACCGGTGGATAGGGATTCGGATTCGCAGGAACACGAGGCGGCCGCGGGGGCCGTCCGACGAGGGCCTGTATTATACGCGTCGCCGCGGGCAGGGGCCAGGGTGCCCCGGGGGCTGTGGTATCCTGAGCCGCCTCCGTCGGGTGGGTGGGCGGTCACGAAATGACCGATGCGTCGTCTTGTCGACAGCCATGCCGCCTGGCCGAGGGTTTCCAGCGGTTGTCCCGGCAGTTGTCCACAGAAGCTGTGGATGACCGGGCGCCGCGCCTCGCAATCATCGCCGCCGGCGGGTCAGGGAAGGGCCGTGCCGGCCACCATCGCCGCGGAGCAGCGCAAACAGAGCCTTGGATAGCCAGGATGACGGCATGACCATGCAACGATGCAAGACACTGATGACCCTGGGCGCGGTGCTCGGGGTCCTGGCCCTGCCGGTGCAGGCCCAGCAGGACGACGCCCGCTCGGCCTCCCACTGGGTGGCCGACGACCTGACCACCTTCGTGCGCAGCGGACCCACCGACGGTTACCGCATCGTCGGCACCCTGACCGCCGGCGAGCCGGTGGAGGTGCTCGAGACCCAGGGCGACTATGCCCGGGTGCGCAGCCGGAGCGGCGACGTGGTGTGGGTGCCCGCGGGCGATCTCCAGGACTCGCCCAGCGCGCGGGTACGCCTGCCCGAGCTGGAGGCGCGGGTCCAGACGCTCTCCGAGGAGCTGTCGGGCATCAACGAGACCTGGGAGAGCCGCATGGCCTCGCTGACCGAGACCCTGGAGGTGCGCGAACGGCGCATCGCCGAGCTCGAGCAGCGCAACCATGCGCTGGAATCGGAGAGCGAGGCCTCACGCAGCACCATTCGCGAGCTGCGGGCGCGCCTGGACACCCAGGAGGAAGACCTGCTGATGCGCTACTTCATGTACGGCGGCGGGGTGGCCGGGGCCGGGCTGCTGGTCGGCCTGATCGTCCCGCACCTGCCGCGTCGCCGTCGCAAGCGCGACCGCTGGTTCTGAGCGGAGGCCCCATGAACGACGAATGGCAGCGGCGCTGGCGCGAGGGACGCATCGGCTTCCACCGCGACGCGGAGCATCCGGCCCTGGTGCGCCACTGGCCGGCGCTCGGCGTCACCCCCGGCACCAAGGTGCTGGTGCCGCTGTGCGGCAAGAGCCTGGACATGCGCTGGCTGGCCCGCCACGACCACCCGGTGCTGGGCATCGAGCTGGCCGAGGAGGCCATCGAGCAGTTCCTGGCCGAGGGCGTGGGCGAGGTCTCGCGCTACCACCACGACAGCTTCGCGGTCAGCCGCCAGGGCAGCATCGAGCTGTGGTGCGGCGACTTCTTCCATTTCCACATCGAGGAGGCCGCCGAGATCGGGGCCTTCTACGATCGTGCGGCACTGATCGCCCTTCCGGAGGCGACTCGCCAGCGCTACGCCTTCCACCTGGCCCAGCTGATCCCCCCCGGCAGCCGCGGCCTGCTGATCGGCCTGACCCGGGCCCCCGGCGACGAGGGCGGCCCGCCCTACAGCGTCGGCGCCGAGGAGATCCGCGCGCTGTTCGAGCCCAACTTCGAGCTCGTCCACCTGGAAGACGGTGCCCCCGAGCCGGGCAGCGGCTTTCGCGAGAGCGTCTGGGCGCTGACCCGGCGCGGCCCGCGGGGCGACTGAGCGCCGCGAGCCTCCCCGGGGACGCGGCGCTCAGCGCGACAGCAGGCCGGCCAGCGCCGGGTCGCCGAAGGCGCGATCCAGGGCGTCGGCGAGCAGCGCCTCGACCATCGCCTGGTTGGCCTCGCGGTCCGGCTTCACCGCGTACTGCCGGCTGCGCCGCGCGGTGTAGGTGCCGGTGTGGGTGGTGCCGTCGTGACGGGCCTCGGCCACCAGCACGGCCGTCAGGCGCACGCTGCCGACCAGCGGCGGCGCCTCGCCGCGATCGTAGGCGAGCCGCTCGAGGGTCAGCGTCAGGCGGGGGCGGCCGGGCGCGGCGTCGCGGGTGGGGCGAAAGCCCATGTCGCGCACGGCCCGCTCGGCCTCGGCCTGCAGCCGGGCCGTCAGCGCGCCGGGGTCGACGATGATCACCGCCGTGGTGCCGGCACTACCGGAGCGGGAACCGATCACCGCCTCCTCGCGGGCGTCGCGGGCGATCACCCGAACCGCCTGGCCCCGGCCCACGGCCGGCACCTGGACGCTGCGTTCGGGCGCCGGCTGCAGATAGTGGGGGCCGGCGCAGCCGGCCAGCCAGCCCGCGGCCAGCAGCACCAGGGCGAGCCCCGGGCGGTAGCGTGTCATCGCGGCCCGCCGCCGGTTCAGGGGGCGCGCCCGTGGTCTCGTCGCGCGCACCCTCACAGCCCCATGGCCGAGGAGGTGGCCCGCCGCGGGTCGGCGCCCCCGTAGAAGCGGCCGTCGTCGATCACGATCGACTGGGCCGCACCCATGGCCGATTGCTGGCGGAGGGTGTGGCCGCGGGCCTCGAGCAGCGACAGGGTGTCGGGACTGAAGCCGGCCTCGATGCGCAGCTCGTCGGGCAGCCACTGGTGGTGCAGGCGCGGCGCGCTGACCGCCGACTGGATGTTCATGCCGTGGTCGATGACGTTCATCACCACCTGCAGGGTGGTGGTGATGATCCGCGAGCCGCCGGGGCTGCCGGTGATCAGGTAGTTCTCGCCGTCGCGCTTGACGATGGTGGGGGTCATCGACGATAGCATGCGCTTGCCGGGCTCGATCCTGTTGGCCTCGCCGCCGATCAGGCCGTAGGCGTTGGGCACGCCGGGCTTGGCGGAGAAGTCGTCCATCTCGTTGTTGAGCAGGAAGCCGGCGCCCTCCACGGCGATGCCCGAGCCGTAGCTGAAGTTGATGGTGTAGGTGTTGGAGACCGCCAGGCCATCGTCGTCGGCGATCGAGAAGTGGGTGGTCTCGTTGGACTCGAAGGGCGCCGGGTCGCCGGCGGCGATCTCGTCGCTGGGCGTGGCCCGATCGATGGCGATGCCGGCGCGCAGCGCATCGGCATAGCCCTCGGAGGTGATGCCGTCGAGCGGCACCTCGACGAAGTCGGTATCGCCCAGGTACTCGGCCCGGTCGGCGTAGGCGCGCTTCATGGCCTCCGCCATCAGGTGCATGGTGTCGGCGGCGCCGAAGCCCATGGCGCCGATGTCGTAGGCCTCGAGGATATTGAGCATCTGTACGATGTGGGCGCCGCCGGAGGAGGGCGGGCTCATGGCGTAGATGTCATGGCCGCGATAGGTGCCGTGGCTCGGCTCGCGGATCACCGGCCGGTAGCCGGCCAGGTCCTCGCGGGTGATCAGGCCGTCGTGGCGCTGCATCTCGGCGACGATCAGCTCGGCGGTCTCGCCCTCGTAGAACTCCCGCGCGCCCTGCTCGGCGATGCGTTGCAGCGTCGCCGCCAGGTCCGGCTGGCGGAAGGTCTCGCCCACCGCGTAGGGGCTGCCGTCTTCCTTGTAGAACATCGCCCGGGTGGCGTCCCACCTCGTCAGGCGCTCGCCGGCCTCGGCCACGCCGTCGACGAAGCGCTGGGGCACCGTGAAGCCTTCCTCGGCCAGGCGGATCGCCGGCGCCAGCGCCTCGGCCAGGCTCAGGGTGCCGTACTCCTCGAGGGCCAGCGCCAGGCCGGCCACCGTGCCGGGCACCCCGGCGGCGCGGTGGGTGAAGCGCGACCACTCGGCGACGGCGTTGCCGTCCTCGTCCTGGAACATGGTCTCGGTGGCCCCGGCCGGGGCGGTCTCGCGGTAGTCGATGGCGATCACCTCGCCGCTGGCCTCGTCGGAGATCAGCATGAAGCCGCCGCCGCCGATGTTGCCCGAGCGCGGCTGGGTCACCGCCAGGGCGAAGCCGGCGGTGACCGCGGCGTCCACGGCGTTGCCGCCCTCGGCGAGCACCTCGTGGGCCACCTCGGAGGCCAGGAAGTGGCTGGTCGCCACCATGCCATGGGTGCCGACCTCGGGATGGAAGCGTTCGCCCTCGAGAATCGCCGACTGGCCCAGGGCGAGCGAGGGCGCGAGCAGGGCCCCGACCAGCAGGCGGGGGGCGAGGGCACGGTGCAGGCGGCCGGGCGTGGGGAAGCGCATGGACCTCTCCTTAGTCTCTGACGGCGGGATCCTTCACTATTGTCGTCCGGAGGCGATGGTGCAAGGCGAGGGCGCCCGATGCTGTTAGAATGCCCGGCATCGTGAACGCGACCCAACAGGATGGCCTTCGATGAGCGACGCCTCACCCGACTTCCAGATCGCCCCCTCGATCCTCTCCGCCGACTTCGCCCGGCTCGGCGAGGAGGTCGACGATGTCCTCGCCTCCGGGGCGGATATCGTCCACTTCGACGTCATGGACAACCATTACGTGCCCAACCTGACCATCGGCCCGATGGTCTGCGAGGCATTGCGCAAGCATGGCGTGACCGCGCCCATCGATGCCCACCTGATGGTCAAGCCGGTGGACCGGTTGATCGGCGACTTCATCGATGCCGGCGCCACCTACATCACCTTCCACCCCGAGGCCTCCGACCACATCGACCGCTCGCTGCAGCTGATCCGCGACGGCGGCTGCAAGCCCGGCCTGGTGTTCAACCCGGCCACGCCCCTGTCGTTCCTCGACCACGTCATGGACAAGGTCGACATGGTGTTGCTGATGAGCGTGAACCCCGGCTTCGGCGGGCAGTCCTTCATCCCGGCGACCCTCGACAAGCTGCGCGAGGCGCGCGCCCGCATCGATGCCTCGGGGCGAGCGATCCGCCTGGAGATCGACGGCGGGGTCAAGGTCGACAACGTCGCCGAGATTGCCCGCGCCGGCGCCGACACCTTCGTCGCCGGCTCGGCGGTGTTCAAGGCTCGCAACGAGGCCGATCCGCACCGCTACGACGGGGTGATCCGCGAGTTCCGCCGCGCCCTGGCCGAGGCCTGAGATGGCCGAGGCGGGTCGTCGCTGGCACCTCTACGTGATCGAGACCGCGGCGGGCGCCCTGTATACCGGCATCACCACCGACGTCGCGCGGCGCCTGGCCGAGCATCGCGGTGGTCGCGGCGCCAAGGCGCTGCGCGGCAAGGGGCCCCTGCGCCTGGTCTATCGGGAGGCGGTGGGGGATCATGGCGAGGCGCTGCGGCGCGAGGCCGCCCTCAAGCGCCTCGACGCCGCGGCCAAGCGGCGCTGGCTGGCGGAGCGGCCGGCCGCCGAGGACACCGGGACACCCGTCCCCTAACGTGACAGGGAGATCGAATGGACACGCAATGGCTCACCGACTTCGTGCAGATGCAGGGCACGAGCTTCGTCATCAACCTGGTGGCGGCGATCGCCATCTTCGTGGTCGGCCGCTGGGCGGCGAAACTGCTGAATCGGCTGGCCATCAAGGCCATGCAGCGGGGGCGGCTCGATCCCCTGCTGGTGAAGTTCCTGGGCAATATCCTGCACGCCCTGATGCTGATCTTCGTGGTGCTGGCGGCGATCAGCCAGGTGGGCATCCAGACCACCTCGCTGATCGCGGTGATCGGCGCGGCCGGCCTGGCCGTGGGCCTGGCCTTGCAGGGGTCGCTGGCCAACTTCGCCGCCGGGGTGCTGGTGATCATCTTCCGGCCCTACAAGATCGGCGACTATGTCGAGGCCGGCGGGGTGGCCGGGACCATCGACGACGTCCAGATCTTCACCACCGAGCTTTGCACGCCGGACAACCGCCGGATCATCGTGCCCAACGGCCAGATGATGAACGGCGCCATCACCAACTACTCGAGCCACGACATCCGCCGGGTGGACCTGGTGGTCGGCGTGGGCTATGACGACGACATCGATACCGTGCGTCGGGTCCTGGAGGCGGTGGTGGCCGACGATCCCCGGGTGCTGGCCGATCCGGCGCCGAACATCCGCATGAGCGCCATGGGCGACTCCAGCGTCAGCTGGATCGTGCGCCCCTGGGTCAAGGCGGCGGACTACTGGGACGTCCACTGGGAGATGACCGAGGCGATCAAGCGGCGCTTCGACGCCGAGGGCATCCGCATTCCCTTCCCGCAGCGCGACGTGCACGTCTACCACCACGGCGAACGGACGGCGGAGCGCCCGGCGGCGGCCCTCGAGCGCTGAGGCCTCGCCGCCGGGCGCCCGGGGCGCTCAGTGCAGCTTGAGACGCGGCTTGAGGAAGCGGTTGAGCCCGTCGACCACCACCATCAGCCCGGTCTTCAGCATGCCGTGGATGGCCCGCTGGTGCATGCGGTACAGCGAGGCGTAGAAGAACTTGGCCAGGTGGCCCTCGATGAACAGGCTGCGCGCCGAGGCGCCGCGCATCAGGCTGCCGATGGCGTCGAAGTGGGCCAGCGAGATCAGCGAGCCGCGGTCGCGGAACACGAAGGGCTTGAGCGGCTTGCCCTCGAGGCGGGCCAGCAGGTTGCGGTAGAGCCGTTGCGCCTGCTGGTGGGCGGCCTGGGCCCGGGGCGGGACGCTGGAGCCGTCCGGCTGCGGGCAGCTGGCGCAGTCGCCGAAGGCGAAGATCCGCTCGTCGTCGACGCTCTGCAGGGTCTCGTGGACCCGCAGACGATGGTTGCGCTCGGTGGAAAGGCCCAGCTCCGAGAGCAGGGCCGGCGCCTTGATGCCGGCCGCCCAGACGCCGAGGTCGATCTCGATGCGTTGCTCGTCGGCGGTGACGATGGCCGCGTCGGTCACCTCGGTGACCCGGGTGCCCGTGTGGACCCGGACGCCGAGACGCTCGAGCTCGGCGTGGACCGCGTCGCTGATGCGCTCGGGGAGGGCGGGCAGCACCTTGGGGGCGGCCTCGATCAGGTGCACCTCGAGCTGCTCGCGGTCCAGGGTGGTGAAACCGTAGCTGTTGAGCATCTCGGAGGCGCCGTACAGCTCGGCGGCCAGCTCGACGCCGGTGGCGCCGGCGCCGATGATGCCGACCACCATCTTCATGGGTCGCTCCCGGGGCGCGTTGTAGCGCAGGAAGGCGTTGAGCATCGCCTTGCGGAAGGCCTCGGCCTGGTGGGGGCTGTCGAGGAAATGACAGTGTTCGGCCACGCCGGGGGTGCCGAAGTCGTTGCTGACGCTGCCCAGCGAGAGCACCAGCTCGTCGTAGGGCAGGGTCCGGGCCGGCAGGACCTCCTGGCCGTCCTCGTCGAGCACCGGCGCCAGGGTCAGGGTGCGCGCCTCCCGGTCCAGGGCGCTGAGGGTGCCCAGCTGGAAGCGGTAGCCGTGGGTCCGGGCGTGTCCCTGGTAGGCGATCTCGTCCAGGCCCGAGTCCAGGGCGCCGGTGGCCACCTCGTGGAGCAGCGGCTTCCAGATATGGGTGGGGTTGCGATCCACCAGGGTGATCTCGGCCCGGCCGCGCCGGCCCAGTCGTCGGCCGAGTCGGGTCACCAGCTCCAGGCCCCCGGCGCCGCCGCCGACGACCACGATTCTTGGTACGCTCATCGAGTAAGCTCCTGAGAAAATGGGAGTACCAGCATAAGCGCCGGGGCCGCCCCTGCCCATGCCCCGACGGGAATATGGCGCAACACATGGAGAATCCGTATGCATCCGCTGCTCGACGACATCCGCCTGGTGGCCTTCGATCTCGACGGCACCCTGGTGGACTCGGTCCCCGACCTGGCGGCGGCGGTGGACGCCGCCCTGGTCGACCTGGACCTGCCCCCGCCCGGCGAGGCGAAGGTGCGCGACTGGGTCGGCAACGGCTCCCGGGTGCTGATGGAGCGGGCGCTGGCGGAGGCCCTGGGCGAGCCGCCCTCGGCGTCGCGACTGGAGGCCGCCCACGAGCGTTTCCTGGCCCGCTACGGTCAGGCGCCCTGCGTCCGGACCCGACTCTACCCCGGGGCGCGCGAGGCGCTGGACGGCCTGGCGTCGAGCGGGCGCCGCCTGGTGCTGGTGACCAACAAGCCCGAGGCCTTCATCCTGCCCATCCTCCGGGCGGTGGGCATCGAGCAGTGTTTCGCCCTCTGCCTGGGCGGCGATAGCCTGCCTCGGCGCAAGCCGGATCCGCTGCCGCTGACGCATGCGGCGGATCGCTTCGACGTCGCCCCGAGCCGCTGCCTGATGGTCGGCGATTCCCGCCATGACATCGCCGCCGGCAAGGCGGCGGGCTTCCGCACCCTGGCCGTGCCCTACGGCTACAATCACGGCGAGCCGGTGGCCGCGAGCCGGCCGGACGCGATAGTTGAATCGCTGGCGGAACTCGTTTAGGGTGAATCGGGTTACGCTATAAATCAGCAGCTTTTGATAACCCTTTGTTATATGTGATCCCCGATCACCCCTTGGAACTCCGCATCATGCTGGCTCTTCCCGCTTCCCCGACCGCCGTCCGCCTCGTCCCCGCCACCGGGAGTCACGACGGCTGGCGATGGTGATGCTCGTCCGCCGAGACGACCCGGCGTCGTCTCTCTCCGACTCGCCATCGTGACTCCATCAGCCGAGGAACCGGGCCCATGATGACCCCCGACCGCTTTCAGCAGCTCGCCGAGGCCGGCTACAACCGCATTCCCGTGACCCGCGAGGTGCTGGCCGATCTCGACACCCCGCTGTCCACCTACCTCAAGCTGGCCGACGCCCCCTGGACCTTCCTGCTGGAGTCCGTCCAGGGCGGCGAGAAGTGGGGCCGCTACTCGATCATCGGCCTGCCCTGCCGCGAGCGCATCGAGGTGCGCGGCCTGACGGTGCGCCATATCGTCGACGACCGCGAGCTGGGCGTGGCCGAGGTCGAGGACCCGCTGGCCTGGATCGAGGACTTCCAGGCGCGCTTCAAGGTGCCGCGCCTCGACGACCAGCCCCGCTTCGACGGCGGCCTGGTGGGCTACTTCGGCTACGACACCATCCGCTACATCGAGCCGCGCCTGGCCGGCGTGGACAAGCCCGACCCCCTGGGCGTGCCGGACATCCTGCTGCTGGTGTGCAACGACCTGGTGGTCTTCGACAACCTCTCGGGCCGCCTGACCCTGTGGACCCATGCCGACCCGGCCGAGCCCGAGGCCCATGCGCGGGCCACGGCCCACCTGGCCGGCCTCGAGGCGCGCCTGCGCGACGCCGCCCTGGACGCCGCCAGCCCCGGCACCGGCGGCCGGGCGGTGGAGGAGGGCCACTTCACCTCGGGCTTCACCGAGGGCGGCTTCAAGGCCGCGGTGGAGACCATCAAGGAGTACGTGCTGGCCGGCGACATCATGCAGTGCGTGCCTTCCCAGCGCATGTCGATCCCCTACCAGGCGCCGCCCCTCGACCTCTACCGGGCGCTGCGCAGCCTCAACCCCTCGCCCTACATGTTCTACTTCGACCTGGGCGATCACCAGGTGGTGGGCTCCTCGCCGGAGATCCTCACCCGGCTGGAGGACGGCGAGGTGACGGTGCGGCCCATCGCCGGCACCCGGGTGCGGGGGCGCACCGAGGCCGAGGACCGCGCGCTGGAGGCGGACCTGCTGAACGATCCCAAGGAGGTCGCCGAGCACCTGATGCTGATCGACCTGGGACGCAACGACGTGGGCCGCATCAGCGAGACCGGCTCGGTGACCGTCACCGATCGCATGGCGGTGGAGCGCTACTCCCACGTCATGCACATCGTCTCCAACGTCACCGGCCGGCTGAAGCCCGGGCTGACCGCCATGGACGCGCTGCGCGCCACCTTCCCGGCCGGCACCCTGTCCGGGGCGCCCAAGATCCGCGCCATGGAGATCATCGACGAGCTGGAGCCGGTCAAGCGCGGCGTCTACTCCGGGGCCGTGGGCTATCTGTCCTGGCACGGCAACATGGACACCGCCATCGCCATCCGCACCGCGGTGATCAAGGACGGCGAGCTGCACGTCCAGGCCGGCGCCGGGGTGGTGGCCGACTCGGTCCCGGAGCTGGAGTGGCAGGAGACCCTCAACAAGGGCCGTGCCCTGTTCCGCGCCGTGGCCATGGCCGAGCGCGGCCTGGACAACCTCGAATGAAGGACGCGCCCCGCCCCCGGGCGGGGCGCCTTGACACACCCGCGGCACCACCACACTATAGCGGCCATGAATGCTTTCCCCATGACCATCGCGAAGCAGTGGCGCCTCGACATCTGACGGGGCGGCTTTCGCGTGTCTGAACAACTGTGCCGCCCGCCGAGGCGGCATTTTTGTATCTGCCGGCTCGCGAGGGATGGATTCGGGCATGGTGAGCGGGACGCCGCGCGCGATGCGCGCAACGGCCGCGCTGGACGCAACATGATCAGGAGTGTATGCCCGACATGATCTTGATGATCGATAACTGATAGCCAGATTCCATCGCCATCCGCCATTCTTCCGCACCCTTCCGGGCAGATTCAGCAATCCCCGCCTTTACGCCCGCAGGCGCCCTCCATAACCATCCATATTCCATTCATATGCATCCGGCTCATGTGTGAGTAAGATCGTGAGTACAACCATCCCTTACTCACAATGCCATGCCGATCTCCGATACCAAGGCGCGGAACGCCAAGCCGCGCGAGAAGCTCTACCGCATCGCTGACGGGCACGGCCTGTGCCTCGAGGTGCGCCCGTCCGGCCGCAAGGTCTGGCGCCTCCGATACCGCCTGGATGGCAAGGCCAACATGTGGACCATCGGAGACTATCCACAGGTGAAGCTCGGCCCGGCCCGTGAGCATCGGGAGTGGGGCCGGGAGCTGATCGCTCGCGGCATCCATCCCCGCGACCAGGCCGAGCGCGACAAGCAGGCCCGCCAGGCCGAACAGGCGCAGACTTTCCGCAGCGTCGCGGAGGAGTGGCTCGAGAACCGCGCCGGTGAATGGACGGCCTACTACAAGGGTCAGGTGCGGAAGGGGCTCGACAACGACATCTATCCCGCCTTCGGCGATAAGCCGATCCGCGAGGTGGAGGCAGCCGATGTGCTCGAGCTGATCCGCGGCGTCGAGAAGCGGGGCGCGCCGTCAGTCGCGCTGCTGCTGCGCCAGTGGGTAAGCGCGATCTTCCGCTACGGGATCATCAACCTGCAAGCCGACACCGACCCGGCGTCGTTCATCAAGGGCGCGGTGTCACGACCGAAGGTGAAGCACGCCACGGCGCTGCCCGAGAAGGATCTGCGCGTGCTGCTGGGCCAGCTCGAGGTGTTCGGCGGCTACCGCACGACGCGGCTCGCCATCGAGCTATTGCTGCTGACCATGGTGCGCACGGTCGAGCTACGCCGCGGGCGCTGGGCCGACGTGGACCTGGAGAACGCCATCTGGCGCATCCCTGAAGCCGACATGAAGATGCGCCGGCCACACCTGGTGCCGCTCTCGACGCAGGTGGTGGAAAAGCTCAAGGAGCTGAAAGAGTACACAGGGGGAGGAGAGTTGCTGCTGCCCGGCATGAAGAACCCTCGCCAGCCGATACATCACACGACGATCAACCAGGCGCTGGTCCGAATGGGCTTCGGGAAGGGGAAGTTCGCGGCCCATGGCTTCCGGGCGACAGCCTCGACCGTTCTCAACGAGCAAGGCTGGAACCCGGACGCGATCGAGCGACAGTTGGCTCACGCACCATCGAACAAGGTGCGTGCGAGCTACAACCACGCTCAGCACATGGACGAGAGAAAGGAGATGATGCAGTGGTGGGCGGATCATCTGGACCGGCTGAAGCGGCCCAAGGAGGGCGGCGAGGAAGGCTAGGACGCCTTCTTCCATTCGGCGGCGATCCAGTCGTCGATCTCGGATTCGAGCCACAGGCGCTTGCCGTGCATCAGCTTCCCGGGCGGGAAGGCGCCGTTGGCGATCCAGTCGTAGATCTTGCTCTTCTTGAATCCCACCTTGCGCTCGAGCTCGTGCAGGGGGAGCAGGCGGTCATGGGGCATATCGTCCTCCAGAAACAGGAAAGCCGCCCAGGGGCGGCGATGTGCGGGATATTGCTCAGGAATGGGCGGGACGGCGTTTTCTGAGCGGTATGGTGCTCAAGATGGCGGGTGCCGATACAGCGGGCAGATGATGTGCAGCCTCGGGTTGTTCTTCTCGAAGCCGTTGTCGATCTGCCACTGGTCCACGAAGCCGATCTGCCCCGTCTCGTCGTGCTGGTACATCCAGGCCTCTGGTGTCGGCTGGGGCGCTTCCTCCCCAGGCCGCACGCACGGCAGCCCGAGGTGCTCCATCAGATCGCACGCCGCGTGCTGGCTGTGGTGCCGGCCTTTGGCGCGGGCGAAGTGTTCAGCCAGGCGAGCGGTCTCGCGCAGGCGGGCATTCTCGGCCTCCAGGTTGCAGATTACGCATTCGCCCTCGGGCTGGCCGTGGTCGCATTCGTCGAATTCTTCCATCACTCACCTCCCATCGCTGGTCTGATCTCCACCACCTCGCTGTCGAGGTGCCGTGGGTTGCCCCGGGCGCGCGCCTCGCGGAGCATCCGCTGCCATTCATCGACGAGCTCGCCCAGCATCACCGCCTGGCCGATGTCGCCATCCACTTCTTCGAGGTAGGCGCCGTCGTCGGTGACGAAGCGCACCGTGACCCGCAGATGCCAGCGGTGTGGCGCCGCCTCGGCGTACTCGGCCAGCTGCTTACGGTCACCGGCCGGCGTCATCGCGGGGAACGACCACTGGCCGTGCAGCTCGTCGCCGACCGGGATCGCCCGGAACACCATGCCGTGCATCTTGCGCCGGGCGCGGTCGATGTAGCGGTCGATGCCGGCCCGGCCCATGCGGGCAGCTCGGTTCATGCGCCCAGCCTTGGCCTGGGCGCGGCGCTGGGTTCGGTTCACGGAGCCTCCTCGGCCTTGTCGGCTTGCTCTGCGTTGCGGCGACGCAGCTCCTGCACACCCTCGAACTCGGCCCGAATGTTCGTCTGGTCCGGGGTGCAGCGCGCTCTCTCGAAGCCCCACCAAAAGCCCTGGCGGAACTGTTCGGCATCCCGGCGGGTGAGGGAGATGGCGGGCTTATCGCTGAACGACAGCAGCCACTGCTCGAAGCGGCCGCCTCTGGCCAGCTCATCCCATGGCGCTACGTCGCCATTCGCGTGCAATTCCGCCACCCCGTAGCTCTCCGAGACGAGCGCGTTGAAGTCGTCGTGCAGCCGCTCCACATGCGCCGCCAGGGCATCGCGCTGCTCGGCCCGGCCGTCAGCCAGGCGCTGCAGTGAATCACGCTCGGCAACCAGCTCTCTGACAGGCTCAGCGCCGTGCCAGTCGCCAGGCTCGCCAGTGGATCCGGATGCTACCTGGTAGATCTCATGGACGGTGGCGCGCTGTGTGCGGGCCTCTTGAGCGTGCGTCCTCGCCTCCTGGCGGGCGGCCTCCAGCTGATTTGCCATCTGTCGCCAGGCATCGCGGGCGGCACGCATCTCGGTCGAGCGGTACTCGCCTTTGGAGTCGAGTTCGGCCAGGGCGACCACGGCTTCGGCATCGCCGCCGGAGAAGTGCGGCAGGGCCCAGGCCTCGAAGTCATTGCGGGGAAAGGTCATGCTGCGCTCTCCTTGGCCATGTGCTCCCAGATGCGTGCCGCCTCGAGGAAGGCGCGGCTGCCGGCTCTCGCGCAGCGATGGAGGTCGCTGCAGTAGGTGGGCCCGGAGATCTCCATGCCGATCATCTCGGCCTCGTGGTACGCCGGCCCGGGGAAGTGCTCGCTGTTCGGGTTCAGCCAGGCCGCGACCTGACGAAAGGCTTCGGCCTGCTTTGCGGCGACATTCGCGCGGAGGTCGGCATTCTCCGCGGCGAGTCGCTCATTCGCCGCCAGCTGCTCCTCGAGGCGCTCGGCCAGCTGCTCGTATGCGGCATCGGGTGCCTGTGTCTCGGCGGTTGCGGTCATAGGTCTCTCCTTACCCAGTGGCGAACATGTCGCGCTGGCGTTGTTGTTCGACGACCCGCGGCGACAGCCACAGGCACTCGGTTCTGATCACGGTTCCCTGGCGGCCGCTGGCGGCGAACTCGCGTCGCACCATCTGCCAGTCGGTCAGCAGGTCCCGGTAGAGCTCGGACGGATAGCCTGAGATCACGACGAAGCCCTCGAGCTTCCTGCAGGCATCGAGCATCGCCTCGTGCTCGCTGTCGTTCATCTCGTGCCGGTAGGTGGACTTGTCTTGACCCATGGCGCGGGTGCCATGGAGGTAGGGCGGGTCCAAGTAGTGGAGGGTGCGGCGCGCATCGCGCTCGAGGATGACGTCCAGGGCGGGACGGCTCTCGAGCACCACGCCAGATAGGCGCTCGCCGAATGCCGCCAGGTTGGCCGGATAGCGACTCCAGTAGCCCGCGGGGTTCACGCCGCGGCCTGATGAGCCTGAGAACGCCCGGAACCCTGTGCGGCCCTTGGTCGCCGCGGCAGAGCCGAAGCCGGAGAAGGCTCTAAAGATGGTCCGGCGTGCCTGCTCAACAGGGTCGTCATGCTCCTCGTAGGAGAGCTCGAACTCCTCCCGGCCATAAGGCGTCAGGTACAGAAGCTCCTCGAGGCGCGCGCGGCTGGCCGGATCTCGAAGCACCCTGAACACGTTCACGATCTCGCCATCCAGGTCGTTGTAGACCTCGAACGCGCTGCGGTGCAGGCGCATCAGCACACTGGCGCTGCCACCGAAAGGCTCCACGTAGGTGTCGTATTCGCTCGCCGGCGGGAAGTAGGAGAGCAGCCAGTCGGCCATGCGCCACTTGCCGCCGTGGTATCGAAGGACGGGAGGTAGCATTCGCGATCTCCAGAACGAAGGGGCCGCCTCAGTGGGCGGCCCGGGTGTGGGGTCAGGTGATGGCTTCCACTTGTTCGATGCGCCGCCCGATCCACTCCATGACCACCACCGCCATGCTGTTGCCGATGGCCTTGTAGCGCGGGCCGTCGGCGGCGATGGCCTTGTTGCGATACGGGATGGCGGTGTGGCCGTCGGGGAATCCCTGCAGGCGCTCGCACTCGACGGGCATCAGGCGGCGGACTGCCATCCCCGGCCGAGCTGAGCAGATAGCCGGCATCACGCCGGCATTGGCGTGGCTAGCTGCGTGGCCGCCGGCGCGCAGGGTCGGCGACAGATCGGCCTGAGCGTCGGCGCCGTAGTCCTTGGCGGTGAAGGCAATGGTCGGCACGCCCCGGCCGGTGCCGTCTTCGCTGAACCCTTTGCCGTTGTTGGCGGTGTTCAGGGCGTGGGTGATGTCGCCGGTGATGGCCTGCACCTGGAGGCCGCCCTCCATCGTGGCTAGGTCTTGCCCGGCCTGTTCGGCGTAAGTGGCTGTCAGCGTGCCGGCGACCTGTAGATGCCCGGCCATGGCCTGGTCTACGCAGCTTCCCCCGTCGGATGCTCGGAGCGTGCCTGCTGCGTCAGCGCTGCATTCAGCATCGGCGGCAGCGTCTTGTCCCGGGCCTCGGCGCGGCGCAGGATTCCCCGACAGGCTTTCGCGCTCAAAAAGTACCGCTGCGGCACGTCGCCAGTCTCCAAGATGGCCGACAACGAACACACGGCGGCGGCGCTGGGCCACTCCGAAGTACTGAGCGTCAAGCACTCGGTAGCTGAACCCATACCCGAGTTTGACCAGCCCCCCGAGGAAGGCACCAAAATCCCGTCCTCCGTTGCTCGACAGGACACCGGGGACGTTCTCCCACACCACCCAGCGGGGGCGATATTGGTCAGCAATGGCAAGAAAGGTGAGCGCGAGGTTGCCACGCGGGTCATCCAGTCCTCGGCGTAGTCCGGCGACGCTGAATGACTGGCACGGGGTTCCTCCGACGAGAACATCGATAGTTGCATCGGGCCACTCCTTGAACTTGGTCATGTCGCCCAGGTTGGGGACGTCGGGCCAGTGATGGGCGAGCACGGCCGACGGGAAGGGCTCGATCTCGGAGAAGAACTGCGGCGTCCAGCCGAGCGGCTCCCAGGCCACGCTGGCGGCCTCGATGCCGCTGCACACGCTGCCGTATCGCATAGGGTCTCCCTGGCATGAAAAAGGCCACCGGGTGGTGGCCTGTCAGAAGTGCTTGAGTCGTCTCGCCCGCCGCCGGGCTCTGCGCTTGGCGGCGGCCCGCTGGTGTCGCTTCACCCCGCCATGGCGCGGCCGGGGCGGCGCCTTCCGGTGGTTGATCTCCGGCGTCGAGGCGTCGTGTATCGCAATGCCCGGCCACTCCCGGGCGGTGACGTTCAGCATCGAGGCGATGGCGAGGAGCATGGTCATGCGGCGTCGGCCTCCTGCTGCTGGTCGATCCGGCGGAACTCGATGACCCAGACCCACGGGTTAGCGTCCCAGCTGTCGCTGCCGTTGATCTGCTCCCATACCCGGCGGAATGCGCGTCGCGGTTTCTCGTACCATCCGCATTCATGAGCAGCCTCGGTGCTGGAGTTGTCGCACCCCTCGGCGCGCGCATCGTCCTCGGTGATGTCCTGCAGCCGCTCGACGCGCACGGCGGTGACCTCGAGCAGGATGCGGCAGGCCCAGCGGGGCATGTGGATCGAGGGGCGCCACGGCAGCGATCCATCCCGCCATTGCCAGTCCTGGCCGGGGTCGGCACGGTATCGAATATCGTCGCCAGGCTGGGGCTTTCTGCCGCCTGGGGTGCCCGGCGGGTCAGTAAATAGCGCGCCCCATGTCTCCCGCACCCACAGCTGGTCGCCGGACTTGCCGTAGGGACAGGTGAAAACTTTGCTCGCGCCGCCCCTGTGCTGCCACTGAAAGCCGCCAGCCACCTTCGCCGCTCGACAATCGTTGCCCTGGGTATCTCCGGCCGGCTGGTTCTTGACCAGCCGCCGCGTCTGCGTCTTCCGTCCGTCGAGCAGGGCGCGGACCATCTCGTCGTTGAACAGTATCGGGCGCTCTTTCATCTCTCGCTCCTTGGCCCTGCGGGCCGGTTGTGGGTGTCAGGCGGCAGACTCGTCGGGTCGATCCTCTCGATCTAGGCGATCGATCTCCGCGGCAATCAAAGCGCCGGCCTTCTCCAGATCGCGTCGTGGAGTTGTGGGTTTCCACCACTGCTCAGCCCAGGGCCACCGAGTCGTTCTCATCCGACTGCTGTCTGATTTTCGTTCGCTAATCGCGATAGCTGCAGTTCCTGCGTAGGCTGCCGCCCCGGCAGCGAGCTGGCCGTTCCGGTAGGAGTCATCGTGCTCTACCGACCAGCCTTCTGCCTCCACCTGTCGACGCCGCTCGTTGGCGATGGCAGCGATGGTTGGGGCGCCGTCAACCGATAGCATCAGCAGGTTGGCGAGTGGAGTGGTCGGCTTCACCGCTAGCATCACGATCTCGCTGTCTTCATTGCTCCAGCGGCCCAGCTCGGTGAATCCTTGCGGCGGGACGAACGGCAGCGCGTCGATGTAAGCCTCGATGTCCGCCAGGTAGCGCTCGCTCTCTTCCGGTTGCTCGTCGGGATCTGGCTCCTCGACGACCTCAACGTGAACCTCGAAGCCCATCGGCTCGAAGATGAACTTCACGGGCCGCTCCTCGAGGAGCGGGTGGTTCGTCAGTTGATCGATCAGACGCATTGCTCTGCTCCTTCTGGTGATTGATCCCCATCTCGGAGGGGTGGCCGGCTTTGCCTTCCGCTACCACATGCGTGGTTCGCCCGCCGCCAGCGCTCCGGCCGGACTGCCGGAATGGCGCCAGGGTAGGGCGGTGGAGAACGCGGAATCGCCGCTGCTGGTGGATATTGGGTACTGCTGATCCGGCCGGGCCCGTCCTGGCGAGCAGCCGCGGTGACGGCCGGGGAGGTAGGAGAGTGGCCGGCTAGAACGGGATCTCGTCGTCGAAGTCGTCGAAGCTGCCCGGGTCCGGCGCGCCGAAGTTGCCGCTCTGCTGCTGGCCGCCCATGGCGCCGCCTTGCGGATATTGCCCGCCCGGATTGCCCGGCTGGCCGGCGGGCGCGCCTTGCTGCTGACCACCCTGGGGCTGGCCGTAGTTGCCGCCCTGTTGCCGGGGCTGGCCGCTGGCGTAGCCGCCGTTCTGCTGCTGGCCCTGCGGGCTGCCGGCCAGGCTGATCTCCTGCACCTTGAGGGTGACAGCGAAGCCGGGGGCGCCGTCGCGCTTCTGGAACTCTCGGGTGCCGATCTCGCCGGCGACCCACACCTGCTGACCCTTGACCAGGTACTGGATCAGGCCGGATTCCGCCCGCTTGCCCCAGATACTGGCGTCCAGCCAGAGAGTGGTCTTGTTGTCGCCGTATCCGACATCGACGGCGACCGGGAAACCGGCGACTGACGTGCCGCCCTGAGTCTGGCGAACCTCGGCGTTGCGACCGATGCGGCCGAGGGCTGAGTAGATTCCTGACATGGTGAATCCTTGATGGGGTGAATGAAGGGTTATGCCGCCGTGGGCACTGCACCGCCGGCCTGGGCCTCGCCGCCCAGCCAGGCCAGGATGCGCTCGATGCTGTCGGCCAGTGCCTGGGCCATGAGCAGAAAGTCGGTCTCGAGACGCACCAGGGCATCGTCGCCGTCATCGGTCTGGGAGGCCTCGTCGATCAGCGCGTCGTCGAAGCGGATCGACTTGATGGCGAGGTCGTCGTGGAGCACGAACGACAGCCGGCCCTCGATGCCCAGGGCGAGCTTGCTGGCTTGGCGGCCTGACTCGAGCAGCTGCTGCATCTCGTCGCTGTCGAGATCCACCTGCCGGCCGCGCACCACGCCGTCGTCGCCCTTGGCCTTGAGCTCCACCTGGTCACCGATGACCAGATCGGCGGGGCGGGCGCCCGGGTCGCCGAGCCAGGTGGTCATCGCCCGCATCGGCAACGTCTGGCTGGCCAGCGGCGTGACCTTGAGGCTGCCCAGCGTCTCGCGCAGGAGGTCGAGCAGCTCCTCGGCGCGCTTGCGGCTGCTGGTGTTGACGGCGATCAGGTTGCGGCGGGTGTCCCACCACAGGTCGATCTTCTGGCTGCGCACGAAGGCCCGGGGCAGCAGCTCCTCATAGACCTGCTCCTTGAGCGTGAGCTTCTCGCCGCGTCGAACCTTGCGCTTCTCGGCGATCTCGATGGCCTCGACGCGATCTTCGAGCTCTTCCTTGACTACCTTGGCCGGCAGCAGGCGTTCCTGGCGCAGGGCGGTGATCAGGCGCTGGCCCTGCAGCTCGTGCAGCAGCTGAGTGCCGGCGCGTCCGGCGGGCGGGCACCAACCCAGGCGACGGGCCTCGCTGCCGCCGAGCGGGCGGTAGGCCTGCTCGCCCAGCGCCTCCTCGAGGCGGGCGGCGTCGATCTCGGGCGCGTCGTGAAGGCGGTAAAGGTGCAGGTGCTTGAACCACATGATCGGTATCTCCTGGCGGGGCCCGGCAGGGCCCCGGGTGGGTGGTCAGGCGGCGCTCTGGGCCTGCTTGAGTTCGGCATTCAGGTCGCCGGCCTCGCCTTCGTGGGCGCGCATAGTGAAGAAATCGGACGCCTGCGCCTGGCCGTTCTTGATGCTGTTGTAGACGGCCTGGAGGCTGGCGATGTCCTCCGGCAGGCAGTCGTCCAGGCTCTTACCAAGGTGCGCCGAGAGGTGCGTGGACTTGACGCCGAACTTGGCGAACGCCTCGAGCATCCGTCGCACCCGGTCGGCCACAGGCTCCTGGCTGGAACCCGCCAGCGTCTTGCGGCATTCGTTCACGGCGGCATCCACCAGATCGGGCGGCAGGATCGCCAGCAGACGAGCGCGCAGGCGGCGCCCGCCCATGTTCGCGGTGATCTCGTAGATGTCCCGCTCGTCGGTCAGGGCCTGGCCGCCGCCGCGCTTGTCGCGAATGTGGCGGACAGTGAATTTCTGGCTGCTGTAGGTGTTCGTCTCCACGTCCCAGGCGTAGGCCTCCATCTCGCTGTTCCCCTCCTGTCGGGACAGCTCGCGGATGCCGTAATCGACATTCCCCCAACAGCGGGCCAGCTCCTCGGCCAGGCGGATCGACGGGCCGCTGACCTTCTGCCCGCCGCGCGGGTAGGCGTATTCGCCCACGGCGGCGAGTGCCGGGCGCTGGCAGCTGGTCATGATCTTGCTGTAGGCCAGGGCTTCGTCGCGCGGGAATTGCTTCGCCAGCAGCAGCTTCCCTTGCGCCTCGGTCACTGCTCGGCTCTGCTCGATGTGCACGGTGCCGTGGTTGACGTGCTGGGCCATGTCCCGGCCAGCGAATGGGTTGCTCTGTTCCGTCTGCACTTGCTGATTCATGGGTGTCTCCTATGCCGCCCAGGGCGGGAGTGACAGAGTCTCGATGCCGGGCCAGTCGTTGGCCTGGCGGCACTCGTGGTAGGTCTGGAGGTCGCGCTGGTAGGCAAATCGGCCGGCGTCCTTGGCAACCTGGTCGAGGCTGAACAGGCGCACTGGGTAGCGGCCGCATTCGATGCTCGTACTGACCACCAGGAACAGGAATGCCCGCGGCGCCTCGCCGAAGTGCTCGGCATAGCCGTCGCTGTAGAACGGGTCTTGAACGTGATAGCGGTAGTCGTAGACCGAGCGGGCGAACTTGCCCATGTCGGCGGTCGTCTTGAGGTCCAGCAGCCATCCCATCTTGGGCAGCGCCTTGTCGGGCCGGCACCGGCACAGCTCGCCGGTGATCGGGTCGCGCCAATAGATGCTGGCCTCGGCGTCGCCCTCGGACTCAATCAGGAATCGGGCGTGTGGGTGGGCCATCACGCTGTCGCGCATCAGCGCCACCTGGCGGCCTTCCTTATGGGTCAGCGCCACGCGTCCGCCGCGCTGTTCCTCGAACTCCTCCCATGCGGCCTTGCCGGCCTTAGTGTTCTTGGGCGCATCTGGGCCGATGGCGTATTCGTCGCGGAACCGGTGCGGCTCAAGGATGGCAGCGTGGGCGGCGTCGCCGATATTGAGAGCGGCCTTCTTCTCGTCGTCCTCGGGCGCCGTCAGCGACCATTTCAGCAGGGCGGGCGACCGGCTCAGCAGATCAAGCTGCGACTTCGATACACCCGGCCCTGCGTGGTATTCGGCGTTGGGTATGTCGGGGTAATACCCCGGCCCTATCTCCGTTGGTGACATTGCGCTATCCTCGTCTTCGATTCGTGGTGCGAATCATCCGGCCCGCTTACCTGTGCCAGCAGAAAAGCGGGCTTTTCATTTCTCGCCGCGGGCCTTGGCTAGGGCGGCGCGAGCCTTGTCCTGCGCCGGGCCGCTGCCTTCGCAAACGGACTGCTCCACAGCAGCGAGCAGGTCTTCGAGTGCCCCGTACAGCTCCTCGCCGGCCTTCCGCTTCATGCCGCGGGCGTCTGAGATGCGGCGCTGCTCGGACAGCAGGTCGTCAACGTCACCCTCTCTGAACCACTGCCGGCACAAGCTGTTGAAGTTCTTGTGCTTCGGAATCCAGGGGCGGTCTTCGCCGCTGACGGACAGCTTGCCGAGCTCGCGCGACTCCAGGTCCTTGGTCCAGACCATGACCGTGCCGTCGCTGTAGAGCTGAAAGCGCACGCCTTCCTTGTGGTACTCCGGGTAGACCGGAGTGGCTTGTTCGTTCATGTCGCGCTCCATGTTCATGCCGCCATCGCGGCGTCGTGCTCGTCAGCCACGGCGATGGACCAGGCCTTGAGCTCGGCGGTGCCGTCCTTGGTGGCGGCGTAGCGCTCGACTAGGTGGCCGACCGTCAGCCCCAGGCGCAGCTCCTCGATCCCGCACCCCAGTAGCCCTTCCTCGATCAGGTGCTCGGCGAATGCCAGCTGGGCGTCGTTGTCGCCGTCCATCACGGCGTCGTAGTGCCGCTGGGCGGCGGGCGAGAGGGCGCGGCGGTAGTCGATAGGCATCAGGCGGCCTCCTTGTTGACGCGGTTGGCGGCGATGAAGGCGGCGAGCTGGTCGCGCTGCTCGGCCAGCGACTCGATCTTGCCGGCGGCTACCGTCTCGCGGCCGTCAGGGCCTATGCAGACGGTGCTGGTGAACACGACGCGGTCGTCGGCATCGAGTACTCGGGCAGAGCTCCAGGTCGCTCCGTCTGCCCATGCCTGGGCTTCGTGATAGGCGCGCAGACCGGCCTGATCTCGGACGGCCAGGGCGGTGAGCTGCAGCTCCTGCAGCAGGGCGAGTTGTTCATTGCTGGGCATCGTCTTGTCCCTCCAGTAGCTCGCGAGCAGCCTCCGACACGGTGTCGGGCGTCAGCTGCTCGGCGGTGAGGCGGTATAGGCGGCCGTCGAGCTGCACGATGTCGGTGCCGCCGGCGGCGAGTAGGTGGTCGATGGCCTGACGGGCTGCTGATTCCTGCATGTCAGCGCCTTCCCATCTCTCGTTCTGACCAATGCGGCCCGATGATCGGGCGGCGGGCCTGGCGCTCGCTCTCGGCGAGCCGGCGCTGCTGCTCGCGCCACTCGCGACGCTCCAGCCAGACGCCGAGCATCACGAATGCGCCGATCACGATCAGGCAGCAGAGGAGTAGGGCAAGGGCGACGGTGTAGCCGCCCTGGGCGAGGCTCTGGATGAAGTTGTCGGTGGGTGCGTTCATGATGCTCTCCGGGTGACGGTGGTGATCTTCGGCTTGTCGATGCCGGCCTTGTGCGCCGCCTGCTTGGCTTGGCGCCTGCTCCCGAACGGGCTGCCAGGCAGATCGCAGCGCGGCGTCAGGCGGCCGCTGTGGCGATCCCAGGCGATGTATCGAGCGCTCATGAGTCCAGCTCCCACACTTCCATGCGCTCGCGGGCTTCCCGCTTCTCGGCCAGGTAGTGATCCAGCTCGATGCGCCGGCTGCTGGCCGCGATGGCGTCGTCGATCTCGCGCTCGCGCTCTTTCGGGGTCTTGGGCAGAAGGGTTTCCATGGCGATCTCCATGTCGTGGGCGCGGCCCGCCGTGGCGAGCCCGCAGGCAGAAAAAAAGCCCGCCGGGGAGGGCGGGCAATGCAGGGAATTGGGGATGCGGTGGCGCATCGATATGCCGCCTGGCGCTTCCCCGTAGTCCCGTCGGGGCAGGCGGCATACCTGATGCGTCCCGGCGAATTCTCAGCCCACCGGGAGGCTATGGGCCGCACTGCGCAGCGGATCGCGTGGTGCTCAGGCGGTGATGGTGAATTCCGCCCACCACTCAACGGTTCCGTCCTGAAACGAGACGTTGAACGGGATGCCGGTGCGGCATTCCAGTTCAGCCATCCTGTCGGCGTAGCAGGCATTCCAGTGGCATTGGCGGGACATGTCCTGCGAGTCGGCCAGCGGCTGGCTGTTACGAGAGCCGATGGCCATCTGGCCGTTGTTGCGGCAAATCAGGACGACCCGGCCCGGTTCGGGCAGCTTGTCGGCTGGCTTGTGCTTTTCCATCTCTTCCTCCTCTACGCCCGGGGCGCGGCTCAAAGTGAAGCGGGGTGATCCTGGCTCTCAGCCGCCGCTTGCAGCTCATCGTCTACGGCATCTTCCGGATCTTGCATCGGCCAGCCGTCCGGATTCGACGCCTCGTCGTGCTGGGTCTGCCAACACAGCTTGGCCCAATCTCGGGTCTTCTCGTCTGCCTCGACGCCTCGCTCAACGAAGCGGTCATAGGCGCGGTCGATCCACTGCTGTTTATCCATCGTGCTCTCCTGTCGTTGTGCATCCATCAGCACCCTCGTCGAAGGCGCTGGTGGATGCAGCCCCTGGTGCGGCAGGGGCTGCCGGTCTTGCTCAGTAGTCGCGCGGCAGCATGTCGCTCTCCTTCTGTCTGCATCCGGCTTTGTCGTGGTCGGCGGGCCGGTGTCGCCTTGTGATGGGTGCATCAGTGAAGCCGGCTCGCCTCCAGCGGCTCACGGCGTGGTGACCGTGAGCGCCTTCACAGGCGTTGAGCAGGCTTCCCGATGGCCACCGATACGCTCGATGGCCAGCGTGCCGGTACTGACCCCGGCGTGGTCTTCAGTCGAGCGGCTTCGCTACAGCCGGTGCCACCCGCGCCAGGTTCTAACCTCTCGGTGTGCGCCTGACGCCCCGCTAGGGACTCTCGAAAGCACGTCTCATGGACGTGGATGCATTGGCCCAAGCACCGGGGGATCTCGAACTGTTAAAGAGCCAGGCCCTTGGAGGGCCGGAACCGGCTTGCGCCGTGTTCGTGTGGCTAAAGTTAGCGGTGCGCTAAAGTCTCGTCAATAGCTTAACGCTAAATATTTTCTTCCGAGCACAAAAAAGCCCGCCACGATGGGCGGGCTGGATAGAGAAGAGGGTAGGGTCAGTCGTAGCTGTAGCCGCTGTAGGGCTCGCCGTCGGAGTCAATGCCCTGGTGGTAGGTCTGGCTGCCGATGCTGCGAGAAGTGCCGCTCCAGCTGTTGCCGTCGCTGCTCATCCCGTTGTGGAAGGTGGTGCCACCTATCTTGCGGCTGGTCTGGTTCCAGGTGGAGCCGGTGTTGCTGTTGTAGCCCTGGATGGTGGTGGTGTTGCCGTGGCGCTGAACGCTGTAGCTGTTTCCTGATTGGGCGTCATAGCAGGTCTGGAAGCTGCCGGAGCCGGTACAGGTGGCCAAGGCAGGGGATGCGGCCGCCAGGACAGCGGCTCCGACGATTGAGGCAAACAGAATTCGCATGATGGCTCCTCGCGCAATGGGCGGACCCATTAGGCTAGCAAAGAAGATTCATCGCGGAATGGCCTCGTCAGAGATGTGACTGAACGTGCACAGCAATAGTCCTGAGTTCCCGCATGCGCTCCAGTCGAATCTGGTTCAGCCACTGGCGCATTTCGGCATCCTCGATGGCGGCTGCCCGGTCGCGATACTGATCGGCTGAGCGCTGGGCTGCGCCACTTTCGATGCCCACCTCGCGATCGGTCTGCGCAATCACTCTGTCCGCTTCGGCCAGCAGACTGTTCAGCTCTCGCTCCATTCGAGCCTTGCGGGCGGGCTCGTCGCGCAGCTCGTCGTATTCTGCCTCCACTAGCGACATCTGGTCTTTCCAGAAGTCGCGCTGCTGGATCGTTGCGCGAGCCTTGTTGATCAGTCCGCGCACTTCGCCATCGACCGAGACGGCGACCTCTCCGGGGCTGGAGAAGGCGAGATAGCCTGCCAGCAGAACGCTGCCGCTCACTGTGTACCGGTTGACCCACTTCATGCCGACCTCCCTGTCAGCTTGCTCTAGGCGCCCTGAGCCACAGCGACCCGATCACCACGCCAATGATCTCGCAGTTCCCGTTGATCGGTATCCAGGGATCGGGCCAGGCCGGATTGCGAGCTTTAAGCAGGCGTTGCCCGCCAGGCTCCTCGACCAGCTGCTTGAATGTGGCCTCGGCCCCGCCGTGCTCAGTGAGCATGGCCACCACGTCGTCACCATCGAAAGGCATCACCTCGGGATCCACGTAGATGATCAGGTTCGGCTCGTATTTGGGAGCCATCGACTGACCACGCACGCGCAGAGCGAAGGTTGAAGCTGAGCAGTTTGGCGGACGAGGCACCTGGTCGGCGTCCTCGCCCAGATCATCGACGCTGACCACCTCCTGCCAGTTGCCGGCCTGAATCCATGACAGCACCGGCACATAGCCGGCAAGGCGCGGCGGCGGTGCGATATTGGTCTCGTACATCGCCGGGTGCTGGGAGACGCTCCCGGAACCCCGGTGGCTGCCCTGGTCGGTGTCCAGCCAGCCCGGCGCCAACCCCTCCATGCGCTCAATCTTGCGAGCGAGCTGATCCCCCAGGTTCCGGTTCGGGTTCTTGGAGGTGATCTGGCTGATCGTGGAAGCCGACGTATCCCACTTGTCAGCGCACGCCGCCTTGGTCCTTCCCTGCATCAGGCGCAGCAGGTTCGCTCTGCGAATCTCGTATATGTCCATGCCGCCAGAATCGCAGCCATTAGCACAGCGATAAATATGCATGGCGCTAACTCCCTGCTTGCAAAAAGATTAGCGCAACGCTAAATTGTGGGCATCACGGAGGAGATGACCATGTCCCAACAACTTCGCGACTGGCTTGGCCAGAACGACAGCGCAGAGCGTGAGGCACTGGCAGAAAGAGCCGGCACCTCTGTCGCACATCTCTGGCAGCTCGCTGGCGGCCACCGCAGGGCATCGCTCGAGCTGGCCAAGCGGCTCGAAGACGCATCCCGCGGCGGACTGACCATCGAAGGCCTTCGCCCCGACATCTTTGGCGACCGCACCCGGGCCGCCTGATTTCCCCAACCGCCTGCCTGTGAAGGCCGCGGCATCCCTGAAGCAACAGAAGGAACTGCCCATGCTTTCACACCTCGCTGATCGCCGTCACAAGCCCGAAGGGGAGCACCTGCGACACCTGGTGAAGCCCCGCTTCACTGACGACGAGTTCGAACAGGTTCAGGCGGAGGCGGCGATGCGCCACGGCGGCAAGCTCGCCCCGTTGGTTCACGAGGCCACGCTGCTCGGCCTCGAGGTTCTTCGGAAGCGCCGCGAGGCCTTGCTGGCGAAGCTGGCCAGCGGCGAAGCGCCCCCGGCTGACGAGATGCAGGAGCTCGAGCGCCTGCTGGCCGAAATGGCCGATCGCCAGCTCTCAGGAAACAGCATTAACCAATTTCAATCGGCCTGACAGGGCCAAGGAGTTCGCGATGGTCAGTCGCGATTCACTGAAGCGGGTTTTCGCGCAGATGTCGCCCGAGGCCCAGGAGAACGCCCGGCAGGAGGCCAAGTCGCGACGCATCGGCGTGGAGGACGTGGTTCTCGAGGCATGCCTGGACGACGTCCAGGGGCAGCTGTACGCCCTGCGTCGCCGTCGCCCTGAACTGAGGGTGGTGGAGGGTGGCCGGGCGTGAGCCCGGTCATTCCAGCGATAGGTCCTAGTAGGACACATAGAAACGAAGAAGCCCGGCGCGCTGGGGAGCGAGGGCCGGGCTTCAAGGATCACGCAAGTGACGGGAGAAGCGTAATGCAGACCGCACAAGACCGCAAACCCCTGGCCGGCGCCGAGCCCAGCTACCGATCGTTCCGCCACCTGCCTGAGCCGGTGCGCTGGCAGTGGTACGAGAACGCCAAGCGTATCCGCCGCGGGCGAGAAGCAGCCGGCGTCGAGATGACCGAGACCTATGACGAATTCATCGCCCGCGTGACGCGCGAGCTGGAGCTTTGAGCATGAGCGATCACCGTGCATTCCGGGGCGTCTGGATCCCGGCCGACATCTGGATGAATCGGGAGTTGAGCCTTCAGGAGAAGGTGATGCTGATCGAGATCGACAGCCTTCAGCATCCCGAGCGCGGGTGTTTCAAGACCAACAAGGCGCTGGCCGAGTTCTTCGACCTGTCGCCGTCCCGCGTCTCACGCATCATCGCTCGGCTTGAGCAGGCCGGATGGGTCCGCGTGGAGCTGGTGAAAGAAGGCAAGCAGATCGTCGAGCGTCGCATCTTCATGTCCCGCTCTTTGGGTGGTGCGGAAACGCAAGAGGGGTATTGCGGAAACGCCTCGAACCCTAGTGCGGAAACGCAAGAGGGGTATTGCGGAAACGCCTCAGAGAGGGGTTCAGGGGTTAGGGGTTCAACCCCGAGGGGTTCAGATAAACCCTCTCGTCCGTCTGACGACGTCCGGGCGGTGTTCGATCACTGGCGTGAAGCCATGGGCAAGTCAGACCGCACCGTGCTGGACGACAACCGGAAGCGCCTGATCACCAAGGCCCTGGATTCCTACAGCCTGGACGACGTGAAGTCAGCCATCACCGGCTGCAGCCTCTCGCCGTACCACATGGGCGAGAACCCGGGGCGCAAGCGCTACAACGAGCTGGGCCTGATCCTGCGCAACGCCGACAAGATCGAGCAGTTCATCGGTTACGCCGAGCAGCCGCCGGCCAACGTCCATCGCCTTGACGACCACCGCCCCCGGCCGAAGCACACCGGTCTGGACCAAGCCAACGCCGCCGGCCTGACGCCGCGCGCTGACGGGACGTTCTCACTATGACAGCGACCAGCATCCGCGGGGCCATGCAGACGCGGCCCGCGCAATGTGAGCGCCACGGCGAGTACGAGTCCGTGCTGCTCAACCTGGGTGGTCAGCGCTGGACCGGCTGCCCGCACTGCTCGGCCGAGACCATCGAACAGCACCAGGCCGAGCGCGACGCCAGCCAGGCCGAAGACCTGCGCCGCCTACGTGGCCAGGCCATGTTCGAGGCCTCTGGCGTTCCGCGCCGCCTACAGGGCGCCACGCTCAAGAGCTATGTCAGCGACAGCGACGAGCAGGACGCCGCGCACCGCCAGGTCTGCGAGTACGCCAAGGGCCTGGCCGGCCACCTCGAGACCGGTGATGGCCTGGTGCTGATGGGCAACATGGGCACCGGCAAGACTCACCTGGCCGTCGGCCTGATCCGCTACGCCACGCGCAGCCTGGCCGTGCCTGCCCGGTACGTGACAGCGCCGGCCCTGTTCTCGCGGGTGCGCGCTTCCTACGGCGGCAACGGCGAGAGCGAGGCCGAGATCCTCGACGAGCTGGTGGCGGCCCCGCTGCTGGTGATCGACGAGATCGGCGTCGGCAAGGGCTCCGACAACGAGCTGAACCTCACCTACAGCTTGCTCGGCCAGCGTTACGACGCCTGCCGGCCGACGGTGATCATCACCAACCTCATGAGCGAAGACCTCCGGGCCTGGCTCGGCGAGCGGGTGGTGGATCGCCTGCGCGAGACCAGCCCCGTCGTGCTGTTCAACTGGGAATCTTATCGGGGGCGTTCATGACCATGCTCTACAGCCAGGACGCCGAGCTGTCGGTCATCGGGGCGGCCATGCTGGAGAACGACCAGGTGGCCGACCTGGCCGAGATCGTGCGCCCTGACGACTTCTATCTCGCCCAGCACCGCACGGTCTGGGGCGGGATCATCAACCTGGCGCGCGATGGCAAGCCGTGCGACCTCGTGACCTTGGGCGACCACCTAGAGGCTAACGGCCTGATGGGCAGCGTGGGCACGCTGGGCGACCTGGCCGAGATCGCCCGCGCGGTGCCGGTGGCCAGCAACGCCATCCACTACGCCGACGTGGTGGCTGATCTGGCCCAGCGCCGGCAGCTGCTGGGCACGCTGCCCGATGCCGAGCAGCGGATCGCCGACCGCGGCGTGGATACCGCCGATCTGATCACCGAGCTGCAGGGGCGCCTGGAGTCGCTGCGCCGCTCCTCGCGTGACCGCCTGATGCGCGCCGCCGAATACCTCGACCACGACTTCATCACGCCCTTCGACCTGCGCTACTCCGGCCAGGAGGAGTCCATGGGGCTCTCCTACGGCCTGCGCGATCTGGATGAGGCCACCATGGGCATGAAGCCCGGCGAGCTGGTGGTGGTCGGCGGGCGCCCGTCGATGGGCAAGACGGCCTTCATGATGAACAGCCTGCGCGCCGCGCTGGGCGGCCAGGCGCCGGTGCTGATCGAGAGCCTCGAGATGAAGCGCCCGGCGCTGTTCAACCGGCTGGTCGCTGGCATCGGCGACATCCCGATCGCCGCCTTGCGCGACCCGCGTGGCCATGAGGATCGCATCGACGAGTACATGGCCCGCATGGCGTACCCGATCAGCCAGATCAACAGCGCCGACCTGTACATCAACCACGAGACCCCGCGGACCATCTCGCAGATCCGCGCCCAGGCGAAGGAGATCCATGACCGCCACGGCCGGGTCGGCCTGGTGATGATCGACTACCTGGGCAAGGTGAAGGTCGAGGGCAACCACAAGCGCCACGACCTCGGCATCGAGGAGGTGGTGGCCGGGGCCAAGTCCATCGCCAAGGAGTTCGACTGCCCGGTGATGCTGCTCTCCCAGCTCAACCGCTCCCTGGAGCAGCGCCCCAACAAGCGCCCGAACATGGGCGACCTCAAGGACTCATCCGCCATCGAGCAGGAAGCCGACACGATCCTGTTCCTCTACCGGGACGAGGTTTACCACCCGGACAACCCCGACAACAAAGGCCTGGCCGAGATCATCATCGGCAAGCAGCGAGAGGGCGTGACCGACACCGTGCACGTCGTTTCGCGGCTGAGCCATGCCCGCTTCGAAGACCTGGCGCCGAAGCGCTATGCAGAGGAGCTCGAGTCATGAGCAACGTCACCGCACTGGCGCCGCGCCGCGGCCGCCGCCTCGACAACCCGCACAGCCAGCTGGGCCGGACCTACCTCGTGCTCCGCGACGCCGCCGGCTGGCTCCAGCTCCACGAGATCGCCGACGCCATCCTCGAGCGCTTCGGCCAGCAGGACAGCCACGCCGCCATCTCTGCGCGCATCCGCGAGCTGCGCGGCTACGGCCAGACCATCGCCAGCCAGGAGGTGCCGGGGGATGCCGGCACCCGGCCGCACGAGTATCGGCTGTATGTCGTCGAGGGCGGCGGATCGGGAGGTGCTGCATGAACGCTGACTACATCGCCGGGCGTGAAGCCCGAAGCAGGAACCTCTCGGCCAGCGAGTGCCCGCATCCCAGCCAGGCCTCGGAGACCGGTGCGCCGGTAGAGGAGCGCGAGGCCTCGCCCATGTGCCGCCGCCACTGGTGGCTGGCGGGCTGGGCGGACAGGGACATGGAGCTCGGGTATCGGGTCAGCGGGGTGGCGGCATGAGCACCACCATTCGGCTCAACGGCGCCTTCGATCTCCAGCGCCTTACCAGCGCCATCCGAGAGAAGGGTTTCCCCTGCAACGTCAAGATCACCGGAACCCGCCGATCGCTGCCACAGAACGCCATGTTCCACATGTGGTGCGAAGAGATCGCGGGCTTCTTCATCGGGCGCGGCAAGACCTCGTTCGCCGACGGCACTGCCATGGATAAGGACAGCGTGAAGCGGAACCTCAAGCGGACATTCCTGGGGCATGAGGAGGTCAGCGACATCGACCTGCGCACTGGCGCCGTCGACAAGCGCTACGAGCTCCGCAAGACCAGCGAGCTTGATTCTGGCGAGATGCACCACTTCCTGACGCAAGTGGATAGCTGGGCGACAGAGTTCGGCATACCGCTGACGCATCCGTTCGACAGCGAGTACATGGAGCTGGCCAGAGAATTCGGGGAGGCAGCATGAAGCGCATTCCATTCTGGCTCGTCATCGCGGGCACCGTTGCCGCCGCGGGGCTGGTCGTCTGGCAGATCGTCGAGCTGGCCCTGATCACTGACGCGCTGTTCGATGCGCTGGCAGAAGCGAAGGAGGTGGAGTGATGTTCGATCTCGGCGAATGCGAGAAGTGTGACGAGCCGGCTGTGGTCGTCAGCGATGACGGCGAGGCGCTGTGCCAGGACTGCATCTTCGAGCAGACCTGCGAGGACATGTTCGGCGACCCGTGGGAGGACGACGAGTGAAGCGCACCGGCCCGCTCAAGCGGAAGACCCCGATCCAGAATCGCAGCGAGCTCAAGGCCAAGGCGCCGATGAATCGCAAGCGGGAGAAGCGCAGTGCTCCGCGGCGCCAGGCGGCCAACGACAACCGGTGGCGCAGCGAGGTCTATCTGGCGTGGGTGCGCACGCTGCCGTGCTCGGTATGTGGCGCCACGGGCGGCGTCGCAGCTCACCACCTGGTCGGTATGTACGGCCTTTCGGGGATGGGATTGAAGGCCCCTGACTCGTTCGTCATGCCGGCCTGCGACCCGATCTATGGCCACGTCCGTGACTGTCACCAGCAGATCCACAGCAACAAGGCCCTGCGAGACCGCCAGCCGGCATTCCTGCGGGACACGCTGTCCCGGGCTGTGAGGGCGTTCGACGGCGAGACGAAGGCCGAGCTGGTCAAGGCTTGGCGGATTATCGAGGAGAAGGAGGAGGCAGCGTGACCGACATCGACTACACCCAGCTCCCCGTCCAGCTGTTCCGCATGGGCGTGCCGGACGATCACCCGATTCGCTCGGCACTGTGCCGGCTGCACGAGGCCGAGGATCGCACCGAGCTATCGCCGGATAAGCAGGGCGCACTCATCGGCAGTGCGTGCCTGGCCGTGGACCGCGAGTGGAGAAAGCTGACCAAGGAGGTCCGCCCATGATGTCGATCAGCAGCCCTGCCGGCCGCCGACTGGCCGAGGCGCAGGACGAGATGGATGCCGTGACGGCCGAGCCGTACCGATACGCCAACCCCGAGCGCTCTATCCAGAGCGCCAGGCGACGCCGCGATGAAGCGGCCGAGGCCGTGGCCCGCGAGCTGATGGCCAGCGGCTTCCACCTGATGGAGGGCGACTGATGCACCTGTTCGTCGAGTACCTGGGGCCCAGCACCAACGCCATCTATGCCGGCGTCCACTGGGCGAAGCGGAAGAAGGCCAAGGATGACGCCTGTCGCGCCACCCTGGCCGCCGTCCGCGCTGCCGGTATCCAGCCGGTGTCAGGGCGGGTCGATTTGGTCTTCCGTCCGCGGCTGGGCAAGGGCGTGCGCCGCCGAGACACCAGCAACGCCAGCATGACGGCCAAGCTCCTCGAGGATGCCCTGGTCAAGGCTGGGGTGCTGGCCGACGACACCGAGGCCCATGTCCGTCGGGTGATCCTCGAGCCGGCCGAGATCAACCGCCAGGCGGTGACCGGCACCACCATCGAGATCATCGAGCTGGAGGGCGAGGCATGACGCGATTCCGCGTGAGGCCCAGGACCGTGCGGGACGCCGTTGGAGACCTTCCTCCTCGCGCTGCGCTGCGGATCCCGCCAGGGCTTGGGCTGGGGCTCGGCTGGCAATCCTTCTACGCCATGCAGTGGCGAGACATTTATCCAGGGCGTGCGCTGACTGTGGCGGCCAAGGCGAGGCAGTGCGTCCAGTACGACCGGCGCTGTGATGCGGTTGCCCGCCAGCGCCATGGATTATCCGCTCCAGAGGATAAGCGGCGGTTTATCCGCCATAGGGGATAGCGGACAAACCGGACGCGCCGGACGGACAGGCTGACAGCACCGGACAGGAGGGCAGGGTGGCCGACAAGCAGCAGGAGAAACCCCGGGACGCCCGGTATCAGAACGATCCGAGGCGGCGCGGATGAAGTGGGCAAAGCGCGATGGCAACGAGTGGCTGGCCGTGAGCGATTGCGGCCGCTACCGGGTGGCGAGATGGGTCGGCCACAACGGCGACTGGTTCCTTCTCAGCTACCGCAATGAATCCCTGGGTTGGCACAAGACCCCGAAAGCTGCACAGCACGCAGCCGAGCAACACAAGGAGCGAGACCATGGCGATGCTTGATGACTGGAAGAAGCACCCGAACCCCTGGGCCGTGGTCGAGGCAGCGGCCACGGATTCGACGGCCCGGGACGCGGCGGTGAGTCGGTTGATCGACACCATGCTCGAGCTGCAGCTGGTGCGCCGCCACGACGGCGTGGGCTATCAGCCGTTCAGCGTGACCGGGAACGTGCCGATGCCGGGCAGCGGCAGGGCCGTGGACCAGGCGATGCTCGCCGCCGAGCGCTATCGGCCGGACAGTGAATGGCACAAGGCCTGCGCCTGGCTGCTGAATCGGCTGCCGAAACGTCAGGCCGCGGCGATGCTGCTGCAGGCGGCCCGGATCCGCCCGGACAAGCTGGGTGAGAGCGTATGGATGGTGACTGCCGAGCAGGCGGTGGAGCGGCAGGCGCTGCTGCTGAGGCAATTGGGAATGGCTGAGTACGTGGCGCGGCCGTATGAGTCCGTGCGCGCCATTCAGGAGTGCGCGTCGCGAGCTCGCAAGCAGCTGCGCGCATGGCTGGTCGAGGAGGAGCTCCAGCAGGCGGCATGACGCCTTATCTAATGAATCGATCATTACGACTGGACATAGTGAGGGGTTAGATATACCCTTCTCGGTAGGCTGGACGGCGTATGCCCAAAACAGCCCATGACTTCAAAAGGCTCGCTTCGGCGGGCCTTTCGCATATCCGGCCCTGCCAGTTCCTGGTGGGGCCTTTCCGTTTTCTCTCACGCCGTGAGGCGCCGGAGACCTTTCATGTCCCACCCCCTGCAGCGCCGCCTGGTCGATGAGCTGATCGACCGGGAGGGCGGCTATGTGAATCACCCGGCCGATCGCGGCGGCCCGACACGCTACGGCGTGACCGAGGCCGTGGCTCGCGAGCACGGCTATCAGGGTGATATGCGCGAGCTGCCTCTGGCGCTGGCTCGCGAGATCGCCGCCGACCGCTACTGGCACAGCCTGCGCCTGGATGACATCGCCGAGCACCACGAGCGTCTGGCCGAGTACCTGTTCGACTACGGCTACCACTCGGGCCCGGGCCGCCCTGGGCGTGACCTTCAGCGGCTGCTCAACGTGCTCAACCGCGTCGAGCGCGACTACGGCGACATCGCCGTGGACGGTGCCGTGGGGCCGGCCACGTTGGGCGCCCTGGAGGCCTACCACGATACCCGGGGCCGCCCGGGGTTGGACGTGATGGCCGCCGCGCTCAACGCCCTGCGGATGGGCTTCCTGATCGAGCTGGCCGAGGGGCGCGAGAGCCAGGAGGCATTCTCCTATGGATGGCTGCGAAGGGTATTCGAGTTATCGCCCTGCAGCGAGGGGGCGGGGTGACTATGTCGCAAGTGCCGAGCAACCAGACCCAGCTCGACCGGATCGAGGCCGGCGTCGCAGAACTGAACAAGCAAGTGGCGCAGATGCAGGAGCGCCAGAACAGCCAGGGCGCCAAGATCGAGGCCCACGAGACACACCTCACCGACCATTCCCAGCGCCTCCGCGAGGTGGAAACTCGTCACGCCGTTGCCGAGGCGATGGGCAAGCAGGGGCATAAGCGCCTGATGGGACGTTGGTCGGCTGCCGGCGCCGTCCTGATGCTGTTGCTTGGCGCCTTCCTCTCCATCGTCGGCAAGGTGCTGGCCGATCTGATTACGACCGGAGGCCACTAATGGACTGGAAGGATGCGATCGAGGCCGTCGCCGAACACGCGCCCGCCGTGGCCACTGCGCTTGGCGGGCCTACTGCTGGAGGCATCACTGCTGGTGCCGCCCGCATGGTCACTGGGCTGCTGGGTGTCGAGAACACTCCTGAAGGCCTGGCTGGAGCGCTGCAAGACCCGGCGAAGCTCGCGGAGCTGAAGCGCATCGATAACGACCATCGCCTCGAGCTGGAGAAGCTGCGCCTGGAGGCAGAAGCGGCCAAGGCCGCCGAGGAAACCGCCCGCCTAGCCGAGATCAACAAGACCATCCGCGCCGAGACGCAGAGCGAGGACGCCTTCGTGCGTCGCTGGCGTCCGACGTTCGGCTACCTTGTCGCCTTGGCCTGGTTGCTGCAGAGCGGCGCCATCGGCTGGGCCCTGGTCCGCGACCCGTCACAGGCCGGCAGCCTGGCCCAAGCAGTGACGGCCCTCACGCCGATGTGGTCGGTGGCCCTGGCCATCCTGGGCATCAACGTCCACAAGCGCAGCCAGGACAAGCAAGTCGCCGCCGGGCAGCGCCCCAGCGGCTTCATGGATGCCATCAAGGGCATCGTCCGCCCCAACCGATAACCGCATCGGTGAGCGTCTCGCATTTTCATCCACTCAGGTGAAGAAGCGTGTTGACAGAATCGCCCGCGGGGCGCTCAACCCATGCGAAGGAGATAACCATGAGCGATGACCAGCAAGTCGAACAGCAGATCCGCGACCGCGGCCTGACCGCGCCGCGCGTCACCCCGGACACCCTGGACGAGAAGATCCAGGGCGAGGACTACCACGTCTTCCCGGGCACCACCGTCACCGTCTGCCTGCTCCACCTGGAGAACGGCTTTACCGTCACCGGCGAGAGCGCCTGTGCCAGCCGGGAGAACTTCGACCCCGAGCTGGGCCGGCAGATCGCCAGGCGCAACGCCAGGGAGAAGATCTGGATGCTGGAAGGCTACCTGCTGCGCGAGCGGCTGCACTCCAGCGGGCCGCTGTCGATGGCTATGGCGGAAAGCTGAGGACTACCCAATCCTTTCCCAGTGATCCACATGCACGTGGTTTCGCTGCAATACCTCTGCATACGAATCAGCCCCCTGACGGTCGAGATCAAGAAACTCCACCAAGACTTGTTGGACCTCTTGGTCGTCCAGCTCTCCGTTGCGAGTGATGGTGTGAATTTTCCTATCTCCAGCGTAGGCGTAGTGCACTTGATAGATGGGCATCTGAGTGGTTTCCGGCTGTGGGCTTGGCTTCAGATGCTACGAGATCCCCAGCGGGAAGACGAGGAGGTGATCCGTATCTCGGGCACCCCTGACCGTGAGACGGGGTAGGGCCACGCCGCGAGGCGCTGCCCGATCCGCCGGCTCGTCGTGAGACGCCCGGCACCCTGATGCGGTACTGCGCAGAGGAGCCTGCGACGGGTACGCCATGTGGCCACTGCCTAACCGTGAGTCGGTGAGAGCCCGGCTGCCGCATCACCTCATTCATGGAGACGCCGGCCGAGAGGTCCGCGCAGACGATATGAGCAAGCTCAAGAACCCGAGACACGAGGCATTCGCCCAGCAGTACGCCCTGACCCACAACGCCAGCGAGGCCTACCGTCAGGCCTTCAAGGCAGCCGGTCGGATGAAGCCCGCCGACATCGCGTCGAGCGCCTCTCGCCTGCTGAAGAACGTCAATGTCGCGTCAAGGGTTTCTGAGCTGCAGGAAGTCGTCGCCAAGAAGGCCGAGGAGGAGTTCTCGGTCGACGCCACCTATGTGCTCAAGCGCCTGGTAGAGATCGACCAGATGGACGTGGCTGACATTCTCGCTGATGACGGCAGCATCCTGCCGGTGAAGCAGTGGCCCAAGGCCTGGCGCCGCACCTTGTCGGCGATGGACGTGGCCGAGCTCTGGGAAGGGTATGGCGAGGAGAGAGAGCAGACCGGCCTGCTGAAGAAGATCAAGTGGCCGGACAAGGTGAAGAACCTGGAGCTACTCGGCAAGCATGTCGATGTCCAGGCCTTCAAAGAACGCACCGAGCTTTCCGGCGGCCTGTCCATGACTCATGAAGAAGCGCTCGACGAGCTGGCATGAACGACCGTGAGCGCGAGATCCGCCGCAAGCTGAAGGACGACTTCGAGCACTACGCCCCGCGGGCCCTGAAGATCCGCACCAAGCGAGGTCGGGTCGAGCCCTTCGCTCTCAACAAGGCGCAGCGCCACATCCATGCTTGCCTCGAGGAGCAGAAGCGCCAGACCGGCAAGGTCCGGGCGATCCTCCTCAAGGGTCGCCAGCAGGGCGCCTCGACCTACACCGAGGGCCGGCTCTACTGGCTGGTGTCGCACCGCAAAGGCGTGCGGGCCTTCATTCTGACCCACGAGGCCGAGTCCACCGCGGCGCTGTTCGAGATGGCCGAGCGCTATCACGAGCACTGCCCGCCGCTGGTCAAGCCGACCACCGGGGCGAGCAACGCCAGGGAGCTCTACTTCTCGCGCCTTGACTCGGGCTACAAGGTCGGCACCGCGGGCAATAAGGCGGTCGGCCGTGGCACCACGGTGCAGTATTTCCACGGCTCGGAGGTCGCCTTCTGGCCACATGCCAGCGAGCACGCCAAGGGCGTGATGCAGGCGATCCCCGATGCTGCTGACACCGAGGTGATCCTGGAGAGCACCGCCAACGGCATCGGCAACTACTTCCACCAGCAGTGGCAGGCGGCCGAGACCGGCGAGAGCGAGTACATCGCCATCTTCGTGCCCTGGTACTGGCAGGACGAGTACCGCAAGCCGGTTCCCGACGGCTTCAGCCAGAGCGCCGAGGAAGAGAAGCTCGCCCAGCTTTTCGGGCTGGATGACGAGCAGCTGATGTTTCGGCGGCACAAGATCGCCGAGCTGTCCGCCGATGGCGTGGACGGGGTCAGCGCCTTCAAGCAGGAATATCCGATGACCGCCCAGGAGGCCTTCCAGGTCTCCGGGGGGGACACCCTGATCAAGCCGGAGCCGGTGGTCGCGGCCCGCCAGTACAAGTGCCTGGGAAGCGGCCCGCTGAAGATCGGCGTAGACCCGGCGCGCTTCGGCGACGACCGAACCGCGATCATCCGTCGGCGCAACCGGGCGGCCTACGACGTCGAGACCTACCTAGGGCGCAGCACCATGGAGGTGGCCGGCATCGTGGCAACGATCATCAAGAAGGAGCGGCCTGCCCAGGTGGCCATCGACGTCGGCGGTATCGGCGCCGGGGTGGTCGATCGCCTCGAGGAGCTGGGCTACGGCGAGATCATCGAGGCGGTGAACTTCGGCAGCGCGGCTGGCGACCCGGAGCTGTACCGCAATAAGCGCGCCGAGATGTGGTGGGAGATGCGCAACTGGCTTGACGATGACATGCCGGTGATGATCCCTGACCGCAACGACCTCCACGCCGATCTCTGCGGCCCGTCCTACAAGTACGACTCGAACCAGCGGCGGATACTCGAGAGTAAGGAGGACATGCGCAAGCGTGGCCTGCGCTCCCCGGACGCCGGCGATGCCCTGGCACTGACCTTCGCCGAGCCTGTTCGCAAGCGTGTGGCGATGGTCGAGGACACGATCGCCGACACCACCGCCGGTTACTGACCCCATCCCCGATCACTGCCGTGAGGCGCTGATGCACCCGAAAGAAGACGACAAGGCCCAAGGGCCTGACCAGCAGCCAGGCGAGCAGGAACAGGCCGCCGAGCGCCTGCAGGTGTTCGCCACCCGGCTGTCCCGCATGGCTCACGAGCAGGTCCAGAGACGTGCGTCGCTCGAGACCCGCTGGCTTGAGGACTACCGCCAGTACCACGGCGAGTACGACCCGGCGACGGCCTCTCGGCTCAGCCAGGCCGAGGGCAGCAAGGTCTACGTCAACATCACCCGCAACAAGACCAACGCCGCCGAGGCCCGGCTGCAGGACATGCTGTTCCCCACCGACGACCGCAACTGGGCCATCAAGCCTACGCCGGTGCCGGAGCTGGACAACGTCGAGCCGGGTGAGATGATGCAGAGCCCGGGCGGCCAGCCGATCGACAAGTCCAAGCTCGCCGAGGCGGTCAATCGCGAGGCCAAGAAGAAGGCCGCCGCGATGCAGTCGGAGATCGACGACCAGCTCAAGGAAGGCCGCTTCCAGATCAAGTGCCGTGACGTCATCCATGACGCGGCGCTGATGGGAACCGGGGTCGTAAAGGGCCCGATTATCGTGGGCCGGGTCAAGAAGCGTTGGGACACTGGCGACGACGGCACATCGGTGCTGACCATCGAGGAGGCCATCGAGCCTTCGGTAGAGCGCGTAGATCCCTGGGATTTCTTCCCTGATATGAGCGCGCGCACCGTCGACGAGTGCGAGTTCATCTTCGAGCGCCACCTCTGGAGCAAGCGGCAGCTGCGCGAGTTCGCCCGTCTGCCCGGCGCCTTGCTCGAGCAGATCCGGGCGGTGGTCCGTGGTGGCAAGGACAGCACTCAGATCGCCAAGGACTACGTCAACGACATCCGAGGGATCACTGGTGTCGACTCGGTGCGCAATGACACCAAGTACGAGGTGTGGGAATACCACGGTCCGATCGCCAAGGATGAGCTGATCGACGCCCTGTCCGAATCTCGACAGGACGTCGACATGGAGCAGATCGACGAGCTCGACGACGAGGTCGAAGCGGTGGTGTTCTTCAGTGGCAACAGCGTGCTGAAGGTGGTGTTGAACCCGATGGACACCGATGACCGGCCCTACTCAGTCTTCAACTGGGAGACCGATGAGAGCGCGATCTTCGGCTTCGGCATCCCCTACCTGATGCGTCAGCCCCAGGTGGTGATCAACGCCGCCTGGCGGATGATGCTCGACAACGCCGGCAGCTCGGCGAGCGACATCATCGTCGCTAACCGTCATCTGATTGAACCGGCTGACGGCAAGTGGTCGAGCCAGCCCGGCAAGAAGAAGCTCTACTATCTCAACGACAAGACCCGGGATGTCCGCGAGGCCTTCGCCAGCTTCACCATCCCCAATCATCAGCAGGAGCTGGCCGCTATCTTCCAGATGGCTCGCCAGCTGGCCGACGAAGAGACCAACCTGCCATTGATCGCCCAGGGCGAGCAGGCCGCCCACGTCACCGACACCAGCTCCGGCATGGCGATGCTGATGAACAGCGCCAACATCGTGCTGCGCCGGGCGGTCAAGAACTGGGACGACGACATCACTCGACCGACCATCAGCCGCTTCTACGACTGGAACATGCAGTACAGCGACGATCCGAGCATCAAGGGCGATTACAGCGTCGATGCGCGCGGTTCCGGCGCTCTACTGGTCCGCGAGAAGCAGCAGCAGAACCTGATGGCCTACGCCAACCTCTCGGCCGGCAATCCCGAGCTGGCGATCCGCCGCGACTGGGCCGGTCTTGACCGCGAGCTGGCCAAAGCCCTTGAGGTGCCATACGAGCAACTCACCCGCAGTGACGGTGAGATCCAGAAGGAGCGCGAGGCGCGCGCCCAGCAGGGTGATCCCGAGACCCAGCTGAAGATGGCCGAGCTCCAGCTCAAGCAGCAGGAGGCTCAGGCCAAGGCCCAGCGGGATCAGGCTGATCTCCAGCTCAGGAGCCAGGAGCAGCAGTGGGAGCAGCAGTACAAGGGCGCCCAGCTGCAGAGCGACCAAGAGGTCAAGCTGGCCGAGCTGGCCCTTAAGCGGGGGCTCACCATGGCCGAGCTTGAGGCCAGGCTGCAGCTCGAGTCCTCGAAGCTCGAGGCCGATATGCAGAAGACTGCCGCCCAGCTACAGACCCAGCGCGACACCAAGGCCGCCGAAATGACCGAGCAGCAGAACGACCGCTTGGCCCGCGAACAGAACATGGCCATGGGCCACGACAGCTACTGAGGCATCCATGGCGAAGATCGACCCCAGCTCCGACACTTGGGCCGCCGTCCTCGAGTGGGCCCATGCCCAGCGCGATGATGCCATTGAGGCGCTGATCAAGGACGACCGCAGCGAGCAGCAGCGTGGCCGGATTGAAGCCATGGACGAGCTGCTCGCACTGAGCACTCCGGACGATGCACCGATGGTCGTCGCCGACACCTACCAATAACCCACCCGATGGCCGCCCGTGAGGGCCGCTGGAGGAAGCATGAGCACCAAACCCAACGCCGCACCTGAGCACGACCAGGAGTTCGAAGATGCCCAGGCCGATGCCTACTTCGACGAGTTCGCTGGTGATGGCCCGGTCAGCCCCGAGGATCCCCAGGCTGAAGCCCGGGGCGACGACGCGCCGGCCGATGACCTCGATGGCGGTCAGCCGCGTGATGACAATGGCCGATTCGCCCGTGATGACGACGCCCCGGGCGATGGCGGTGACGCCCCCCAAGGTGGCGGCGACCCCGCGCCCCAGGAGGGCGATGAGGATCCCCAAGCCGAGCTCGACCGGCTGCGCCAGGAGGCCCAGACCTGGCAGCACCGCTACCAGTCGGACCTCGGCCGGCAGAACGCCCTGCAGCGCAAGATCCAGGAGCTGCAGGAGGAGAACCGCAAGCTCCAGGAGAGCGGCCAGCCTGCCGCTGGTCAGGGTGGCCAAGGCCAGGACCAGGGGAGCGACAACCCGCAGGGCTCCGGCTACAGCAACGAGGAATGGGATCAGCTCAAGGCCGACTTCCCCGAGATCGCCCGCGGCATTGAGCAGCAGATCGGCGCCATGCAGAAGCAGTACGAGTCGCAAATCGAACAGCTGAAAGGCCAACTGACACCGATCCAGCAGCAGGCCGAGCAGCAGGCCTTCAACTCCGAGATCGCCGCGCTCGAACAGCAACATCCGGACTGGCGGGAGACCGTCAACCGGCCCGAGTTCCACAGCTGGCTGCAGCAGCAGCCGCCCCGGGTCCAGGAGATGTTTTCCAGCGATAGCGCCGCGGACGCCGCCTATCTGCTGGGCACCTTCAAGACCTCTACCGGGGCGGCTCAGGAGCAGCCTAACCAGAATCTCCGGCAGCGCCGTCAGCGCACGCTGGAGAACGCCCGCACTGTCCCCAGCCGGGGCGGTCGGCAACGCAGCGCCATCCCCGACGATGATGAGGATGCGCTGTTCAACTACTTCGCCGATAAGGACTGAGCCGCCACCCGGCCGCTCGACACCTCCTACCCGGCGAAGCGCAAGCCCGCCGCGCAGCAAGCGGACGAACCCTCAAGGCCCTGCCTCTTTCGGGACGCGGGGCCTTCTTGTGGATCCTCCGTGTGAGCAAGCGAAAGGGCACACCGCAACGCCTTTCCTATCTGACACGCATGGACCAACACTATGAGCCAGACTAACTACTCCGGTCTGAACCAGCGGACCACCTACTGGGCCATGACCCAGCACCTCAAGCACGCCGAGCCGATCGTCTGCCTGGCCAAGTACGGCATGTCGAAGCCGGTGCCGAAGAACAAGTCGGAGAGCGTGAAGTTCCGCCGCCCGGTGCCGCTGGCCCTGTCCAAGACCCCGCTCACCGAAGGCGCGGCCCCGACCTCCAAGGCCATGCAGTACGAGGACGTGTCTGTCACCCTCGACCAGTATGGCGACGTCGTCGAGCTGACCGACAAGGTCCAGGATCTGGCCGAGGATCCGGTGCTCAAGGACGCTACCGAGCTGACCGGCGAGCAGTCCGCCGAGACCATCGAGTCGCTGATGTGGGGCATCCTGCGCGGCGGGACCAATGTGTTCTACGCCAACGGCTCCGCGCGCACCGACGTCAACTCGGTGGTCAGCCTGGCCAAGCAGCGCGCCGTCACCCGTGCCCTGAAGGTCGAGCGTGCCAAGAAGGTCACCAAGATGGTGAGCTCCAGCGTGAAGTACGGCACCGAGGCCATCGATGCCGCTTTCATCGCCGTGGCGCACACCCACCTGGAGGCCGACATCCGCGACATGCCGGGCTTCGTGCCCACCGAGAAGTACGGCAGCATGAAACCGCTGCCCTACGAGATCGGCAAGGTCGAGGACGTGCGCTACGTCCTGACCCCGGTCCTCGAGGCCTTCGAGGATGCCGGCGGCGACCCGACCACCAACGGCGTCATCACCACCTCCGGCGGCTCTCCGGGCCAGGCCGACGTCTACCCGATCGTCTACTTCGGGCAGGACGCCTACGGCCACATCGCCCTCAAGGGTAAGGAAGCCGTGGAGATGAAGATCCGCCAGCCGGGTCAGATCGACTCCAACGACAAGCTCGGCCAAGTCGGCTGGGTGGGCTGGAAGACCTACTGGAAGGGCTTCCGCGCCAACGAGGCCTGGATGGTCCGCCTTGAGGTGGCCGCCTCCGACCTGTAAGCCTGGCGCGAGCCAGTGACCGAGCGGGCCGCCCACAGGCGGCCCGCTCTTCCTCGACCATGCCGCCCGTGAGGGCCGCAGGAGCTAGATCATGACCGATACCACCGACCTCAACGCCCTGACCTCCGACGAGCTCAAGGAGCAGGCGCGCATCCTCGAGATCAGCCTCAAGGGCAACCCTGGCGACGACACCATTCGTGCCAAGATCCGCGAGAAGCTCGGCCAGGCCGACCCCAAGGACGAGCCCTCGACCAATGAGGCCGACACCGGCATCGCCGTGCGCCGTGGCGAGAAGCGCTACAAGGTCCAGATCCACAAGGACGGCAAGGATAAGCAGCCGGTCTTCCTGGGCTGCAACGGCCGCAGCGTGCGCATCGTGCGTGGCGAGACCGTGACCATCGGCGAGGGGCTGTTCCAGAGCCTGAAGAACGCCGTCGAGACACGCTTCGACACCGAGAGCGAGGAGTGGGTCGAGGTGCCGTCCTACCCCTACTCCGTCCTCGACGTCGTGGAGTAAGCCATGACCTTCCTGGAGCTGTGCCAGCGGCTGCGCCAGGAGGTGGGCGCCGCCGGCACCGGCCCGGCGGCCGTCACCGGCCAGCACGGCGAGTATCAGCGCCTGATCGGCTGGGTGGCTCAGGCCTGGCGGGAGATCCAGCTCGAGCGTCGCAACTGGCGCTTCGCCTGGGCCGAGGCCAGCGTCGCGCTGGACCCCGACTTTCGCGAGTACTCGCCGCCGGCGGATATCGACCGCTGGGACGCGGCAACGCTGCGCGCCGGCAGCCACCCCCTTGTCGAACTGGAATGGGAGATCTTCCGCGAGCGCTATCGCAGCGATAGCGGCCGGGATCACCCGACCGTCATCACGCGCATGCCGAACGGCAATCTGCGTCTCGACACCCCGCCGCCGGCCGCCAATACCACCCTGAGCTTCGAGTACTTCCGCACGCCGCAGACGCTCGCCGCCAACGGTGACACGCCGCGCATGCCCGGCCATTACCACATGCTGATCGTCTACCGCGCCATGCTGTCCTATGCGCTCTACGAGAATGCTCCTGAGGTGGCTCAGAAGGCACAGAGAGGGGAGCAGAGCGTTATGACCGCCATGGAGCACGCAGAGCTGCCGGCGATGGATGTCTTCGGAGGGCCGGTGGCATGACCCAATCGGCCTACATTCCGCTCGGCGGCGGCCTGGATCTGGTCACACCGCCGCGGCAGCTTCAGCCCGGCGCCGCGCTGTCCTGCATCAACTACGAGTGCCCGGTCACCGGCGGCTATCGCCGCATCGATGGCTATGCCCAGCTGGGCCCGGTCGTGCCGGGGCAAGGCCCGGTGCTGGGCGTGGCGACCTTTGACGATCGGCACTATGCCGTGCGCGAGGATGCCGGCGGTGGCACGGCCACGCTCTACCGCCTCAGCCTGGATGAAACGACCTGGGAGGTGATGGGTGCCGGCGGCGAGCTGGCGGCGGGGCGCCACGAGTTCGACGAGGGTAACGCCTACGCCACGGAAAGCGGCAAAGCGCTGTATGGCGTCGGCGGCGGCCAGCCGTTCGAGATCAAGGCGGACGGCACCCTCACGGTGCTGGCCAACGCCCCCTCCGGCGCCACGATGATCGCGCTGCACCACAACCACCTGTTCCTGGGTTTCGCCGCCGGCAGCCTGCAGTTCTCCAACATCGGCGATCCGGCGGGGTGGGATGCATCGACTGGTGGCGCCGGCGAGATCGGCGTCGGCCAGCAGTTGAACGGCATCCTGAAAGGCGTCGGCGGGGTGCTGCACGTGCTGTGCCGTGACTCGGTGCAAACCCTGCGCGGCACCAGCGCCGCCGACTTCTTGCTCGAGATCACCGTCCCCGGCGCCGGCGCGCGTGCCCACTCCGGCCAGTCGCTGATGATGCCCTACTTCGTCGGCGAGCGCGGCATCACCACGCTGGAAGCGACGCAGCGCTATGGCGACTTCTCGCCGCTCCAGGCCGGGCGCAACGTCGAGCCGCTGTTCGCTGCCGCCGGCCTGGCCGATCGCGTTGTGGCCAGCAGCGTGTCGCGGGACAAGGCTCAGTACCGGGTGTTCTTCGACAACGGCACCGGGCTCTACATGAGCTCGAGCGGCATCACCCAAGTGCAGCTGCCCGACCAGGTGGCGGTGACGCACGCCGGCGAGCTGGCCAGCGGCGAGGAGGTGCTGCTGTTCGGCGATGACCAGGGCAGCGTCTTCCGGCTCGACCAGGGGCAGACCTTCAACGGCACGCCGATTCGCGCCTTCCTCACCCTGGCCTACACCGACCTGAAGTCCCCCAGCACCCGCAAGCGCTTCCGGCGCGCCTTCTTCGACGTGCGGGCCGGCAGCGATGCGCGCATCTGGATCCAGCCCGACTTCGACTACGGCGACAACCAGACCGGGCGCCCGCGGCGCTCGCCGATCGACTTCATGCTCGGCGGCGGCCTGTGGGGCGTGGACAACTGGGGCGAGTTCAACTGGTCGGTGCCCACTCTGGGCCAGGAGCCGCTGGACGTGAGCGGCACCGGCACCAGCATCAACTTCGCCATCTTCTCGGAATCCGACAGCCCATCCCACGAGCTGCTGGGCTACGACCTTCAGTTCGACGTGAGGAGGAATCGCCGTGGCTGAGACCTACTACGACAACAGCGATGAAGGGCAGCGCTTCCAGCCCGGCACCACGGCCGAAGGCGAGGCGGTGGACCAGAAGTTCGACGCTGTCGCGACGGGTTTCTATGAGGTCGAGAAAGACACCCGGCGCTCGCTGAAATTCCCCTTCGAGGCGGGCATGCCCAGCCAGGAGTTCTCGGCTACCACCCTGCAGCGGCGCAACCGCGTGCTGGGCTTCGATACCGACGGCAACCTGGCGCTGGTGTCCGGCTTCTTCAACCGCGGCGACTGGCAGCCGAACACCGACTACTTCCTCAACGACGTGGTGCGTGACCCCGACACCACCAATCTCTACGTGCTGATCGTCGCCAAGCACACCTCGGGCGCCACGCCGGCCTTCGGCAATACCAGCCTCTGGTATCTGGCCATCGACGCCGACACGGTGCGCACTGCGCGCATTGCCGCCGAGGCGGCGCGCGACCTCGCCGAGCAGTGGGCGAGCAGCTTCGACCCCGTCGAGAACGGCTATCGCGGCGCCATCTTCTATGCCCTGGATGCCCGTGGCAGCGAGCAGGCGGCGCGGGGCTATCGTGACGAGACCGCCGCCGCCGAGTCGCGCGTCGAGACCCTCGAACAGAGCGCTACAGATGCCGCCAGCACGGCGACGACGAAGGCCGGCGAGGCCAGCGATTCCGCCGCCGCGGCAGCGCAGAGCGAGAGCAGCATCCAGGGCGTCGAGAGCAACGTCACCGCCACCGCCCAGCAGGTGGCGGACGATGCCCAGACCGCCAGCGACGCCGCCGACGAGGCCGCCCTGGTAGCGCAGAACATCAACGACACCACCACCATGGACTTCCTCAACTTCGAGCTGAGCGGCCCGGACCTGATCGCGCACTTCGCCGGCTACTCCGACGCCAGCAACTTCTCCGTCAATGCCGCCGGTGAACTGGAGGTAACGCTGTAATGCCAACGCTCAATCTCGGCCGGGTGCGCTTCAACTGGAAGGGCGCCTACGATCCGCTGGAACCCTATCTGGAGTACGACTGCGTCGAGGACGACGGCCAGTCCTATGTCTGCATCGCTCCCGTCACCGGCACCGGGCCCAACGACACCGGCGGCAGCACCTACTGGGAGTCGATGCTGGTGCGCAGCGCCGACTACAACCAGGCACGACAGGACGCCATCGATGCCGCCGCGGCCGCCGATGACAGCGCGACCAGCGCAGCCAATAGCGCCACGACTGCCGGCAACGCGAAGACTGCCGCCGAAACGGCGCGGGACAAGTCGCAGGCCTGGGCGGAGGGCACAGAGCCCGAACCCGGGAAGAAGAGCTCGCGAGAGTGGGCGGAAGAGGCGGCCTCGTTCGGCGACCCCAACCTGTTCGACATCACCGCCGACCAGACCGCCGACACCCGCACCATGGCGGAATGGGCGGCACAGGCCAAGGTCAACCAGGGCAAGCTGGCCACCGCCTACCGGCTGGGCAATGGCGCCTACGCCACCGACAGCGGCGCCGCCGACGCCTACGTGCTGAGCGTCAACTACGCCGACGCCGCGCCCACGGCTTACAACGACGGCGACCAGTACCGGTTCCGCGCCGGCGCCGCCAACACCGGCGCCTCGACCGTCAGCGTCAACGGCCTGGGCGCGAAGACGCTGGTCACAGTGACCGGCGTGGCGCTGCCGGCGGGGTATATCCGCACCGACGCCGACACCACCATCACCTACGACGCGGCGAATGATCGGTTCGTCGCGGATCGGGAGGTGGAGCCGGGGAGTAACTCGAATGGTGAGTACGCTCGCCACGCAGACGGAAGGGCAGAGATTATCCTTCGCGTTCTAATTTCTCTGAACGACAGCGGGTTCCAGTTATTCACGCTGCCCGTCGCATTGGATCCGGGCTCTACCGTCGGTGGGGGCATCTTGTTCGATACATTGCCTGAGAGCGCCCCGGCCAACGCAGATTGGTGGAATCGGTTGTCCCGAGTCGTTGCAGCTGTTGACCCGGCTACGTGGAGCGGTAGTGAGGTCAGGGTGCTGTTCCGCCCGGATTCGGACAGACCCACAGTGAACGCGACTGGCTATGTCCGGCTTCGCATCGAGGGTTACTGGTATCAATAGGAGATGGGGATGCAAGTCAACTACACACCGGTCGACGATTTCATCGTCTACGACTACACCGCCGACGGAGACGTGCTGACAGCCACCGTCAACGGCGAAACCGATACGTTCGATTTCTCAGACATGCCCGATGGCGTGGCGACGGAGTTCGACACCACGCTGCCTCGCTGCCCGATCCAGCGAGCCGAGCGCGTGGACGGTGTGCTCACCGTGCATCTGATCGCGTGGTACTGGGGCGCGGCGAACTACGAGAATCGACTGGAAGGGGAGGCGACGCTCTGATGGGCACGATCAAGACATTCACCCCGGCGCCGACGGCGGCCGAGCAGCTCGAGGCGGCCCAGCGGGCGGCCGTGCAGCGCGTGAACGACGGCTATCGCGAGCAGGTAGCCCCCATGGTCCGCGAATACCCCATCGAGGAGCAGCAGGGATGGGGGCAGCAGGACGCGGAATCGCAGGCCTACCTGGCCTGGTACGACGCCGGCCAGCAGGGCACCGCCCCGGCCACGCCGGTGCTCGACCGCATCCTCGCCGGCCGCAACGGCAACGACGGCACCGAGACGCTCTACGACCTCTGCCTCGCGGTGCGCGAGAACGCCGAGCTTTTCATTCAGGCGCAGGAGCTCACCGGCCGCCGGCAGCGACTGGTGAAGCAGGTGCAGGCTGCTGCCACGGTGAGCGAGGCTGACTCCATCACCTGGTAGCCCGCCACTTCACACTCACCGGGAGGTGACACATGGCAGCGAACGACACCGTTCAGGGCCAACTCAACGGCATCCTGAACAGCAATTCCAAGCTGATGAAGACCGCGGCTACGCAGGGCAAGCAGCAGGCGAATCAGCGCGGGCTTCTCAATTCCTCGATGGGTATCGGGGCGTCGCAGAACGCCATGATCAACAGCGCATTGCCCATTGCTCAACAGGATGCAGGCTATCAGCAGGAGCTGGGCAAGCTCAGCGCCACATCGGCATCCAATGCCTGGGGCGTGATGGCCAACAACATCACCGACATTGTCGCGCAGGGGATGGAAGGCATTGCCAACATCAACGCCAATCCCGACATCTCGCAGGCCGACAAGACGAAGATGATCGACCAGATCACCAGCATGCGCGACACCGACATCGAGTTCCAGAAAGGGCTGTATCAGAACATGTCCGGCTTCCTGCGCAACTCGGGCCTGTTCCCCAACTTGTAACCCTCGAGGAGACCGATCATGGACTGGATGAGCAGTGTGGGCGATGCCGTATCGGGTGGCTTCGACACCGTCGCCGGCTTCGCCACCGACGCCTTCAACTGGCTGAGCGAGAATCCCGAGGCTGCCAACATGCTTGGCGGTATTGCCGCAGGTGTGGGCCAGGCCTATCTGCAGAACGAACAAGCCAAGGATCAGCGCGCCTTCGCGCGCGACATGTACGAGCGCAAGCGCCGCGACCGCATGGCCAAGCCGGGGGAGGTCAATGGCTATGGCAGCCATCTGAACACCCTGGCCGGCAAGGGCCTGATCTCAAGCGGCATGATCTCGGGAGGCTGATATGGGCTGGGCAGACTCAGCCACCGGCGGCGGTTACGGCGGTGGCTCCAGTAGCAGCGGCGGCGGTGGCGGTTACAGCGGAGGCTTCGGTGGCCAAGTGGATACCGGCGGCGTCAGCACCGGCGGCGGTTCGTCTGGCGGCGGCCGTCTCGGTAGCGAGCTGGGCACCGTAGGCTCTGGGTCTGGCTATGGCAGTGGCCACGCCAGCACCGATGGATCGGGGGGCGGGGGTGCCAGTGCGCCCAGCACGCCTAGCACGCGAGCCGAGATGGCCACTCAGACGCGAGCCGAGACTCGGCGCAGCGAGCTTGACCAGGCCGCGAGCTTTGACTCCATCACCAGTGGTGCTATCGCGTCGTTCACCGGCGAGGTGGATGCCACACCGGCTGCCGGCTTCGCTGGCCAGGTCGATGCCCGGGCGATGAGCACCGCGCAGCAGACAGCGATGGCGCAGCAGAACATCGCGGAGCAAGCCAGACCCGGTATCGTGGGGCGCGTGGCGGCGATGGTGGCAGGTGTCGCCAATCCGGCCGCCGGTATGGCCGTAGATACAGTGGCGCGCGGCTACGATGCCGCGCAGGATGCCGAGGCCCACAACGCCGAGTTCGGCACCAATGTCGATACCGGCCTAGCATCCAATATCGGGCGTCAGGCCGTAGGCACGATAGGGGGCCTGGCAGGCAGCCGTGCCGGCGGGCTACTGGGCGGCCGACTGGGATCGGCCTTCGGGGCGCCCGGCGCCATTGCGGGAGCCTTGGGTGGCAGCGCCCTGGGCGGAAGCCTGGGCCGCTCGGTAGCCATGGACGGCTTCGATGGCTCGGGCAGCACACCCGGCACGGGTATGGGCGCGGAGGGCGATGCTACAATGGTGTCCGATGCCTCGACGCCGGGCGCGGTGCAAACACCCAGTGTGGCAACGCCGGCTTACGGCCCGGTGGACTTCGACGGCTACGCCAGTTACGCCGCAGCGTTCTATTCGTAACTCGCCGGGAGGCGACGACACATGGCAGGAATCCTTCAGCAAGGCATGGGCCAGCCCCAGGGCGGGCCGCAGCCGACCCCTTCGCCCCAGCCAGCGGGCGCCCCCTCACAGCCTTCCCATCAACCGCCCCAGAGCGGCGGCGATCCGCGCGTGGACATGGACCCCCAGCAGGGCGGCCAGCAGCGTGACCAGATCGCTAACGCCATGCTCGATGCCCTGTATGGGCCGATGCTCCCGCAGGTCAAGCGCATCCTCCAGCAGCAGCCCGACGCACCGCAAGACGCCATCGGCCGAGTGGTGGCCCAGCTGATGCTGACCACCTGGCAGGCGCTGAGCGACCAGGGTAGTACTGTGCCACCGGGCGTAATGATCCAGGCCGCCATGATCGCTGCCCAGTCGGTGGGCGAGATGGCCGTCAAGATGGGCCTGCTGCCCGAGCAGGGCAACGGCGAGCCCATCGAGGCCGGCTTCATGATCGCGCTTGGTCAGTTCGGCCAGGCCACGGCTCAGGACATGTCGCCGTCGCAGCGTGCACGCTTCCGGGAGCTGATCGAAGGCATGCGCGAGGCCAAGGGCCGCACCCAGCAGGGTGGCGGTCAGGCGCCCGCCCAGCGCCCACAACCACAGCAGGCCCCACGTGACCCGCAAGGAGGTGCGTGATGGCAGCAGGTATTCTCGCCGGGGCCCTGGCCGGCGCCGGCAAGGCGATGCAGTGGAACGCCCAGGGCCAGATCGAGGAAAAGCGGCAGCGCGCGCTGATGGCCCTTGAGCAAGACAACGCCAGGGAGATGGAAGGCATTCGTCACCAGAACACCCTGGAGCGTGACGAGGTGCAGCACGGGCAGCGCCTGGACGAGCTGGGTCAGCGCCACGACTACAACGTGGACGAACTGGGCGTGCGCCACGGCTACAGCATGGAGCAGGAGCGCTACCGCCAGGGCAACCAGAACGCCCGGCATTCCGCTAGCCTGGCTGAGGGCAGCAACGACTGGCAGCTGATCAAGACCGAGGGGGGCGGACTGGTGCAGTACAGCCCCAGCCGCAACGCCTCGCGCCCGGCCAACCTGCCCGAGGGTGCCCAGATCGGCGGCGGCATGAACGGCGAGCTGTCTGATCGTGACAAGTATCAGCTCGACGGTATCCAGGATCGCATCGAGGCCATCCGCTCCCAGGCCAGCGATGAGATGCGCGAGCTGACCGCCGAGGAGAAGGCTGAACTGGGCCGCCTGCAGGGGCAGTATGACGCCCTGCTGGGCGGCGGAAGTGGCCAGACCCCGCTTCAGCGGCTGATGGCGGGCGAGGGTGACGGCGCCGACAGTACACCGCCCCCGACGACTGCCGAGCCCGCGACCGAAGGCCAGGCGGCCGGCAGCCGGAGTGAAGCGCCCGCGGGGGATACAGCCCGCGGCATTATCGCTCGCCAGCGAGAGCAGCAGTCCAGCTTCCTCGAACAGCGTGACGTCAAGGCCGCCGCTGAGGAGGCCAAGGACGAGGCTGATGCCGTCATCGACGAGATCTACCGCGAGCGCACCGGGGGTTACAGCAGCCCGGTGATGCAGGACAGGTTCCTCGCTCAGAATGGCGGCACCGCAGAAGCCAGCCAAGAGACGATCGAACGCGCCCAGGCGGTCGCCGACCGACTCCTCGAGGTTAGCCGCAGCGAGCACGTATCCGAGGACCAGCGCCGGTGGATCGCCGAGCGCATCATGCAGCTGCAAGACCTGGGCGTACCCATCGAGCTGGACGACCAGTAATCACCCGCCGGGACGGGCTGGCTGAACCCCGCCAGACTGCGCCCGGTCCTACTACGCCTTGTCGGGAGACAACGCCAGATGGCCCTGATTGACGACATCCGCCGCCGTAACCCCTCTCTCCAGAACCGCAGCGACGAGGAGATCAAGTCGCTGATCCGTCCTTCACCCGAGTTTCAGTACTTCAGCGACGAGGAGTTCGACGCCTACGTCAGCGGCAACGATTCCGGCCAGCCCGGCGCCGGCCAGCCTGATCAGGGCGAGCCCGGTTTCATGGCGGGCCTGTCCGCCGGCATCGACCAGCTGCAGGGCATGGGTGGCGGACTGATGATGGCTGCCGGCGAGGCCACCGAGTCGCAAGGGCTGCTCGACGCCGGCCGCGAGGTCTACCAGCGCAACATGGACGAGGCCGCCGAGAACGATCTCGGCTATGGTTTCACCGACATTCGCGGCCCGGGCGATGCCTTCCGGTGGGCGCGCTACACCGCCGGCAACCTGCTGCCGATGATGGCCGCTTCCGTGGCCGGTGGCGGCGCGGGTGGCCTGGCGGCGCGCGGGCTGGCTGGAGCCGCCGCCAAGCAGGCAGCGGCTCGCATCGGGCAGGCGGCCGGTGCCGCCGGGGCATCGGTCGGCATGGAAACCGGCGCCCTGATGGGCGAGACGGAAGACCTCGATGTCTCGCTCGCCCACGGCGCCCTGGCGGGCTCGCTGGACGCCATCACGCCGGTGCGCCTGCTGCGCCGTGCCGGCGCCCATGAGCTGGCCGACAAGGCCGCCAACGAGATCAGCGACAGCGTGCTGCGCGATCTTCGGCGGCAAGCCGGCCGTTCTACCCTGGGCTCGGCCCGCTCTGGATCACTGACCAATTTGATCGGCGAGGCCTCCACCGAGGGGCTGCAGGGGCTCATTGGTCAGCACGCCAACTACTGGGTCGAGAACAACGGCGAGTCGCTTCTCGGCAACCTCTCCGAGGTAGACATGAAGGCGCTGGTAGACGAGGCCGCCGCCGGCGGACTGATGGGCGGCCTGGCCGGCGCCCCGGCAGGCCTCGGTGAGCGTCGGCAGGCGCGCACCCAGGTGTCTCGTATCGAGGCTGCCCGGCAGCAGGCCGAGGCTCAGGGCGGCGATGCTCTGGATCAGGCGATGGCCGGCCAGCAGGCGGAAACTGTCGCTCAGCAGGAAGAAGCCGAGCGACCCAGCGTGGACCCTCGGGCGGCTGCCGAAGTGGGCAATCGTGTCCAACTCGCCATGGGCGACCTGGACGACCTTCAGAGCATGGCCCGGGGGTCGAGCTACCAGGGACAGACCCGGCTGCGGAATATTTCGCGCATGATCGACCGTGCCGAGCAGGCCCTTGATGCCGGCAACATCGCCCAGGCCGAGCGCATGGTGAACCGCGCCGAGCAGATCGGCGCCAACCTGCGCGATGCCCTGCGCCGCGAGGGCACCGACGAGCGCCCGGCCCATCGCGAAGGCGAGCTGGTGGGCGAGGAAGAAGGGCGGCAAGGCCCGGCCGGCCTGCTCGGCCAGGACGGCCGCCGCCTGCCGGCAGGCGACCCAGAGACCATCTTCGCCGCCGGCCCCACCGCCGACACCACCCAGTACGACCCCCAGGCGCGCAACGTGCGCCGCGACGAGGGCCTGGCCGCGCAACGCCAGGGTGCCGAGCGCTTGCGCGAGCAGCAGGCCAATGCCCGCCCACAGATCGCCGACCAGGGCATCGTCTACGGCGACGGCCCGACGGCCGGCAACGCCAACACCGGGCTGGATCAGCCGTTCGCTGACCCGCGCTTCGCGCCGGATGCCGAAACGCAAGCCCAGGGCCAGCCCGACAGCCTGCGCGGCCAGCCGATCGACAGCGAGTGGACGGCCTTCGCCCCCGAGTCCGGCACCCGCGGCGTACCTCGCGCCGAGATGCCCCAGGTCAAGGCCGAGAACCGCGGCGCGCTGGCCAACTTCCTGTCCGCCCGCGGCATCCAGAGCCGTGAGGAGACCGTTCCCGCCGGTCAGCTCAAGCCCACCCAGGCCGAGTTCAGCGAGGCGCGCGTACAGGCCGCCAAGGACCGAGAGGGCGGTGACCGCGCCATCCTGATCTCGTCAGACGGCCATGTGGTGGACGGCCACCACCAGTGGATGGCCGCCGCCGACCAGGGCGAGAGTGTGCGGGCTATCCGGCTTGACGCCCCCATCGGCGAGGTGCTGGCCGAGGTCCGCGACCTGCCCAGCGCCGAGGCCGACGCCGGCAGCGCCCGACAGCAAACCCAGCCGCAAGACGACGGCCTGCAGCGCCGCACCAATGGCCAACCCTTTGCCTCTCGGCGCAGCGCGCTGGCCAGCGGCTACGCCCGCCGCGCCAAGCGCCAGGGCCGGCGGTATGACGCGGTGGAGGTGGATGGCGGCTTCGCGCTGCAGATCGAGGGCGATCAGGCCCAGGCCGGCCGCGAGCGCGACACCATGCTCGGCATCATGCGCGACATCGGCCGCGAGATGCCGGGCCGCGATTACAGTGTCGCCATCCAGCAGGGCAACGCCGGACAGCGCATGCGCTCCGCGCTGGGTGGCTCGCGCAACATCACCGAGGCCCGGCGCGCCATCGGCGTGACCAACAACGACCTGCGCGCCGCCTTCGAGGAGGGGCGCCAAGAGGCGGAGCAAGCCCAACAGCCCGAGGCCGAACCCCAGCCCACTCAGGATAAGTCATCGCCCGCCGAACCTGCCCGCCAGGCCGAGCCAGCAACCACTCAGCAGCAGGAGCAGCCCTCAGAAGCGCCCACCGAGAACGCGGATGCCCCGCCCTCGCCGGACAACGAGGGCGGGCAGGATACCCCACCTGAGCCGAATGCCGACGCCCAGGCTTCAGAGCCGCAGCCCCGTCGCCAGGCCGATCGGATCGACGACTTCGGCGAGCGCATCGAAGGCGCCCGCAAGGATCAGGTCAACCGGGTGGTGGCAGGCCTCGACACCGAGGTCACGGCCGACACCACGCTCGGCGAGGCCTTCCCGGCGCCCAACTACTCGAAGCTGATCGAGGAGGGCGTCGATCCTCGGGCCGCGGCCTTCGTGGCCGTGATGCGCAACGGCGTGCCGGCCAAGCCGCGCAAGGCATTCAAGCTCAAGCGCTGGATGCAGGATCTCGAGCAGGCGCAGACCCTGGCCCGGGACATCCTGTCCGGCGACATCGACTTCGAGCGCATGCTGGCCAAGGCCCAGGAGGGTGACGGCCGGTATCGCGCCGTGGAGGGCGCGCTGCACACCGCTGAGCTGATCGCCCCGTTCAAGCCCAGCCTGTACGCCAAGGCCGCGAAGTGGAAGGTCGAGGCCGGCGGTGGCTATTCGATCTTCAACGGCGAGCGGATCAGCCCCAACCAGACCGTCTACGAGCTGCGCGACGACCGCGGCCGGCACACCGGCGTGTGGTCCACCGACTTCGACACCATGCGCGAGAACGCGGCCAACGCCATCGCCAACGGCGTGATGAAGACGGAGGGCAAGCCGAAGAGCCGGCAGACCCAGATCGACGTCTATCGCGACACGCGCACCGGCGACCGCTTCCTGGCCTTCAAGGCCGGCAGCCGCGTCATCCGCCTGCGCGCCGGCTTCGGCTCCGTGGCCGAGGCCGTGGACTATCTCGAGACCAACCGCGACGCGCTGCAGCAGCAGATCGACGCCCTCCGCCGCGGGCCGCAGATGCGCCGCGACAGCAACCGGCCGCGGGGCGGCGAGGACCGTCGCGAGGGCGATGTCAGCCCCGAGCAGTTCAGTGAAGTGTTCGGCTTCCGAGGCGTGCAGTTCGGCAACTATGTCGAGGGCGCGCGCCGCCAGCAGGATCTGAACAGTGCCTATGATGCCCTGATGGATCTGGCGTCCGTGCTCGGCGTGCCGCCGCGCGCCATGTCACTGGATGGCACCCTCGGCCTGGCGTTCGGCGCCCGCGGCAAGGGCGGCCGTCGTGCCGCGCTGGCCCATTACGAGCCCGGGCAGGTGGTCATCAACCTGACCAAGAATGGCGGGCCGGGCAGCCTGGCTCACGAGTGGTTCCACGCCCTGGACAACTTCATCCCCGACGGCCAGGGCTCGCGGCGCTACCAGTCCGACCTGGTGACCGATGGCCCGGCCAGGGCAGAGCTAGCCGATCGCTGGCGGGAAATGCGCCAGGCGCTGAAGGACAGCGGCTTCGAGGCCCGCTCCCGCGAGCTTGACGCCCCGCGCTCCAAGCCCTATTTCGGCACGCCGATCGAGATGGCGGCCCGCGCCTTCGAGCGGCATGTTCGTGACCGACTGGATGCCGACGGCGTGCGCAACGACTACCTGGTCAACATCGACGATGAGGGTGGGGCCTATCCGACGGACGCCGAGATGGCGAGCATTGCGCCGGCCTTCGACCGATTGATCGGCACCATGGAGCACCGCAAGACGGGCCGCGGCGTCGAGCTCTACTCGCTCAACCCCAGCAGCGAGGCCCTGCGTCCGGCGCCACGCGCCGAGGACGTGGCCACCGCCATCAAAGCCCACCCCGAGCTGGCCGACGCGCGCGTCCTCCAGTCCGCCCAGGAACTGCCGCCGTCCGCCCTGGTCGGCATGGCGCTGCGCGACATCAACCCCGCCGACGTGCGCGGCATGTACATCGGCGGCGATCTCTACGTCATCGCCGACAACCTGGAATCGGCCCAGGAGGGCCTCGAGGTCGCCGTCCACGAGGCCGTGGGCCACAAGGGTATGCGAGCCGTGCTCGGCGAGGATCTCGAGCGAGTGATGCTCGACCTCTACCGCAGCCTGCCCAACAGCAAGGAAGGCCGGGCGGCGCTGGCCGAGGTGCGGCGCGACTACCCCTTCCTCGATCCGTCGAAGCGCGAGGACCGCGTCACCATCGGCGAGGAGATGGTCGCCCACCTGCTGGAGAAGGGCATCCGGCCCAAGGCCTGGCAGCGCGCCGTGGCCAAGATCCGCGAGTTGCTGCGTCGCGTCTTCCCCTCGATCGCATGGACCTATACCGACGTGCTGGCCCTGGGCGAACGCAGCCGGGACTACCTGCGCCGGCAGCAGGCCGAGCGTCAGGGCGAGGACATCCAGCTCTACAGCCTGCGCGGCAAGCAGCGCTCTCCGGTTTCCGAGCAGTTCGACGACCTGTCCGACGCGCAGCGCGCCTTCATGGCCAAGTTCGGGCCGCGCACGCCGCCCCAGAAGGCCGTGGACTGGGTGCGCGAGAAGTGGGATCGCGCCGGACTCAAGATCCGCCAGGGCATGGTGGATCGCGTGGCCGCGCTCAAGGAGATGGACGAGCGGCTCTACGGCGAGTCGGCCCTGGGCGAGAACATCCAGCGCTCGAGCTGGGTGCTGGCCCGCATGAGCAACGCCGCCAACGGCGCGCTGCACGCCATGCTGCACAACGGCCGCATCCGGCTCGACCCCAAGGAGAAGGTCATCCAGCTGCAGGACGACGGCTCGACCGGCCTAGGTTCGGTGCTGGGCCGCCTGGGCTCGGCCGCCGAGATTGAGCGCTTCATGATGTGGATCGCCGCCAACCGCTCGGACAAGCTCAAGGGCGAGGGCCGCGAGTTCCTGTTCAGCGAGGACGAGATTGCCGCCGGCAAGAAGCTCGACCAGGGGCGCCTCGAGGACGGCAGCGACCGGGCGGCTCGCTACCAGGAGGTGTTCCGCGACTTCCAGCAGTACCGCGACGACGTGCTGGCCGTGGCCGAACAGTCGGGCATCATCAGCGCCGACCAGCGGGCCATGTGGCGCGACGAGTTCTATGTGCCGTTCTACCGCCTCAGCGAGGAGAAGGGCGAGCCCACCGGGCAGATGGCCACCAGCGGGCTGTCCCGCCAGCAGGCCTACAAGCGCCTCAAAGGCGGTACGCAGAACATCAACGACCTGCTGCAGAACACCATGATGAATTTCCACCACCTGCTGGACGCCAGCCTTAAGAACCAGGCGGCGGTTCAGGCGGTGGAGAACGCCCAGCGCCTCGGCCTGGCCGAGCAGGTGCCGGAGACCGGCCGCGACACCAGCAAGTCCACCTTCGTGATGGAGGGTGGCAAGAAGGCCTACTACCAGATCGACGACCCGCTGGTGTTCGAGGCCCTGACCTCGCTGGCCCACCCGGGCATGAACTCGGCGATGATGAAGGTGATGCGCGGCTTCAAGCGCGTGTTCACCAACCTGACGACCACCACGCCGCAGTTCATGGTCGCCAACCTGATTCGCGACAGCCTGCAGGCGACGGCCACCAACGACGTCTCGAAGAACGCCTTCAAGAACGTGATCGGCGGCGCCCGCAGCTGGCAGGACGAGCGCACCCGGGCCCAAATGATGGCCAGCGGGGCGGCGTTCAACTTCGGCCACCTGTACCAGAACAACCCCGACGAGCTGCGCGCCCAGCTGACCCGCGACATGCGCAACGCCCAGATCGTGGACGGGCCCTACGCCATCCCCGACGTGCTGCGCCGCGGTTGGGCTTGGTGGAACGACGTCAACAACACGGCGGAGAACGTCAACCGGGCAGCGATCTATGCCCAGAACCGCGAGGGCGGCGAGCTGCGGGCGGCGTTCGAGTCACGCGATCTGATCGACTTCAGCGCCCACGGCGCCTGGCCGGCGGTGCGCATCCTGATCGACATCGTCCCGTTCCTGAACGCCCGCATCCAGGGTCTGGACAAGATCTACCGCTCAGGCTTCAAGCCGGGCGTGAACGTGCTGGGTGAGGTGTTCGGCAAGGGGCAGGCCAACACCACCGACAAGCAGGCCGCGGCCCGCTTCTGGACGGTGGCCGGCGCGCTGACCATGGCCACGGTGGCGCTCTACCTGCACAACCAGGACGACGAGGAATACCAGAAGCTCGAGGACTGGCAGAAGGATACCTACTGGTTCTTCCGCGCCGGCGACAACGCCTTCTTCATTCCCAAGCCGTTCGAGGTCGGCGCCATCGCCACCATGGCCGAGCGGGTGACGCAGCAGTTCGTGGATGACGAAGCCACTGGCAAGCTGTTCCGCCAGCGCATGATGCACATGATGACGGACACCTTCAGCTTCAGCCCGGTGCCGCAGATGATGCAGCCGGCTCTGGACGTCTATGCGAACTACGACGCCTTCACGGGCCGACCGATCGAGAGCATGGGCATGGACCGTCTGTCGCCCGAACTGCGTAAGCGCTCGAGCACGTCTAAGGCTGCAGAGTGGATCAGCGAGGGGCTCAATGCCACGGTCGGCGCCATCGGCAGCTCGGACACCAACCCGTTGGCCCTGTCCCCGGTGCAGGTCGATCACCTGATCGGCGGCTACCTGGGGCAGGTCGGCACATGGGTGGCCGGCATCGGTGACGTTGGCTGGCGGGCCGCGACGGGCAATGACGCGCCGGCAAGCCGCTGGCACGAGTTCCAGCCGGTGCGGCGCTTCTATCGTGATCTGGGCGAGGAGGACCGCTATACCCGCTATGGCACCGTCTTCTATGAGGGGCTGCGCGAGGCAGGCCGGGCCTACGCCGACGTCAAGGAGCTGCGCGAGATGGGGCGCCTGGCCGAGGCTGCCGAGGTGGCGGAATCGCGTCGCGACATGCTGGCCCTGCGCACGCCGCTCAACCGGGCCCAGCGCCGCCTAAACACCGTCAACAAGCGCATCGACATGATCCGGCGCTCGAACCTGGACGGCGAGATCAAACGGCAGCGCATCGACCGGTTGCGCGCGATCAAGAACCAGATCCAGCGGGCCCTGGGCGAGCGCGTGCTTGAGGCAAGAGCGGGGTGATCAGCGCCTGGCGGCAAGGACGCCGGCCAGGAACAGCGCGCCGAACAGCAGCACCGGCACGTTGACCGCCAGGGCGATGGCCAGGATGGCGCCTGGCAGCCCCAGGTAGCTGACCATCAGCCAGCCCTGGAGGTTCTGCCAGTCCTTCGGCATGCCGATCATGACCAGCAGGCCAAGCAGCGGCAGCATGAAGGCCAGGCCAATGATGGTTTCGGTGTCTGCGCCCATGCGCCCAGCGTAGCCGGGCACGAAAGGAGATGCGAGGGCCTGCTATTTCAGCCCCATCACGCGATAGGTGCGCTCCAGCTGAGCCTGTCGATCCGACGGCGTCACGTTGCCGAGCTCGTCGCACGAGATCCCTTCGGTAAGGGTGCTGACATACCGCCGCCGGGCGTCGCGCGAGGTGATGGCCAGGCCCGTGGCGTATGCGCAATCGGGCGCGCCTTCGGGGGCGATACCGGCCACGACCTCATAGCGTCCGGCATCGAACATATGCAGCACCTTGCGCCCGTTCACGAACTCGTAGCCCTGCGATGACTGGGGCGGCTTCATATAGGTCTGTCCGTCCACCCAGAGATAGCCGGCCTGAGCCACGCTGATCGTTCCTTCGAGCGATTGCCAGGCGGTCCAGTGGCTGTTGATCTGCCCGCTGCCGGAGTCCCATGCCGAGTACTCGGCGACGTCGCTGTTCGTCTCGACCCCAGAGAAAGAGTAGCCAGCCGGCTGATCCACTCTCTCGATCGGGAAGCCGGGCGCGATCACGGCCTGCTGCTGGTAGTCGTAATGGGGCGGCTCGTTCTGGCCGGGGAGGCTCGCGCAGCCGGCAAGCGCCGCCGCGGCGAAGAAAGTCGCGATGTGCTTCATGGTGTCATCCTTGGGCATGTTGCTCGCCCAAGGTAGCGCAGCCTCGCGGGGCGTGCGAGGGCCTGGCGATCTCCTTCCTTGGCTGCCATCAGCGTAGCCTGCTCTCCTCACATCGGCAGCCGCCGATGCACCTGCCCTGGGCGCCTGTTCTGATCCTTGGCCACTCGCCACGCCCCATCCGTCACATCCGTCCCGCGCAAGAGCATGTTCATCGTCGTGCCCGGCTGCCACACGTCTTGGCTCGAGTGATCGCTCAGCCGGATCCGGCCCGATACCAGGTGGCCACGCCATATGATGTGATACTCGATCAGGCTGCTGTGGGGCGGGGTGGCTCTCTTGATCCCGGTCCAGCCGTTCCGCTCGAGGCGCTTCCGCCACTGGGTGATGCGGAGGAGGGTGTAGTCATCCATCAGCTAGATCGGTCGGGTGCTGAAATTACCCCAGTCCGTATTGCGCCCAAACTCGAGGTAATCCTCACCATTAGGCCAGGAGACCGTGACGCTGCCGTTGTCAGCCATCCTGTTGGCTATCGCCAACGTCTCCCTCGGATCATGTGGAGCCTTGACCAGCAGCCTGCCTATCCTGTAGCCAGGCTCCTCATCGGTGCTGACCAGAAGCCAGTCGTCATCGACAGCCTTGAGTAGCCGATCCTGATTGTCCGTCCAGCGCACCCCATCCCTCGAGATGTCAAAGAAGATGGCCACAATGAACTGCGAGTAGTCCAGGTCGCCACCGGCGGCCCCGTTGTCGATCGGCTCATATTCGACGAAGCAGGGGAGGTCGCCAATCTTGATGTCGCATTGCTCTATCGCGCGACCAATATCCACTGGCGATGTGAACGAGGTGGCAAGCTGAGTTCCGCTGCTTGCCAGGCCTACAGCTATGATCAGGCAGCCAGTCGTCTTCTTGAGCCAGCCCCTCATCTCGTCTACCGATGAAAAATATCTTCTCGCCACGCTGTCCCTCCCTGCCCTGGTGGCCGTCTTGACAGTCTAAGCCCGTCACCACACTATAGCGGCCATGACCTCTATCTCCATGACCATCGCAAAGCAGTGGCGCCTCGCAATCTGACGGGGCGGCTTTCGTGTGTCTGAGCATCATGCCGCCCGCCGAGGCGGCATTTTTGTATCTGCCGGCTCGCAAGGGGTTGATTCGGGCATTGTGAGTAGGATTGTGAGTACGATCCGGGTGGTGGAGTCGCTGGACTGAATAGAATCAGGAGCTTAGGCCCGAAATGATCTTGATGATCGACAACTACGACAGCTTCACCTTCAACGTCGTGCAGTACCTGGGCGAGCTCGGCGCCGAGGTGCAGACGCACCGCAACGACGCCATCACCCTCGAGGAGATCGAGGCCCTCGCCCCCAGCCACCTGGTGATCTCCCCCGGGCCCTGCACGCCCAACGAGGCGGGAATCTCCATGGCGGCGATCCGCCGCTTCGCCGGCCGGCTGCCGATCCTCGGCATCTGCCTGGGGCACCAGGCCATCGGCCAGGTCTATGGCGGCGAGGTCGGCCGCGCGCCCCAGGTGATGCACGGCAAGACCTCGCGCATCCGCCATGCCGGCCGCGGCGTCTTTGCCGGACTCGACGAGCCGCTGGAGGTGACCCGCTATCACTCCCTGGTGGTGGCGCGCGAGGGCCTGCCGGACTGCCTGGAGGTCACCGCCTGGACCGACGAGGACGACGTCACCCCGGGCCTGATCATGGGCATGCGCCATCGCGAGCTGGACGTCGAGGGCGTCCAGTTCCATCCCGAGTCCATCCTCACGCGCCAGGGCCACGAGCTCCTGGCCAACTTTCTCGAGCGTCGCTGACACGTGCCACTGCCAAAGGAGAAGACGGCCATGCAGATGCGGGAAGCCCTCGGCGCGGTGATGCGCCACCAGGACCTGAGCTTCGACCAGACCCACGGGGTGATGACGGCGATCATGACCGGCGAGGCCACCGACGCCCAGGTGGCCGCCTTCCTGATGGGGATGGCCATGAAGGGCGAATCCGCCGAGGAGATCAGCGCCGCCGCCCAGGTGATGCGCGAGTTGATGACGCCGGTGAGGCTCGCCGCCGAGAACGTGGTCGACATCGTCGGCACCGGCGGCGACGGCGCCAACCTGTTCAATGTCTCCACCGCCTCGAGCTTCGTGGCGGCCGCCGCCGGGGCCCATGTGGCCAAGCACGGCAACCGCGGGGTCTCGTCCTCCTCGGGCAGCGCCGACCTGTTCGCGGTGGCCGGGATCGGCCTCGACCTGTCCCCGGAGCAGGTGGGGCGCTGCATCGACGAGGTGGGCGTGGGCTTCATGTTCGCCCCCAACCATCACCCCGCCATGCGCCACGCCATCGGGCCGCGCCGGGAGATGGGGGTGCGTACCCTGTTCAACATCCTGGGCCCGCTGACCAACCCGGCCGGGGCCCCCAACCAGCTGCTGGGCGTCTACCGGCCCTCCCTGGTGCCGCTGATGGCCGAGGTGCTCAAGCGGCTGGGCAGCCGGCACGTGCTGGTGGTCTACGCCGAGGACGGCCTCGACGAGATCTCGCTGGCCGCGCCCACCCGGGTGGCCGAGCTCAGGGATGGCGAGATCCGCGAGTACACCATCGCCCCCGAGGACTTCGGCATCGCCCGCCACGACCTGGACGCCCTCAAGGTCAAGACCGCCGAGGACAGCCTGCGGCTGGTGGAGCAGGCGCTGACCGGTGAGGGCCCCGCCGCCGACATCGTCGCCCTCAACGCGGGCGCGGCGCTCTACGCCTCCGGGGTCGCCGACAGCCTCAAGGAAGGGGTGGCCCTGGCCCAGGACGCCCAGGACTGCCGGCTGGCCCACGAGAAGCTCAAGGAGCTGGCCAACTTCACCCGCGTCTTCGCCCAGTGACGTCGCCCAGGAAGCCCGAGATGACCCGACCCCCCGACACTCCCACCATCCTGTCCCGCATCCTGGCCCGCAAGGATGCCGAGGTCGCCGAGCGCCGCCGCGCGGTGTCCGAGGCCGAGCTGCTGACCCTGGCCGGGCGCCAGTCGCTGCCGCGCGGCTTCGTGGCGGCCCTGGACGCGTGCATCCGCGGCGGCGATCCCGGCGTGATCGCCGAGATCAAGAAGGCCTCGCCGTCCAAGGGCGTGATCCGCGAGGACTTCCGCCCGGCGGAGATCGCCGCGGCCTATGCCGCCGGCGGGGCGGCCTGCCTGTCGGTGCTCACCGACGCCGACTTCTTCCAGGGCCACGAGGACTACCTGATCGCGGCCCGGGAGGCCTGCGCGTTGCCGGTGATCCGCAAGGACTTCATCGTGCACGGCTACCAGGTCAGCGAGGCGCGGGCCATCGGCGCCGACTGCATCCTGTTGATCGTCGCCGCCCTGGACGATGCCCGGCTGGCCGACCTGCATCGCCAGGCCACCGAGCTGGGCATGGACGTGCTGGTGGAGGTCCACGACGCCGCCGAGCTGGAACGGGCCCTGGCCCTGGATCTCGGCCTGGTGGGCATCAACAACCGGGACCTGCACACCTTCGAGACCCGGCTCGAGACCACCCTGGACCTGCTGCCGCGGATTCCCGCCGGCGTCACCGTGGTCACCGAGTCCGGCATCCATACCCGCGACGATGTCCTGCGCATGCGCGAGCACGACGTCCACGGCTTCCTGGTGGGCGAGGCCTTCATGCGCCGCGACGATCCCGGCGAGGCCCTGGCCGAGCTGTTCGCCTGAGCCCCGGCTGACGCCTTCCCGGGATGCCGGCGCCCCGACCACCCGAGGTGGTCGGGGCGCCGTCGCCAGGAGCGGGCCTCAGCCGGCCGGCGAGGGGTGCAGGGCCGGCGAGTCGGCGAAGATCAGGCTCACCAGGGTGTCGCCGCGCCGGGGCGAGAGGCCCCCCTCGGCGGTGGCCAGGCGCACCCGGCCGGACGGGCCGATGCACAGCAGCGGCAGCCAGTGCCCGCCGTGGGCGTGACGCTGCGCCTCCATGCGGGTCTTCTCGTCGAAGCGCAGGCCCTGCACCTCGCCGCCTTCGGCCACCAGCCGCGACAGCCGGGCGAAGGTCACGTCGCGTCCGAACAGCAGCGGCAGGTGGTCCAGGGCCTGGCCATGGGGCCGGTTGCCGCGCCGTCCCTCGTCCACCGCCAGGCGGAAGACCCGATCGCGGCCCAGCAGGTGCTCGAAGTGCAGCGCGGCCAGGTCGTTGAGCTCGCGATAGGGCGACAGCGGCATCAGGTAGCCGATGCCGCTGAGTTCCAGGTGCTGGGCGGCATGCTCGGAGAGCGGGTCGCCGTAGTAGGTGGAGAGCCCCGCCCGCTTGGCGAGCTGGATGGCGTCCCAGCTGCTGTCGGCCAGCACCACGCTCACGCCCGCCGCCTTGAGCGCCCCGCCCACCTGGCGGGCGACCGGGTTGGCGCCGATGATCAGCACGCCGTCGGGAGAGGGACGCTGCACGCCCAGCCAGCGGGCCAGCGGGCGCGACAGCAGGCTCTGGCTGACCACGGTGCTGATGATCACCAGGAAGGTGACCGGGACCAGCAGCTCGGCGCCGGGCAGCCCGGCCTCCTCGAGGCGCAGGGCGAACAGCGAGGCCACCGCGGCGGCGACGATACCGCGGGGCGAGATAAAGGCCAGCAGGGCCTTCTCCCGCCGGCCGAGGCCGCTGTTCAGGGTGCACAGCCAGACGGTCAGCGGCCGGGCGACGCCCACCAGCACCGCCAGGAAGCCCCAGGCCGGCCAGCCCAGCAGGGCCAGCTGGTCCACGGTGAGCCGGGCGGCCAGTAGGATGAACAGCCCCGAGATCAGCAGCACCGAGAGGGTTTCCTTGAACTCGATGATCGGCCGGGTCGGTACCCCGCGCATGTTGGCCATCCACACCCCCATCACCGTCACGGTGAGCAGCCCCGACTCGTGGAACAGCAGGTTGGAGGCCGTGAACAGCATCAGCATCAGCATCAGGGTGCCGAAGCTGTGCAGCTGGCGCGGCAGCCAGTGGCGGCGCAGCACCAGGCCCCAGCAGTAGCCGCCGAGGCTGCCCAGGCCGAAGCCGATCAGCGCCATCTGGGCGAACAGCATCAGCGTCTGGGTGGCCGCCTCGCTGCCCGAGCCCAGGGCCACGAACTCGTAGACCAGCACCGCGCCGATGGCGCCCATGGGGTCGATCAGGATGCCCTCCCAGCGCAGGATCTGGGTCAGGTGCTCCCGGGCCCGCAGGGTCTGCAGCATGGGCAGGATCACCGTCGGCCCGGTGACCACCAGCAGGGCGCCCAGCACGCTGGCCATCTCCCAGCTGAGGTCGAGCAGCAGGCGCGCCGCCACGGTGCCGATCAGCCCGGTGATCAGCGCGCCCCAGGTCACCAGCCGGCGCACGGTGCGGCCGTGGCCGCCGAGCTCGCGGAAGCTCAGCGTCAGGCTGCCCTCGAAGAGGATCACCGCCACCGCCAGGGAGACCAGCGGAAACAGCAGCTCGCCGAACAGGGCGTCGGGATCGAGCAGTCCGGTGACCGGTCCCGCCGCGATGCCGGCCACCAGCAGCATGAGGATCGCCGGCAGCTTCAACTGCCAGGCGAGCCATTGGCAGATCAGCGCCAGCAGGCCGATCGTGGCCAGGGAGAGGCCGGCATGCTCCATCGTCGTACGCGCTCCATCGGATGAAAGGGCGCGCAGCCTAGCGTCGCCGGGCGCGACATGCAATCGATCGACGCGATGAATCGCGGCGATAACGCGTCAACGTCGGAGTATCCACAGCAGCAGCGTCAGCACGGCGCTGATCAGCAGCATGCTGGTGAGCGGGAAGTAGAAGGTGGTGTGGCCGCGGCGGATCAGGATGTCCCCCGGCAGGTGCCCCAGGGGCAGCTTGCCGAGCCAGGGCCACAGGGCCCCGGCGGCGACCAGCAGCAGGCCGATCAGGATCAGGGTGCGGTTCATGGGCTCGCCGTCATGCGTCGCGGTCCAGGGGGCGCGCCCACCGGCGCGCCGGTGGGCGCGGGATCAGCCGGCCCGCCTGAGCGCCTCCAGCAGGCCCTGCAGGGGGTGCGCCAGGGTCGTGTCCGACAGCCGTCTGGCCTGGCTGCGGCAGGAGTAGCCGGTGG